>DAIUEL010000131.1:0-7873 GCA_036845145.1 Rhodanobacteraceae bacterium | reverse complement strand
GCAATCTTTCCTACACCGTGATGAGCAAGCGCAAGCTGCTGGAACTGGTGAACGAAAGGCGCGTGGATGGTTGGGACGATCCGCGGATGCCGACGCTGGCCGGGGTGCGCCGGCGCGGCTTCACCGCCGCCGCGATCCGCCTGTTCTGGGAGCGCGCCGGGCTTTCCAAGCAGAACAGCGTGATCGACTACGGGGTACTCGAGAACTGCGTGCGTGAGGATCTCGACGCACACGCGCCGCGCCGGATGGCGGTACTCGATCCGCTGCGGCTCGTGATCACCAACCTTTCGGACGACCACGAGGAAATGCTGGCGTTTCCGAACCATCCGAAGGACGAATCGTTCGGCACCCGCGAAGTGCCGTTCGCACGCGACGTACTGATCGAACGCGAGGATTTCGCCGAGGTCCCGCCCAAGGGCTTCAAGCGACTGGTGCCGGGCGGGGAAGTACGGCTGCGCGGTGTCGGCATCGTGCGCTGCGACGAAGTGGTCAAGGATGCAACTGGCAACGTTTCTGAACTCCGCTGCACGCTCGACCCCGGATCACGCCATGGGATGGAGGGCGCCAATCGCAAGGTCAAGGGCACCATCCATTGGGTCAGCGCGAAACACGCCATCGAAGCCGAGGTGCGTTTGTACGATCGGCTGTTCGACACCGCCGATCCCGACGACGAAGGCGACGGCAAGACCTGGCTGGATCACCTGAATCCGGACTCGCGCCGCAGCGTCCGGGCGCAGCTCGAACCCTCGCTGCGCGATGCCGCGCCCGAGCAACATTTCCAGTTCGAACGCACCGGTTACTTTGTCGCCGACCGCCACGATCATTCGAGTGGGCAGCCGGTTTTCAATCGCGCGGTGACCTTGCGCGACACGTGGGCGCAGCGCGTGCGCTGATTTCACTGGAGGCACCGCCTTCGCGCGCCCGTCACGCCGTCGCGACGGATTTTTCATCTGAATCCGAACGCACCCTGAAGATCCGGGAGACGCACGAGACCCGTAGGCCCGGCGCAAAAGCCAGCTTTCATGCGGCTTTCCGCAACCCACGCGCTCCAATCCTGAACGGGCACGGTATCAAATCCCTGCACCCACCGGCGCGGTTAGCGATCGGTCATTCTCCTGTTGTTACGTTCGATCCGCATCGCCGCTCCGGCGGCACTGCATCCGACACGACAGGAGAAACACGATGAAACACTCTCGCCACTTCGCCGTCGTCGCCCTCGCCGCCGCGGTCGGCTTCGGCATGTCCTCGGGCGTCGCACTGGCGGCGCAGCAGACCGCGCCGACGACCGATCATTCGACCAGCACCGGCCAAGCCGTGGGCGATGCGTGGATCACGACCAAGGTGAAAAGCGAACTGGCTACCACCAAGGGCGTCAAGAGCATGGACGTCACGGTGAAGACCGTCGATGGCGTCGTGACTTTGACCGGCGTGCTGGACACCGAAAACGCCGTCAACAAGGCCATCGCCGTCGCGAAAAGCGTCAAGGGCGTGAAGGACGTCGACGCGTCCGGCCTGAAGTCCAAGGACTGATTTCGATGTTCGCTCTCGAATCGGCTGTCGAACCGTGCGGGTTTGCAACCGGGCACGATCGGATCAAACAGCAATGGCCGGCGATCTCCGGCCAGTTGCAGCATCGCTGGCGCAAGTTGACCGCAGACGACGTCCTGTTTGCCGATGGCAGTGCGGACTATCTCGCGCGCGTCCTGCAGGATCGCTACGGCATCGACCGCCGGGAGGCACGGCTGCAGGTGCACGAGTTCGAGAGCGGGTTGTAGCGTGCCGGTGCGCGGACGCTCGCACGGAGTCGCGACGTCCGCGCGCCGGCCTTTGAGTTCGGAGATGCAGCTGCGTTTCCGGCGACTTCAGGGATGAAGCCGCACCTGCCGGGTTCGACCCCTCCGCGCCCGGCCGGCATCCCGCCGGTGTGCCGACACCCCGGGAGCCCCTCCGGACGAGTGATGGATCGACTTGTCCGGAGCCTTCCAAGCACGCTGCATCACGATCGACACGGGCGAGTGTGACGCGAACGCCAAGGCTTTTGGCACAAGGAGAGTTCCAATGCTTTACTACGCCATCGTTTTCCTGATCATCGCACTGATCGCGGGCTTCTTCGGATTCTTCGGTGTCGCCGGGTTGGCCGCCGGCATCGCGAAGATCCTGTTCGTCATCTTCATCATCCTGTTCATCGTTTCGCTGATTTTCGGCCGTCGACGCCGGTTGTAAGCGCCGCCGTCAGGCCTCGACGCCGAAACGTTCGCGCAGCGCGCGCTGGCCCTTCCGGGTGACACCCAAGGCCCGGCTGTCGAGATCGCGCGTCACCCAGCCCAGGCGCAACGTGCTCGCAAGCAGGGCCGCGCCAAGCGCGCCCGCGAGATGCGGGCGGCGCTCGCTCCAGTCCAGGCACCCGCACGCGAAGCGCCGCCGCGCGGCGCGCGCCGCAGTCACATCCACGCCTAGCCGCGCGAGTTCTTCGGCGCCCTTGCGCGTCACGTCGTAATCGACTTCGCCCGATTGTGGAGACACGACCGACAGCCAGTGCAATCCGAGCAGACGGTCGTGCAGCGCCACCGCCAACCGGCCCGCCATGTGGTCGTAACACGTACGCGCGCTGCGCAGACGATCCGGCGTACGCGGTTCGAAACGTGGTTCCTGGGCGCCCGCCACGCGGATCAGGGCCTCGAGCGCGGCGGCCACGTTGCCGTCGCAAAGACTGTAGTAGCGGTGGCGACCCTGGGGCGTGACCTTTACCAGGTTCTGCGCGGCCAGTTTCGCCAAATGGATGCTGGCGGTCGACGGACTTACGCCCGCGACGATCGCCAATTCCGTGCCGGTTCGCGCACAACCGTCCAGTAACCGGCACAACATGTGCGTCCGCGCCGGTTCGGCGATGGCCGAGGCCACGGCGGAGATGCGTGCATCGGCGTCGCGAACATCCATGCTTTTACGATAATCGAAGTATCGACGTGGCACAAGGCGCAGCATGGTGCATGCGGGCAGCACCTGCCCAGCATGTCAGCCGAGATTGTCCACGCATGTCCCTGTCGCTGCCCAAAAAACACGAAGCGCCGCTCAGTGTGACACGGCGGGCGTTCCTCGGCGCCGGCGCGGCCATGGCGGCCGTCGCAATCGCGGGCGTGCCGCCGCCGGCATCCGCTCGCCGCGCTGGTCCATCAACTCCCGAAGCAGGAAGGTCCGGCATGAAGATCGTCTGCGTCATCCGCTATGAAATCGATCCGTACCAACGCGATGCCTTCAAACGCTACGCCGAAAACTGGGGCACGATCATTCCGCGCTGCGGCGGCGACCTGATCGGTTATTTCCTGCCATGGCAAGGCACCAACTACGTCGGATGGGGGCTGATCGGATTCGACAGCCTCGCTGCCTACGAGACGTACCAGAAGCGTTTGCGTCAGGACGCCGACGGCAAACGGAATTTCGCGTTCGCGCAGGAGAAGCGTTTCATCCTGAAGGAAGAACGCAACTTCGTCGAAGTCGTCGACGGAACGATCAACGTTCCGGCACTCGACACCTGACGAGCACTTCGACGCCGCAACCGCGATCGCACCGCATCACGCTGGCCGAATTTTCAGGTCGACCGTGCTAGCGTGGGGCCATGGACGAACACGGCGGGATGGATCATCAGGTTCCAACGCTGCCCGCATGGATTGCGGAATCGGTCGATGGCTCTCGCATCTACCGCGATGCCGATGCACGGATCGCGCTGGCGATCCAGCTTGCGCGATCGAACGTGGACCGCGCGAGCGGCGGGCCTTTCGGCGCCGCGATTTTCGATGACCATGGTCGAGTAGTGGCGGTCGGCGTCAATCGGGTCGAGCGGCTGAGATCGTCGTTGGCGCACGCGGAAATCGTGGCGTTGGCCGGCGCGCAGCAGAAGCTGGGGCGTGCCCGTCTCGACGACGATGGTCGCCGCTACATCCTCGCCTGCAGTTCGCAGCCCTGCTGCCAATGCTACGGCGCGATCGTGTGGGCCGGCGTCAACGAACTACTGATCGCGGCGCGCACTGCAGACACCGAATCCCTGGCAGGCTTCGATGAAGGACCGCTTCCCGCGGACTGGATCGGCGAGCTGGAACGCCGGGGCATTCGCGTGCAGCGCGACCTCCGTCGCGAGAATGCGCGCGCGGTACTCGCGGAATACGGCGCGCGCGGCGGCGCCCGTTATTGACTTGACATGGATCAATCGGGGCAGCGCACCGCGTGTGTCCGGCCTGGACCGGTTATGCTTCCCGAGTTTCGTTCGCCTCTGAGCCATGAACCGACTGCGCGCTTTCATTCCGCTGGTGATCCTGATCGCGATCGGGGTGGCGGTCGGCGCAAGCGGCATGCTGGAGCAACTTTCCCCGCACCACATCATGGCCGAGCAGGCGAGCTGGGCGCGCCAGATCGGCGCGCATCCGGTATTGACCTACGTGGTGTACGTCGCGGTGCTGACGATTTCGATCGCGACCGCGCTGCCCGGCCCGCTGTTCATCATCATTGCCGGGGGGATGCTGTTCGGGATGGGCCCGGCGATCGGGCTTTCATTGGTGGGCGAAGTGCTCGGGTCGCTGATGCTGTTCTACGCGGCACGACACGCGTTCGGCGCGGGCAAGCGCCCGCCCCCGAAATTCGTGGAACGCGTGCGGCAGGGTTACCAGACCAACCCCGTTTCATACACGCTGTTCCTGCGCCTGGTGCCGCTGTTTCCGTTCGGCGGCATCACGGTCGCGCTGGCGTGGCTGCGCTGCCCGGTATGGTTGTTCACGTTCGCGACCGCGCTGGGCGGCGTGATCATGCTGGTGTTCGAAACCGCGATCGGGGCGGGACTCGGTCAATCCATCGCCGAAGGCCAAGGCCTGACACCCAACCTGATCACGGAGCCGCACATCTGGCTGCCCTTGGTCGGGCTGGGACTGCTGGCGCTGATACCGGTGGTGGTGAAGCGGTTCCGGTCGGGCAGCAACTGACCGCCCGATCAATCGGGACGCGTGGCCCAGAACGCGAGTCCGGTGATCAGGCAAGCCACCGCCGCGCTCAGCAGCGCGGTTTCGACCGGCCGGCGATGCACGAAACCGCTGACCTGGTCGCCGGCGCGTTGCGCGCCGCGCCAAGCCTTGCTCGCCATCTCCTGACCCTGGTCGGCGACCACATTGGCGCCGTGCAGCATGTGTTCCTTCGCGCTTGACATGGCTTCCGCTCCGTTCTGCATGGCTGTCCTTCCTTCTTCCGTGATGTTCATCGGGGTGCTCCGCTGCAAAGCCCTATCCTAAACCGCAGATGCGGCGGCGGCGTTAACGGAGCACAACGGCAGACCATGCGGTTTGCCGGTCCGCACACAGACGCGGCGCCGTGAAACCACTATGCTCGGCTTACGCCTTTTCCATTCGTGACGATGACGACGACCGCCGCCACCGCCGTTGCGCCAGCACCCGCAACACTGCCCCGCCAGATCCCGTACATCATCGCGACCGAAGGGTGCGAGCGCTTCAGTTTCTACGGGATGCGCAACATCCTGACGCCGTTCCTGGTGTCGACATTGCTGGTCTTCCTGCCGCTGGACGAACGCGCGCTGGCCGCGAAGGACGTCTTCCATACATTCGTGATCGGGGTGTATTTCTTCCCGCTGCTGGGCGGCTGGATCGCGGATCGATTCTTCGGGAAGTATCACACGGTGTTGTGGCTCTCGATGGTGTACGTCATCGGGCACGCCTGTCTCGCCTTGTTCGAGGGCCATCGCATTGGCTTCTATACCGGGTTGTTCCTGATCGCACTCGGATCGGGTGGCATCAAGCCACTTGTTTCGGCATTCGTTGGCGACCAGTTCGATTCCAGCAACAAGCATCGCGCGAAGCTCGTCTACGACGGCTTTTACTGGATCATCAATTTCGGTTCGTTCTTCGCATCGCTGTTGATGCCGCTGTTCCTGCGCGACCTCGGACCGGCCATCGCGTTCGGCATTCCGGGCGCGTTGATGGCCATCGCACTGGTGGTGTTCTGGCTGGGACGCCACCGTTACGTACGGCTGCCACCCACCCCGCCGAATCCGCACTCGCTGCTGCGCGTCGCGCGCACGGCGCTGCTGGCGCGCGAACCCGGGCAGGCGCGACCGGGGCTGTGGATTGCGGCATCGGGCGTCGTGGCAGCCATGGCGGCGCTGGCGATGACTCCTTCATTCGGTTTCGTGATCGGCGCCTGCCTTGCGCTCGGCGCATTGCTGGCATTCGGCGGCATCGGCACCGCGATGCAGTTGGACCGCGCGCGCGGCGCACATCCGGAGGAAGCGGTCGAGGGCGTGCGCGGCGTGCTGCGCGTGTTGGTGGTGTTTGCACTGGTGACGCCGTTCTGGTCGCTGTTCGACCAGAAGGCTTCGACCTGGGTGTTGCAGGGTGCCGAAATGGCCAAGCCGGCGTGGTTCCATGAAGCGCAGATGCAGGCGCTGAACCCGATGCTGGTGTTGTTGCTGATCCCGCTCAACAATCTCGTATTGTTCCCGCTGATGCGCCGCATCGGCATCGAACCCACCGCACTGCGCAGGATGGGCGCGGGCATTGCACTGTCGGCACTGGCATGGGTGGCCGCGGGCACGCTGCAACTCGCGCTCGATGGCGGCAGCGTGGTTTCGATCGCGTGGCAGATCCTGCCGTACGCGCTGCTGACCTTGGGTGAAGTGCTGGTTTCCGCGACCGGGCTGGAATTCGCCTACAGCCAGGCCCCGCCGTCAATGAAGGGCTCGATCATGAGCTTCTGGATGCTGTCGGTGACATTCGGCAACCTGTGGGTGCTGCTGGCCAACGCCGGCGTACGCAACGACACCGTGACCGGTTGGGTCGCCGCGACCGGGCTCGAGGAAACCGCCTTCCTGATGTTCTTCTTCGCGGGCTTCGCTGCGCTCGCGGCGCTGGTCTTCGCGCTGTACGCGCGCCACTACCCGATGCGGGATTATTACCGGGCGTGAGTGTCAATCCAGCTCCGGAAGTTGCGCGCGTCGAAGGCAACTTGCATGTTCAGGATGACAACGAGCGCATCGGGAATCACGCGTTCTCCTTATAGGCTCGCTCCACCCGCGCGATGAAGGCGTGGAATTCGGCCATGTAGTTGCGCAGGAACTCGGCGGTCGAATCGTTGGTGACCTGGCCGTCGTCGCTGATCAGGTTCGGCGTGAACTGGATGTAGGCTTCGAGCGTGTTCATCAGCGGCGAATTGCAGAAGCAGAGCACGCTGCGCAGGCTCTGCTGCGCGACCGCGGTGCCGATAGAACCGGGCGAAGTGCCGATGATCGCCGAAGGCTTGCGCGTGAAGGAATTCCTGCCCCAGGGGCGGCTCGCCCAGTCGATCGCGTTCTTCAATGCGCCCGGGATCGAACGGTTGTATTCGGGCGTGACGAACAACACCGCATCGACGTCGGCGATCGCCTTCTTGAACGCGCGCGCGACGGGCGGGTAGTCGGCGTCGTAGTCGTAGCTGTAAAGCGGCAGGTCCTTGAACGGAATCTCGACCATGCTCAATTCCGGCGGCGCCACGTTGACCAGCGCCCTCGACAGTTTCCGGTTGATCGAGGCCTTGGCCAGGCTGCCGACGAAGTATCCCACCTTGTATGTAGTCATGTGAACGACCTCGCAGAGGGGCGGACCGTGCCCCATGGTCGCACAAGCGTAGAGCCACAAATATCAACGACGCGTCGAGGAGTGTCCATCCCTACTGGGATCTCGGCAAAACCGATCGGGACTTGGTGCTGGCCACCACGGTTGCCAATGGCAACCATGGGGCAACCGCGGCTGCACCTGGCCGTCGCCAGGCGATC
Source organism: Rhodanobacteraceae bacterium (assembly GCA_036845145.1). Taxonomy (GTDB): domain Bacteria; phylum Pseudomonadota; class Gammaproteobacteria; order Xanthomonadales; family Rhodanobacteraceae; genus 66-474. The sequence continues at coordinate 72 of DAIUEL010000131.1, read as the reverse complement.
GAGAGGGTGTGCACACCATCGATTCGAATGGTGGGCCGTGATGGGATCGAACCATCGACCAATGGATTAAAA
>DAIUEL010000130.1:5302-7974 GCA_036845145.1 Rhodanobacteraceae bacterium | reverse complement strand
ACTACAGCCTGCTGGATGCCAGCGATCTCGTCTTCATCGACATGCCGGGCACCGGTTTCGGTCGGTTGCTGGCAGAAGGCAAGGACGATGCGGCGCGTGCCCGCAGCCACAAGGAACTGGCCAAGAAGTACTGGGGCGTGGACGCCGACGCCGAGGCCTTCGCGCAGTTCATCACCCAGTTCATTTCCGGACACCACCGCTGGAATTCGCCCAAGTATCTGTTCGGCGAGAGCTACGGCACCACGCGCTCGGCGGTGCTTTCCAACCTGCTTCAGAGCCGGTATGACGTCGATCTCAACGGCGTGATGCTGTTGTCGCAGATCCTCAATTTCTCGCTCAGCATCGACGGCTCCGACGCGAATCCCGGCATCGACATGCCCTACGTGCTCGCGCTGCCGACCTACGCCGCAACCGCGTGGTACCACCACAAGCTGCCGAAGTACGAAGGCAAGGCCTTGGCACCGCTGTTGAAGGAAGTGGCTGCATTCGCGACCACCGACTACGAGCAGGCGCTGTCGGCGGGCGCGCTGCTGGACGCGAACCGAAAGCAGGCGATCGCAACGAAACTGCACGATTACACCGGATTGCCGGTGGATTATCTGATGAAAGCCAACCTGCGCGTCACCGGTGGCATGTTCGAGCAGCAACTGCAGAGCAGTACCGACATCACCACTGGCCGACTGGACACGCGCTTCTCCGGCCCGAGCATGGACCCCTTGGCCAAGACCCGCGCGTACGATCCGCAATCGGCGGCGATCAGCTCCGCATACGTGTCGGCGTTCAACGATTACGTGCGCCGTGACCTCAAGTTCGGTGATGGCATGAAGTTCCGGCCGTCGGTGTACGGCGCGGAGGACTTCCACTGGGATCGCGAGCACAAGGCGCCGGGCGCGCGCTTCTCGCGCGGTGCGCTCAACGTGATGCCCGACCTCGCGGCCGCGATGAAGTACAACCCGGATCTCAAGGTGAGATTGTTCGGCGGCTTCTACGATCTCGCCACGCCGTACTACACCGCGATCTACGAAATGCAGCACCTGCCGATTCCCGACCCGCTGCGCCAGAACATCTCTTACGCGTTCTTCCCGTCGGGCCATATGGTGTATGCGCACATTCCGTCGCTGAAGAAGCTGCACGACGACGCCGCGGCGTTCATCGACGCGACCAGCAACCAGAACGGCAACCCGAAGTAACTTCTGCCGCGTACGAACGCCACTTCACCGGCGCGATGCAAGTCGCGCCGGTTTTTCACTCCTTCTCGAACCGCGCGATCTCGCGGTCGCGACATGATTCGCCGGCGCGCGAAAAAAGTCACACATCGGATGTGCCGCTCGGGACGGCATGCCCAGCCTTCGCCTACAATGCCGGCACTTCCGGACGACTGCCGTGCCTGCACCCGAACTCCACATCAAGCGCTACCTGATCACGGGCCTGCTTGCCTTCATCCCGGTGTGGATCACCTGGGTGGTGTTCAAGTTCGTATTCACGCTGCTGGCCGGCGTCGGCGCGCCGCTGGTCACCGGCATCATCGAATTGATCGGGCTGGGTGCGCCGCAGGCTGCGCAGGCGTTGCATCGCGACTGGGTGGTGTCGATCCTCGCCTTCATCCTGACGCTGGTGGCGCTGTACCTGCTCGGCTGGTTGTCCACGCGCGTAATCGGGCGGCGCATCCTCGGCCGCGTCGACCGGCTGCTGGAGCGCCTGCCACTGGTCCACACGATCTATGGCGGCGTCAAGAAATTGATGACGCTGATGCGCAACAAACCCGGCGGCACGCAACGCGTGGTGCTGATCGATTTTCCTTCACCGCAGTTGAAATCGGTGGGCTTCGTGACCCGCACCTTCATCGACGCCGCCGGCCGCGAAATCGCCGCTGTCTACGTGCCGACCACGCCCAATCCCACCGGCGGTTACCTGGAACTGGTGCCGACCGAACGGTTGATTGCCACGGACTGGAGCATGGACCAGGCGATGGCGTTCATCGTCTCGGGCGGTGCGGTCGGGCCCGAACAGTTGCCGGACGTTGAAGGCGCGCCCGTGCGCGTGGTCGAAGCCACGAACCGGATCGCATCGTGAGCCGGGCCGCGACGGAATCCGCTGCCTATCCCCGCTGCTTCCTGGCACTGTTGCCCGACGCAGCCAGCCTGCAAAACCTGCGTCGTTGCCGCGATACGCTGGAACGCACCATCGCCGGCGCCGCGCGCGGCGTGCGCTGGATCGAACCCGCCGCGTTGCACATGACCTTGCGGTTCCTCGGCGAATCGGGCGGCGCGCAGATCGACTATTTCAAGCACATGTTGCCGACACTGGCGCCCGCCCTGCCATCCATTTCGGCGCGCCGCTTCGGCGTCTGGCCCAATCGCGCGCGACCGCGGCTGCTGGTGCTGGAGCTCGAATCGGACGAGGCGCTGTCGGATCTCGCCCAAGCCTGCGAAACGCACGCGCGCAAGGCTGGCTACACGCCGGAAACCCGCGACTTCCGCGCGCACGTCACGCTCGCGCGCCTGCGCCCCGGCTGTGCATTCGGCATCCTGCCCCATCCTCCACCGTCGATCGCGTTCGACGCGGTCGCGTTGATGCAAAGCACGCTCGCGCAACCGGCCGCGACCTATACGGAACTCGCACGCGTGCCCCTCGCAGCGCCCACACTTTAGGTTGGGCTGAACGCGGGTTCA
>DAIUEL010000130.1:0-5202 GCA_036845145.1 Rhodanobacteraceae bacterium | reverse complement strand
GACTTCAATTCGCGCGCCAGCGTGGAGCGCCCCGGGTCTTCGCCGTGCACGAGGCAGACCGGCGGATGCCCCGCGATCTTTCCGTACCATGCGGACAACCCTTCCCTGTCGGCGTGGGCAGACAACCCGCCCACGGTGTGCACGCGCGCACGCACCGGAATGTCTTCGCCGAACAGGTGGACATGCTTCGCGCCTTCGACGAGCGTCCGTCCCAGCGTGCCGACCGCCTGATAACCGACGAACACGATGTGCGCCGACGGATTGGCGAGGTTGTGGCGCAAATGATGGCGAATGCGCCCGCCCGTGCACATGCCGGAACCCGCGATGATCACTGCATGGTCATGGATGGCGTTGATGGCGCGCGACGCGGCGCCGTCTTCCGCGAGTGTCAGGTTCGGCAGCCGCAATGGATGCGGACGCGCCGCCCACAGCTGCCTCGCTTCGCCGTCGAACAGGTTTTCGTGACGGTCATAGGCTGCGGTGACGCGGATCGCCATCGGGCTGTCGAGGAACAACTTGAACGCGCCGAGATTCCACGCGTCGAAATGTTCGGCAAAGAAATACAACAACTCCTGGGTACGCCCGACCGCGAACGCTGGGATCACCACGTTGCCGCCGTCGCGATGTGCCGCCGCGAAAATGGACGCAAGCTCCGCAATGGTGTCCTGCTGCGACTTGTGCAGGCGATCGCCGTAGGTCGATTCCATCACCACCAGATCGGCCGCGGGAACCGGCGCCGGATCGCACAGGATCGGCGTGTGGTCGGGACCCAGGTCTCCACTGAACACCAGCTTGCGCGCCGTTCCGTCTTCCATCGCATCGATTTCCACGATCGCGGACCCGAGGATGTGTCCCGCGTCGCGCAGCGTGAGGCGCACGCCGGGCAGGATTTCGATCGGCGCACCATACTCGACCGGCCGCATCGATTTCGTCGCCGCGTCCACGTCATCCCGCGTGTACAGCGGCACGGAAGGCCTTTGTCCCGGTTGCAGATCCCGGTTGTCCTGCTCGGCATCCATCTGCGCAATGTGCGCGGCGTCGCTCAGCATGATCGCCGCCAGATCGATGGTGGCCGGATGGGTGAAGATCGGCCCCGCGAATCCGCGCTTCACCAGCAGCGGCACCCGCCCGGTGTGATCGATGTGCGCGTGGCTCAACACCAGTACGTCGATGGATGCCGGATCGAACGGAAAATCCGCGGCGTTGCGTTCGTCGGCCTTGCGCTCACCGTCCGGGCGATTCGGCCGTCCCTGGCGCTCGCCCTGCACCATTCCGCAGTCCAACAACACCCGCTTGCCTGCAACCTCGACCAGGTGGCTCGAACCGGTCACCTCGCCCGCCGCACCGTGAAACACGATGTCCATGCCCGCCCCCGCAAGACCGAAAGTCGCCGCAGTATGCAGGCGCACGCGACGCACACAAGCCGCCGGCATCGCGGCATGACTTCCGGCAGGGGTGCGTTCCCCGCTTGCCGGTTGCTGGCACAATCGGTCGCTCTTGCGCGCGCACGCGGCGCGCGGCATCTCCGTTTCGCAACGCCAAAGGACGCATCCATGCACAAGCATCTGTTGACCCCGATCGCGCTGGCCGTCGGCGCGGCGCTGGCCGTTTCGGGTTGCAGCAACAACGGCCAGAACCCGAACACCTCGGCGCCGGCCGCTGCGAACACGGCGCCCGCTCCGGCACAAACCGCGTCCGCACCGGCGTCGGGCTCGACCGTCGCGATCACGCCCGCACAGCCGATCGCGTTCGATCTCGACGACCAATACAACCCCTGCAACGACTTCGCCGAGTACGTCAACGCCAAGTGGAACAAGGCCAATCCGATCCCGGCCGACCAGTCGACCTGGGGTGCGTTCGGCATCCTGCACGAACGCAGCATGCAGCAGCAGAAGCAGATCCTCGAAACGGCCGCGCAAGGTGCCAAGGATCACAAGGGCAACGAACTGGAGCAGAAGCTCGGCAACCTGTACGCCGCCGGGCTCGACACCGCCACGATCGACAAGCTGGGCTACGACCCGATCAAGCCGCAGCTTGCGGCCATCGATGCGTTGAAGACGCCGGCCGACATCGCCGACTTCATCAACACCAGCTACGACAATGGCGACAGCTACGTCTTCGACTTCGGTTCGGGCGCCGACTTCAAGGACGCGACCAAACAGATCGGCTACGTGTTCCAGGACGGTCTGGGCCTGCCGACCCGCGACTATTACCTGTCGCCCAAGTACAAGGACATCCGCGACGCCTACGTGAAGTACATCGCCAAGTCGCTGGAACTGGTCGGCACGCCCCAAGCCGATGCGAAGAAGCAGGCCGACGAGGTGATGAAGTTCGAAACCGAACTCGCCAAGGCCTCGCTGTCGCCGACCGAGTTGCGCAACCTCGACAACCGCTACCACTTCGTCACGGTCGCGGACGCCGACAAGATCAGCCCGCACTTCAGTTGGGACAAGTTCTTCAAGGCCCAGGATGTCGACATCGGCAAGGGCTTTTCGCTGTCGCAGCCGAAGTTCATCGCCGAGTTCGACAAGCTGCTCGCGCATGCGCCGATTTCGCAGTGGCAGGCTTACCTGAAGTTCCACCTGGTCAGCAATGCCTCGCCGGCGTTGAGCCAGGCTTTCGAAGACAATCGCTTCGACTTCTACGGCAAGACACTCAGCGGCCAGCCCGAGCAGAAGACACGCTGGAAACGCGTGGTCGGCGCGGTCAACGACGCCATGGGCATGGGGCTGGGCGAACTGTACGTCGCCAAGTACTTCCCTCCGGAAGCGAAGCAACGCGCAGAGCAACTCGTCACCAATGTTCGCGCGGCCCTCAAGGAACACATCGAGAACCTCGACTGGATGAGCGAGACGACCAAGAAGAAGGCGCTGGAAAAATGGGCACGGTTCCTGCCCAAGATCGGTTACCCCGACAAGGGCGAGTGGCGCGACTGGTCGGGCCTGGCCATCCAACCCGGCCAGTGGTACGCCAGCCTCGAGGCGGCCTCGAAATACAACTACCACTACGACATTGGCAAGATCGGCAAGGCCACCGACCGCAAGGAGTGGCACATGACGCCGCAGACGATCAACGCCTACTACTCGCCTTCCACCAACACCATCAACTTCCCGGCCGCGATCCTGCAACCGCCGTTCTTCTATGCCAAGGGCGACGACGCGGTGAACTACGGCGGCATCGGTTTCGTGATCGGCCACGAATCGAGCCATGGTTTCGACGACCAGGGCAGCCAGTTCGACGGCCATGGCAACCGGCTCGATTGGTGGACGCCGCAGGACAAGAAAAAATTCGATGAGCGTACCGCCGCACTGGTGAAGCAGTACGACAGCTACGCGCCGATTCCGGGCAAGCCCGACCTGCGCGTCAACGGAAAGCTGACGCTGGGCGAGGACATTGGCGACCTGGGCGGCCTCAACATCGCCTACACCGCGTTGCAGACCGCGCTCAAGGCCGACCCCAAGGAAGCCGACCAGAAGATCGACGGCATGACCCAGGACCAGCGGTTCTTCCTCAACTCCGCACGCGTCTGGGAAGGCACTGCCCGCGACAAGACCGCGGAATTGCTGTTGAACGTCGATCCGCACGCACCCGCCAAGGTCCGCGCGTTCGCGACGGCCGCCAACATGCCGCAGTTCGCGCAGGCCTTCCAATGCAAGCCCGGCGACAAAATGATGCACACGGGCGACAAGCTGGTGAAGATCTGGTAGCGATCCCGGGATTCGGGTTCCCGGGACGAGTGCCGATCACTTCAGGGCTTGAACTTCGGACGCCGCACGCAAGTGCGGCGTTCTTTTTGCCAGCGCGCCTGTGTTCGCGGCAACGGCCATGCAGTCCATTGTGGCCTGATTCATATCGCATGCGTATTGCGAATCGTTCGCATTTGCCTTATTATCAGCCACGCACCGCCCGCCATCCGCGGGCGAATTTCTTCCAGTCGCCGCTGCGACTCGCGATCCCTCGCCCATGCCGGGCCTGCGCGATTGCGACCATTCGGCGCACAAGAACAAGGCGCACCTCCAATGCCCGGCATCAAGCATCGCAAGCACTTCCACCACCGGCCGCTCGCCCTTTCCACGTTGATGACCGGCATCGCGCTCGGCCTGCCCTCGCTCGCAGCGAGCCCGGCGAACTCACCGGCATCGCTGGAAGCGAGCCCGACGCAACTGCCCGTCGTCAACGTCAAGGCCACGCGCAACCCCTACAAGGCCGATGCGATGCAATCGCCCAAGTTCACGCAGTCGCTGCTGGACACCCCACAGACCATCAACGTGATCGGCAAGGAAATCATCCAGCAGCAAGGCGCCACCACGCTGACCGAAGCGCTGCGCAACAGTCCCGGCGTCGGCACCTTCTACGTCGGTGAGAACGGCAGCACCTCGACGGGCGATGCTGTCTACATGCGCGGCTTCGATGCGGCCGGAAGCATCTTCGTCGACGGCGTGCGCGACCTCGGTTCGATCTCGCGCGACGTGTTCGACACCGAGCAGGTCGAAGTCATCAAGGGCCCCGACGGCACCGTGTACGGCCGCACCACGCCGACCGGCGCGATCAACATGGCCAGCAAACAGCCGCTGCTGGACAACCGCATGGCCGCGACGCTGGCGTACGGCGGCTGGAACCGGAAGCGCGGCACCGTCGACTGGAACCAGGCGATCGGTGAACACGCGGCCTTCCGCCTCAACGTGATGGACCAGAACAGCGGCGTCCCGGGCCGCGACACCGTGAAGAACGATCGCTGGGGCATTGCGCCGTCGCTCGCGTTTGGGCTCGGCACGCCGACCACCGTGTATCTCGACTTCCTGCACATCACCCAAAACAACATCCCCGACGGGGGCGTTCCCACCATCGGTTTGCCGGGCTATTCATCGCCCGATCCCGCTCGCCCGTTCCTTTCCGACGCCACCGTAGTCGATCCATCGAACTTCTACGGCACGGCTGCCGACCATGACGACGTCAAGTCCGACATGGCGACACTGATCGTGCAGCACGAACTTTCCGGCAGCGCAGCGCTGCACGACACCCTGCGTTGGGGCCGCACGCGAGAGCATTACCTGCTGACGTCGTTCATGGGCAGCGCGGCCAACCTGCTGACGCCCGATCCGCTCGACCCGGCAACCTGGACCATCGCGCGCAGCAATCCGACCTTCAAGGACCAGACCAACCGCATCCTCACCAACCAGCTCAACTTCACCGTCAACTTCG
>DAIUEL010000129.1:4126-8000 GCA_036845145.1 Rhodanobacteraceae bacterium | reverse complement strand
TCGCGCAGCACCTCGATCACGTTGCGCAGGCCCGAGCGCGTGTTGCGCGGCAGGTCGACCTGGGTCACGTCGCCGGTGACCACGGTGGTGGTGCCGAAGCCGATGCGGGTCAGGAACATCTTCATCTGTTCGACGGTGCTGTTCTGCGCCTCGTCCAGGATCACGAACGAATCGTTGAGCGTGCGCCCACGCATGTATGCGAGCGGCGCGATCTCGATCACGTTGCGCTCGATCAGGCGCGCGACCTTGTCGAAGCCGAGCATTTCGTACAGCGCGTCGTACAGCGGGCGCAGGTAAGGGTCGACCTTCTGCGCGAGATCGCCCGGCAGGAAACCCAGCTTCTCGCCGGCCTCGACCGCGGGGCGCACCAGGATCAGGCGTTGCACGCGCCCGATTTCCAGGGCTTCCACCGCGCTGGCTACCGCAAGATAAGTCTTGCCGGTGCCGGCAGGGCCGATCCCGAAGTTGATGTCGTGGGTGGCGATCGCGTGCAGGTAACGCACCTGGTTCGGGCCACGTCCGCGGATGGTGCCGCGCTTCACCTTGATCGCGACCTCCTGCGCATCCTCGGCCTGCTGCTCGGCCAGCGCATCGACGCCGGCTTCGGACAGACGCAGGTTCAGCACACGGCCGTTCAGGGTTTCGTGCTCGGTGGCTTCGTAGAGATTGCGCAGTACGCGCTCGCCGGATTTCACCGCTGGTTCTTCGCCGATCACGCGGAACACGTTGCCCCGATTGTTGATCTCGACGCCGAGTCGCAACTCGATCTGGCGCAGGTGTTCGTCAAACGGTCCGCACAGGTTGGCGAGCCGCTGCGTGTCGTCCGGTTCCAGGGTGAAATCGTGCTGGATGATGCCTTCGGTCATTGGTGCGAGGATTACCTGCTTACCCTTCTCCCCCTCGGGAGAAGGTGGCGCGAAGCGCCGGATGAGGGTTCAGGTTGCCGATAACGTCGAGTTTTTCGCAAGATCGAACCCTCACCCGCACTCCTCTCCCGGAGGGAGAGGGGCTTGAAGCCGCCCGCGCAACGAATTCGTGAGCGCCGCGGTGATCACGACATCCACGAACCGGCCGACCATGCGCGCATCGCCCGCAAAATTCACCTGGCGCATGTTCTCGGTCTTGCCGGTGAGTTCGTTGCGGTTCTTCTTCGACGGGCCGGTGACCAGGACGCGCTGCGTGGTACCGACCATCGCCTCGCTGATTTTCGCCGCGTGGAAATTTATCGCGTTCTGCAACGTTGCCAGGCGTTCGTGCTTCACCGAATCGGGTGTCGGGTCGAACAGATTCGATGCAGGCGTGCCGGGGCGTTTCGAGTAGATGAACGAAAACGACTGGTCGAAGCCGACATCCTCGATCAGTTGCAGCGTCTGCGCGAAATCGGCATCGGTTTCGCCGGGAAATCCCACGATGAAATCCGACGAGATGCAGATGTCCGGACGCACCGAGCGCAGCTTCGCGATCTTCTCCTTGTACATCGCCGCCGTGTAGTTGCGCTTCATCATCATGAGGATGCGATCGGACCCCGACTGCACCGGCAGGTGCAGGAAGTTCGCGAGCTTCGGCACGTCGCGGTACGCGGCGATGAGCGAATCGGAAAACTCCAGCGGGTGCGAAGTCGTGAAGCGGATGCGGCCGATGCCGACGATCTCGGCGATCGCGCGGATCAGCAGTGCCAAATCGGCCGTGCCGCCGTCGTACATCGGCCCGCGATACGCGTTGACGTTCTGGCCCAGCAGGTTCACTTCCTTGACGTCTTGTTCGGCCAGCGACGCGACTTCCGCCAGCACATCGTCGAACGGGCGCGAGATTTCTTCGCCGCGCGTGTAAGGCACCACGCAGAACGAACAGTATTTCGAGCAACCTTCCATGATCGACACGAACGCACTTGGGCCTTCCGCGCGCGGCTCGGGCAGGCGATCGAACTTTTCGATTTCCGGGAAGGAAATGTCGACCTGCGGCTTGCCAGTTGCGCGGCGTGCGTCGATCAGGTCGGGCAGGCGGTGCAGCGTCTGCGGCCCGAACACGAGATCGACGTACGGCGCGCGCTCGACGATCGCCGCGCCTTCCTGCGAGGCCACGCAGCCGCCCACGCCGATCAGGACGTCAGGATTCGCCTGCTTGAATTCCTTCCAGCGGCCGAGTTGGCTGAACACCTTTTCCTGGGCCTTCTCGCGGATCGAGCAGGTATTCACCAGGATCACGTCGGCTTCGGCGACGTCCTGCGTGCGCACCATGCCGCGCTCGGCCGCCAGCACCTCTTCCATCTTGCGGGAGTCGTACTCGTTCATCTGGCAGCCGTGGGTCTGGATGAAGAGTTTTCCAGAAGCAGGCTTTCCAGTACCGGGCTTCTTCGATGCGGGGTTGGCGGGGGCGGGTGTATCGGCCATCGGAAATGCTGGACGCGCTGAAACCCGCATTGTAACGGGGTTCCATGCGCGTTCGACGCGGCGGGGCGCCTCGCCGGCATGAACGGCCAGCAGATTTGCCGTCCCGGTGTGCGCCGCCGCCCGCTTTGGGGATCAAACACTTGGCAGCGCACGCACGTTGGCGCACACTCGGCCCCCATGAACGCCATGGCCCGCCCGGGGGTGCGCAGCGGCCGGCGGGCCGGGGCCCCGTCCGAAAAATCATTCCGCCTTTTGGGCGCGGCGGTGGCGTGCGCGCTGTTGATGGCCACTGCGTGGGCGGGGCCTGCGGCGGCTGGCGTGCTGTATCGCTGCGTCGGCAGCCACGGCGAACTTGCATACGTCAGCCATACCCTTGGCTATCGCGATTGCACGAAGCTCGGCGCGTGGCCCGCGCCGCGCGCGCACGCGATCAGGGCGAGCCTGCAGACCACCCGTCCGCGTGACCAGCCGAGCGGTACCGTGCTGCCGGGCAAGCCACCGCGTGATGTCGAAGCCAATCCGTCGGTGCTGAAGGTGGTGCCGCTGGGCGAGGACAACACGATCCAGGTGCAGAAGCTGGTTCGCAAGCAAGCCTGGCAGCCGCTGCCGGTCGCGATCCTGGATGCGCTGGGCGGACGGGTATTGCCGCAATTGCTGGGCGTCGAGCCGACGTCATCGACTCCGGCCGCAGAGCCCGCACCTGCCAGCAGCGTGCCCGAACCCGGACCGTCGACGACCGCACCGATCCCGCTGAAGCTGGATGCCGACGCGCCGAGACCGCCAAAACGCGGCGCGGTGTATCGCGTGGTGCAGAAGAACGGTAGTGTGCTCTACACCAACGTCGCGTCGCTGGCGAAAGGCCACGACGCCAGAATGCTGTTCACCTACATCGTCGAATGCTACGCCTGCAACGTGCATTCGAAAATCGACTGGAAAACCGTGCCGCTGCAGCTTGCGGCGTACGGCGACGACATCCGCTCGGCCGCCAAGGTCAGTGGCGTGAACGCCGCGTTGCTGCGCGCGATCATCCACGCCGAATCCGGCTTCAACGCGCGCGCGCTTTCCTACAAGGGCGCGCAAGGCCTGATGCAGTTGATGCCGGGCACCGCGTCGGACCTTGGTGTCGGCGACGCGTTCGACCCCGCCGAGAACATCTCGGGCGGCGCGCGTTATCTCGCGATGCTGCTCCGCGATTACCACGGCGATGTGAAGCTTGCCGCGGCGGCCTACAACGCAGGCGCCGGAGCGGTCGCGAAATACGGCGGCGTACCCCCGTACGCGGAAACGCAGGTGTACGTGAAACGCGTGGCGGTGCTTTACCAGCGCTATCTGGACGCCATGGCCGCGCACACGGCGCCCACGTTGGCGACGATCAAGGCCGGTAGCTGAAGCCTTGGCCTTGCAGGCAGGCGGAAAGTTTTCTGGTCATTCCGGACGGCGCGCAGCGGCGATCCGGAATCGGTTTCCCGAGAACATACCCGGAA
>DAIUEL010000129.1:2107-4026 GCA_036845145.1 Rhodanobacteraceae bacterium | reverse complement strand
CCCGGAACGACAGAGCTTTGGGCAGCCGGATGGTGCCCGCCTCGGCGGATGCGGTCGGCATGACGCCGATGGTCAGCGTTTCAATTCCGACGTGAGTATCGGCGCGATCGTTTCGACGATCTGGGTCGCGAGCACGTGGTTGCCGGCGACGAGGTTGCCGGATTCGGGCAAGCCTTCGCGGCCCACGAAATCGCAGTAGCGCCCGCCGGCCTCGCGCACCAGCAGGCAGCCCGCGGCCATGTCCCAAACCTTCAGGCCGGTTTCGAAATAGCCATCGAAACGTCCGACCGCGGTCCATGCGAGGTCCAGCGCCGCCGAACCGGTGCGACGAAAATCCTCGGCGCGCTTCAGCAGTTCGCGGGTCATGCCAAGCTGTGCGTCGAGGTGACGCCGCTCGCGATACGGGAAACCCGTCGCCAGCATCGCGCCATCCAGCGACTCGCGCTTGCCGATGCGGATGCGGCGGTCGTTGAGGAACGCACCGTCGCCCTTGCTGGCGGTGAAGATCTCGTTGCGCAGGGGATCCAGGATCACTGCGTGCACCGGTTCGCCGCGATCCAGTTGCGCGATCGACACGCCGAAATGCGGAATGCCGCGCAGGTAATTGTGGGTGCCGTCCAGCGGATCGATCACCCAGGTGAAGCGCGCGCCGGCCTTGCCGGATGCACCGCTTTCCTCGGCCAGGATCGCGTGGTCGGGGTGGGCGCGCTTCAACTCGCGCACGATCTCGACTTCGGCCTGGCGATCGACCTCCGAAACAAAATCGAGGTGGTGCTTTTCGATCACGGTGACGCTGTCGAGGCGATTCATGTAACGCAGGATCACGCTGCCGGCGGCGCGCGCGGCACGGATCGCGACGGTGACGGCAGGTCGGGCCATGGCGATGAAGTTCCGGAGGTTTGAAAAAGAACGCGCCGCATGGGGCGGCGCAAAGCCATTTTAGCAGCGCCGCGCTAATCTTGCGGGATGAACCAATCCACCGCCTCCATTCCGCCCGCGCCGCAAACCATCCGCTTTGTGCTGGCGCGCACTTCGCATCCCGGCAACATCGGCGCCGCAGCGCGCGCGATCCGCACCATGGGCTTCTGGCGACTTGTGCTGGTGTCGCCGCAGCGCTTTCCCGATCCTCAGGTCGAAGCCATGGCCGCCGGCGCCGACGATGTGCTTCAGCATCTCGTGACGGCGACCAGCGTGCCGGAAGCGATCGCCGATTGCACCCGCGTGTACGGATTGTCCGCACGGCGGCGCGGCGTCAGCCTGCCGGAACTCGACCCACGCGCGGCCGTCGCGGAAATCGCGCCACTGCTGCGTGCCGGCCGCGAAGTCGCACTGCTGTTCGGCAACGAACGGTCCGGACTGGATAACGACGAACTGTCGATGTCCCACGCGATGGTGCGCATCCCGAGCGTCGAGGATTTCTCGTCGCTCAACCTTGCACAGGCGGTGCAACTGATGGCTTGGGAACTGCGCATGGCGACGCTGGCCGGCGTCGACGCATCACCCGATTTGCACGAGGCACCCGCGACCGCCGACCAGATGGAACGCTTCTTCGAACACCTGTTCGCGACCCTGCACGCCATCGATTTCCACAAGGGCCGCTCGGCCGTGACCATCGAGCAGCGCTTGCGCCGCCTGTTCCATCGCGCGATGCCCGATGCGCGCGAGCTGCGCATCCTGCATGGTGTGCTGGCTGATGCCGAGCGGATGGCGAGTTTGGCGCATGAGGGCGGCGGGAACGGCTAGTCGAAGCGGATCAACTGAGCGCTCCGAACTTCATGCTACGCGTGCTTTTCATCCATCTTCGCGGCGTGGTAATTACTAAAGTATTCGCGCTCTGCGTCCTTTGAAAACATATCGTTTGAGATTAGCTCAAATGCAATACGGAAACATACTTGACCCAAGACAAGTGCATCGACAAA
>DAIUEL010000129.1:0-2007 GCA_036845145.1 Rhodanobacteraceae bacterium | reverse complement strand
GATTTACGGCACTGGCGGCCGTCAGCCGTTTTCGTCTTCCGGCTCTTCGCTCGCGGCAATCGGGGTAATCAGCACCTTGTCGATGCGCGCGCCGTCGCGGTCGACGATTTCGAAATCGAGTCCGTGCCAGGTGATTTTTTCGCCGGTGACGGGGATGTGTCCCACCAGATCGATCAACATGCCGGCCAGCGTGTAGTAATCGCCTTCGTCTTCATTGGGCAGTTCGTCGAGCTGCAGCAGTTCGCGCAGGTCGTCGGTGGCGAGCGAACCTGCGATCAGCCAGCTTCCGTCGTCGCGGCGCAACGCGGCCGGGTCGCCGGAAGCATCCTTGCGATTGCCGTGGACGGGATGCCCGACCACCGCGGTCAGCACGTCGTTCAAGGTCACCAGGCCTTCGATGTCGCCGTATTCGTCCACCACCAAGGCGAAGGGTGTCTTGGCGTCGCGGAATTCGTCCAGCAGGTCGAGCGCGCGGGTGGTGGCGGGCACGAACAGCGGCTTGACCAGCTTGCGGAACAGGTCGAGGCGTGGGGCATGCGACGATGCCGCGCCGGGTTCCTGTGCCAGTGTCTGCAGCAGGCGTTTGACTTCCAGCACGCCCAGCACTTCGTCTTCGCTTTCGCGATACACCGGATAGCGGGAGTAGGGCGTGGCGCGGATCACCGCGAGGTTTTCGGCCAGCGGCGCGGCTGCATCGAGCCACGCGATGCGCGGGCGCGGGGTCATCACGCTGTCGACATTGCGATCGCCAAGTCGCAGCACGCGGTAGACCATGTTGCGTTCGTCGGAATCGAGTACGCCCTGTTCGGCGCCTTCGGCGACCAGCAGGCGGATTTCCTCTTCGCTCACCTTCTCGCGGGTGAAACGCTGCAGCCGGAACAGGCGCAGCACGCCACTCGTGAGGACGTCGAGAAACCACACGAACGGCGTCATCAGCCACGACATTACCTGCATTGGAAACGCCACGATCTGCGCGATCCGCTCGGGCGCCACCAGCGCCGCGCGCTTGGGCACCAGTTCCCCGACGGTGATGTTGATGGTGGTGACGAGGATGAAGCCGAGCACCAGCCCGATCACCAGGGACGCATGTTGCGCTACCGGCAAACCAGCCCGGGCGAGCCATATCCGGATGGCGTCACTGATCGAAGCACCGGTGGCGGCGCCGGTGATCAGCGTGATCAGCGTGATGCCGATCTGCACCGTGGACAGGAACCGGTCGGGACGTTGCGCCAGCCGCAAGGCGACCTGCGCGCGCGTGCTGGTCCGCGCGAGATAACGCAGGCGGCTTTTGCGCGCCGCGATGAGCGCGATTTCGGCCAGCGCGAAAAACGCGTTGCCCAGCGCCAGCACCAGCACCAGGCCGAGTTCGGTCAGCATTCAGGCCCTAAGCCGGTCGGGACGTTCCATCCCGGAAGTCTAGCAAGCGCGGAACTTCTTCGGACGGAACGGTTGCTCGTGTACCATTTGCAGATCACGCGCCCGGATGGAACGCCATGTTTTCGCTGCAGACGATGTTCGGCAAAGGGGACCGTTTCTACGACTTGCTCGAAGCCAGCGCCGGCGCCGCCCACGACGGCGCCAAGGCCCTGCAGGCGTTGCTGGAGGCACACGGCGAACCGATGCTGTTGGATGGATTCCGGGCGGCGCGGCGGCGCGAAAAGGACCTCGCGGCGCAGATCAGCGAGGCGCTGGTCAACACCTTCGTCACCGCGCTGGACCGCGAGGACATCGAAGCGATGTCATCCGCGCTTTACCGCATCCCCAAGACCATCGAGAAGTTTGCCGAGCGCTACGTGATCGTGGCCAAGCGTGTCGAGGGCATCGATTTCGCTTCGCGCGCCGGCCTGCTGATGAGCGCGACCGACGGGGTGATGGAGATGGTGAGCGAGTTGCGCAACGGCATGAACATCGGTCGCATGCGCAAGCTGCAGGATCGCCTGCAGGCTGTCGAGTCGGAAGCCGACCGGCTGCTGCTGGAGCCTTATCGCACCCAGTATCTCGGCAGCG
>DAIUEL010000128.1:0-8034 GCA_036845145.1 Rhodanobacteraceae bacterium | reverse complement strand
AACACTTCGTCGCCGAGGTTGTAGCGCTTGTTGGTGGGCACGAACAGGCCGCCGCCCTTCACGAACGACATGTAGGACTGGTACAGCGTCTGCTTGTCCCTGATGACGACCGGCAGGATGCCCTGACTGCCCATGCCGCCCGCGCCACCCATCATCGCCATCGTCTGAAGCCCCTGCTGATTGACGCCATCAGCTTGCCGCCGCAGACAAGCCGCGGTCAAGCGCCGAAACGGCACCAGCCCCAGCCGTCGAATACCCATGGCGACGGCAGCGGGCAATACAGTTTGATGTAGTAGGGCGGCCGCAGCACGCGCGCGGTGCGCGCGGCGGGGCTGCCGTCGCGCCAGAACAGCGTGGCGTCGGCGCCGGCGCCCAATCCAACCCGTTCGCCGCCTGCGGCGTCCACCGCCAGCAACGCGAGACACGGTCGCAATGCGCGCGGCGGCAACCACGGCAGCGTCGCGCCGGCGCGGTCGTGGCAGTCGAGTCCGGCCACGAAATCTTCCGTGCCGGCGGCAAAGCGCAGGAAACGTCCGCGGCTCAACGCGATCTGGCTGGCGTGCGCCTCGATCGCACGGCGCTTGCGCGCCCGTTCGTCGTCGCGCAGTGCGAACACCGCGCGCTGTGGCGCGCCAGGTTGCGAACGGTCATGCAGCAGGTAACCGAGACAGTCTGGCTTGCGCAAGCCAGGCGAGGTCTGGAACACCATTTCCATCAGCACATGGATCGCGCTGTGGTCGGGATGCCGATCCGCGAGGTCGGGCAATACCAACAGCGTCGGGCATTCGCGCTCGACCAGTTCGCGCATAGTCGCCAGCATCGCCGCGGTGTCGTCCAGCAGCATCCAGGTGATGCCGCCATCCGGCCAACCGAGCCGATACACACGGGCGGCGTCGACCCCAAGCGTGCGCAACGCGGCATCGGCTTCGCCACGGCGCCGCGCCGCCCAGCCTGCACGCTGGCGCGGACCGATCCACGCCCGCCGTTCCAGCACGCGCTGCGGCCAGGGATTGTTCTCGCCGTCGCTGGCGAACACCACGCTGACCCCGGCACCGTAGCCAAGTGCACGCTGGATCACGCCGCCGGCCGCCAGCGATTCGTCATCCGGATGCGGCGCCACCACCATCAGGCTGGCGCCCGGGCGTTTCAGCAGCGCATCGGGATCGAGCAGGTCGGAGGGCTTTTCCTGACGCAAACCGGCATCCTTTCATCGTGCGCAAGGTTCAACCATGGAGCGCGGCGCGATTGTGCCCGGAAGTGGTTGACCCGGCACTGACCGGACATCCAGGGGATCGTGCTTCCCAAATCAATCCTGTCGTCGTCATTCCCGCGAAAGCGGAAACCCAGCGACTTTGGCGCAACGCACTGAAGTGGAAAGTCGCTGGCAGACTCGCCGCTTCCGGCGGCTGGCCCTGCCGGCCATCGGCTTCGCCGATGTTCGCTCCGCATCCTGCCTTCGCAGTCTGGATATTGCTTCGCGACTGCTTGCAGGATTGCAAACGCGACGCCGAAGGCGGCGCGTAGTGCGAGCGCCACGGATGGCGCGAGTAAATCCGGGATGACGAGCAAAAGTCAAAGCCTCTCAACGCAACGCAACCGGCAAGCCGTTCAACCAGTCGAACAAGGCGAGGTCGCCGCGCAAGGGGCCGTTCAACAGCACCCGCAGGCGATTCGCCTCGGCGATATGTTCGGCCACGGCTTCGTCATTCCAGCCCGGATCGAAACGCGCGCGTTCGCCGCGCGCGCGCGCGCGCAACGCGCCTTCGAGTAGGCGCGCCGTCTGTTCGAGCCGTTGTTGCGGCTCGTCATCGGCCCAGGCCTTGCCCACCGCACGCGCGTCGCCACGGCCCGCGGCGAGCGCCAGCAGATCGCGCGCGACTTCCTGACGGCGCTGCATCCCGCCCTGCTCCGCCAGTAACCAAGCCTGGCCCGGGTTGCCACCGGCCGCGGCCAGCACGGCGCCCGCGGATTCGACACCGCGCGCTTCCAGCCACGCCAACGCCTCGCTTGGCGGCGGCACCGCAATGTCGACGCGCTGGCATCGGCTGCGGATCGTGGCGCTCAACTGCCATGGCTGATCGGCCACCAACACGATCAGGCTGGCCTCGGTCGGCTCTTCCAGCGTTTTCAGCAAGGCGTTCTGGGCCGGGACGTTCATCACGTCGGCGGGATCGATCACCGCGACCTGCCAGCCGTCGAGCTGGCTCGACATCGCGAGGCGCGCCGACAGCTCGCGAACCTGGTCGACAACGATTTCCTTGCGCATCACGCCGGTCTTGGGATTCGGCGCCAGCTTCACCAGCATCCGGTCTGGATGCGTGCCGGCCGCCAGCAGCTTGCAGGTGCGACAGGAACCGCACGCACGGCCACCCTGCGGTGTCTCACACAGGCGCGCGCGCACGAACACCTCGACCAGAGCTCGCTTGCCGAGCCCGCCCGGCCCGCACACCAGCAACGCGTGCGGCAGCGTGCCACTGGCCGCGCGCGCGGCAAGCAGGTTCCACGCCGGTTCGCACCAGGCCGGCAACGGATCGCCCGGCGCGATCGCGGTGGCGGCTTCCTCGTCCGTCACGCCGTCACGCTCGCGCGCAGGTCATCGATCGCCACCACGGCGTTGCGCAACACTGCATCTGCCGGCTGCGAGGCGTCGATGATCCGGAAGCGTCGTGGCTCCGCCTGCGCGCGCGCGCGATACGCCGACCGCACGCGCTCGAAGAAGTCGTCGCGCTCGGCTTCGATGCGATCCGCGTCGCCGCGCTGGCTGGCGCGCGCGCGACCGTGCGCCACCGGAAGGTCCAGCAGCAAGGTCAGGTCCGGTTTCAATCCGCCCGTTGCGATGCGCTCCAACTCGGCAATGCGCGCGGCATCGACGCCGCGTCCGCCACCTTGGTAGGCGTAGCTGGCGTCGGTAAAGCGGTCGCACAGCACCCAGCGCCCCGCCGCAAGCGCGGGTTGCAGCACTTCGCTCACCAATTGCGCGCGCGCCGCGAACATCAGCAGTAATTCCGTTTCGACGGCCATGTCGCGATGCGCCGGATCGAGCACCAGCGCGCGGATGGCTTCGCCCACCGGCGTGCCGCCGGGCTCGCGTGTGTGCAACACGTCCATCCCGCTGCGTTCGAAATGCGCGCGAAGTCCGGACAGCAGCGTGCTCTTGCCCGCGCCTTCGCCGCCTTCGAGGCTGATCAATCGCCCCTTCATTGCTTCTTCTTGTCCAGGATGTATTTCCTCACCGCGGTATTCTGCTCGGCCAGCGTCGCGGAGAACTCATGGGTGCCATCGCCCTTGGCGACGAAGTACAACGCGTCGCCCGCCGCGGGGTGCAGCACCGCATGTATCGCCGCACGGCTCGGCAGCGCGATCGGCGTGGGCGGCAGGCCGGCACGCATGTAGGTGTTGTACGGCGTGTCGGTTTCAAGGTCCGACTTGTGGATGTTGCCGGTGTAGGCCGCGCCCATCCCGAAGATCACGCTGGGGTCGGTGTCGAGTTTCATGCCGAGCTTCAGGCGGCGCTCGAACACGCCCGCGATCTGCGGCCGTTCCGCGGCCACCGCGGTTTCCTTTTCGACCAGCGAGGCCAGGATCAACGCCTGATACGGCTGCTGGATCGAAATCGAAGTGTCACGCCTGGCCCACTCGTCCGCAAGAAATAACTGCGTCGCCTTGTGCGCGCGTTCGAGGATGTCGAGATCGGACATGCCGAGCACGTAGTCGTAGGTGTCGGGCATGAACTCGCCTTCCGGCGACTGACTGGCATCGTCGAGCTTCGCCATCACCTGCGCGTCGGTCAAGCCTTCGATGTCGTGCGCGAGTTTGGGAGCGCGCTGCAACGCCTGCCGCACCTGCGCGAAGGTCCAGCCGTCGACCAGCGTGACGCGTCGATGCAGCACCTTGCCCGCGGCCATGTTTTCCAGCAGCACCGTTGGCGTCATGCCGGGTGCGAGCGCGTACTCGCCCGCGTGCAACTTGTTGGCGACGCCAAGACGCATGGCCAGCGCGCGCCACAGCAGCGGTCGCGCCTCGGTGAGTTTCTCCTCTCGCAATTGCGCAACAATGCCATTGAAGCCTTCACCCCGGGCGATCTCGACGGTCTGTCCCGCGGCGCGGACGTTCAAGGGCGTGCGGGTGAAGTGCAGGTACGTGATGCCGGCCCACGCGATGGCCGCGACGATCGCCAGCAGGATCACGAGCAGCAGTGCACGCACCACCGCGTTGCCACCCGCGCAAGAGCGCATTTCGGTGCCGGTGCGACCCGTCATGCCTCGCCCCCCGGGAAACCTGAAGCGCGCCAGTGCGCCTGCGCGGCGCGCGCGTGACGACCGACGCGGAATACGTGTTCGTCCAGCGTGCGCACCGGCAACACGCCGCGCACGCTCGAAGTCAGGAACATTTCATCCGCCCGCATCAAATCCTCCTTCGTCATCGTCTGCACCCGAACATCGGGCAGCACGTCCAGCAACGCGCCACGCAGGACCCCGGCCACCCCGCATTTGTCGACCGGCGGCGTCAGCAGCCCGCCATCGATGCCGACGAACACGTTGGCCGCCGTCGCGGAGACTAGGCTCCCTGCCTGATCGAACAGCAAACCTTCGACCACCGCTGCGTCCGACCATTCCGCACGGGCGAGCACCTGTTCGAGCCGGTTCAGGTGCTTGATGCCGGCCAGCCGCGGTTGCGCTGCAAGCCGCAATTCGCAACAGCGTACCCGGATTCCGTCGCGGTACCAATCCGACGGCAATGGCGGTAATGGAAACGCGGCAACGATACGGGTGACGCGGACCGGTTCCGGCAGTGCATAGCCGCGTTCACCATGCCCACGTGTCAAGATGATCTTCACGACGGCATCGGCGATTCCACCGGCAACGCGCGCAAATTCTTTCGCGAGCGTCACGGCGTCCGGCACCGGCAAGTCGAGCCGCTCGCATCCATCGCGCAGCCGTGTCATGTGGCGGTGCCAGAGCGGTGCCGTACCGTTCACCGCACGGATGGTCTCGAACAAACCATCGCCGTAGGCCAGGCCGCGATCCAGCGCCGACACGCGACTTTCGGCAAGGCCATCGACCAGCACGCGCGCAGTCATTCGGCGTCGCTTCCCAGCGCGCGCAGCAGTCCGCGCGCTTTCGCGCGGGTCTCGGCGAGTTCGTGCTCGGCGTCGGAATTCACCACGATGCCGGCGCCCGCGCGAAAGCTCAGACGATCGGCTTCCAGAACCATGGTGCGAATCAGGATATTCAAATCGAGATGGCCGTTCCGGGAAAGATAACCCAGCGAGCCGGTGTACGCGCCGCGCGCTTCGCCTTCCAGTTCGGCAATGATTTCCATGCAACGCACCTTGGGGCAACCTGTGATGGTGCCGCCGGGAAACATCGCCGCGATCGCCTGCCCCGGCGTCACGCCCGGACGCAGCCGACCGCGCACGTTCGAGACGATGTGGTGCACGTGCGCGTAACTTTCGACCGTCATCATCTGGTCCACGCACACGCTGCCGGGCACGCACACGCGGCCCAGGTCGTTGCGTTCCAGATCGACCAGCATCACGTGCTCGGCGCGTTCCTTGGCATGCGCCAGCAATTCGGCGATGCGCGTCGCATCGTCATCGCCCTCGGCCCGCGGGCGTGTGCCCGCGATCGGACGCGTCTGCGCAAGTCCGTCGCGGACCTGCAGCAGGCGTTCGGGCGAGGAACTCGCGATCGACCAGCCCGGTTGCCGGAGCAGGCCCGCGAAGGGTGAAGGATTGGCTTTTCGCAACGCCGCATACAACGTCGTCGGAGAGGGCACAACATCGAAACGCGCCCACCACGCGCGCGACAGATTCACCTGGAACGTATCGCCCGCGCGAAGATATTCATGCACGCGCGCAACGCCGTCGAGGAAGATGCGCGGATCGTCTTCCCGCAATTCCCGCAGCGGCGGGAGCGCGGCCTCGACGAACGCACCTGCGGGCACCGCATCCAGATCGCGCTGCATCGTATCCAGCAACCCCTCGCGACCGGGCTCCGCCACCAGCCATGTGCATCCGCCGATCCTGTCGACGAGGATCGCGGCCGGGCACCGCAGCGCCAGCGCGACCGGGATGCGCGGGTTTTCCGTTCCGGGCAGCACCAGCGAGGGCTCGACCTCGGCTGCCAGCTCATATCCGAGGTACAGCAGCCAGCCCCCGACGAACGGCAACTCCGGATTGGCCGCATCCACTTTGTCTTGCGACAACCACGCCTTGTCCAGCGCGTCCAGAAACCGCGCACCACAGTCGTGCCCCGCCGCATCGCGCACGAAGCCGTCCCTCGCGAGCGTCAGAATGTCTTCGGGAAACGCGAACAGGATGTCCCAACGCGCGCATGGCCCCGCCGCGGCGCTCTCCAGCAACGCTGGATAGCGCTCGGGATGCGCAGCCGCAAGCGGCAGCAGGTCGCGCGCGCCGGCGATGCATACGCAGATCGGGGCGCCGCGGGAGGCGCGCTTCAAACGCGCTTGAACAGCAGGGTGCCGTTGGTGCCGCCGAAGCCGAACGAGTTCGAAATCGCGATGTCGATCTTGCCTTCGCGCGCGGTATTCGGCACGAAATCCAGATCGCAACCTTCACCCGGTTCGTCGAGGTTGATCGTCGGCGGCAGCACGTTGTCGCGCATTGCCAGCAGCGTGAAGATGGCCTCCACGCCGCCGGCCGCACCAAGCAGGTGGCCCGTCACCGACTTGGTCGAACTCATCGCGAGCTTGTAGGCGTGATCGCCGAACACCCGCTTGGCCGCGTGCACCTCGCCGAGATCGCCCAGCGGCGTCGACGTGCCATGCGCGTTGATGTATTGCACCGTGGCCGGATCGACGCCGGCATCCTTTACCGCCGCCGCCATGCAGCGCGCCGCGCCTTCGCCACCTTCACTCGGCGCGGTGATGTGGTACGCGTCGTCACTCATGCCGAAGCCCGCGATCTCGGCGTAGACGTGCGCACCGCGCGCCCTGGCGTGCTCGTATTCTTCCAGCACCAGCAAGCCCGCACCGTCGGACAGCACGAAGCCGTCGCGGTCCTTGTCCCACGGCCGACTGGCGCGGGTCGGATCGTCGTTGCGCGTACTCATCGCGCGTGCCGAGCAGAACCCGCCGACCGCGGTCGCGGTGACGGAAAATTCGGCGCCACCGGTCAACATCGCATCGGCGTCGCCGTACTGGATCATCCGCATCGCGAGCCCGATGTTGTGCGTCGCCGTCGTGCACGCGGTGACGCAGGCAATGTTCGGGCCCTTCAAGCCGTGGATGATCGCAAGGTTGCCGGAAGCCATGTTGATGATGCAGCCCGGCACGAAGAACGGCGAGATCTTGCGCGGACCGCCTTCGTAATAAGCCAGCGTGGTACGCTCGATGCTGGCGATGCCGCCGATACCCGCGCCCACCGCGACGCCGATCCGCGGTGCATTGGCCTCGGTGATCTCGAGGCCGGAATCCTTCAGCGCCTCGGCACCCGCGGCGATGCCGTAATGGATGAAGGTATCCATCTTCTTGATGTCTTTCGGCGGGATGTACTGCGCAGGGTCGAAGCCCTTCACCTCGCCCGCGATGCGGGTGGGGAACGCGCTGGCGTCGAAGTGCGTGATCGGACCGATGCCGCTGTTGCCCGCGACCACGTTCTGCCAGGCCGTCGCCACGTCGTTGCCGACAGGTGAAACGATGCCGAGGCCGGTGACCACCACACGCCGCTTGTTCATGGGAACTCCAGATTCAAAAAACTCGGTTCACGCAAGCAACCACCCCTGGTACGGGTACCGGATCGGGCTCGCTCGGCCACGCGCGTTCGCGCCGCTCATCGCGCCCATTCCGGATGGGCCGGTTTCGGCATTCGGGCGTGCTCCCGCGCGCCGCCTCTCGCCATACGCGGACGCATTGTCCGTGTGCCATCAAAGCGAAAGCTGCGCACAAAAGGCGCAGCTTTCGGGTTGCCGCATCGCACAAGGTCGCGCCGCCGGAGGGCACGCGCTGAAGTCCTTCGATCAGGACTTGACGTGCGCCTTGATGTAATCCACCGCCTGCTGGACGGTGGTGATC
>DAIUEL010000127.1:0-8133 GCA_036845145.1 Rhodanobacteraceae bacterium | reverse complement strand
GCGTGCGCGGCACGCGCGAGAACGCGTACATCAGCACGTTGATCGGCGCCATGAATGTCGAATGGTCGGTGATCTGGCGCAGGAATTTGTGCCGCTCCCTGCCGCGAAAGTGCACGTACAGCGCGCACGCGATGAGAACGACAAGGACGATCCACTTGATCATGGTAACAATGCGGCCAAGCGCATTCGAAGAGCGCGGATTTTACTCCGCCACTCCTACTCCGCCGCGGCTGTACGCCGCCTGCCGCTTCCGGCATGCGCAAGCGTGATGACGGCGACGCCGACGAGGATCACCACCATGCCGCCGATTTCGGCCGTGCCCACGTGCTCTCCCGCGATCAGCGCGCCCAGTAGCACCGCGACCGGCGGATTGACGTAGGCGTAGCTCGCGGTCAACGCCGGGCGCGCGTGCTTGATCAGGAACAAGTACGCGGAAAACGCGATGATCGATCCGAACACGGCAAGGTAGGCCACCGCCAGGATCGACGCGGTCGGCGGGTGCGCGGGCAGGCGTTCGCCGGTCAACCATGCGGTCAAGGCCAGTGCGGGCGCGGCGCACAACATCTGGGCGGCCACGTTCATCGGTCCTTCCGGCATGTCCTGGTGGCGGCTCCAGATCGAGCCGAACGCCCACGCCAGGGTCGCCACCAGCAATGCCACGGCTGCCCACGGCGCGGCGCGCATCGCACCGCCGCTGTTCAGGACGATCACACCGAAAAAACCGATCACGAGTCCCAGGATTTCGCCGCGGCTCGGGCGCTCGCGATAGGCGAACAGGAACAGCGCGATGAACAGCGGTTCGCTCGCGATCGCGACCGCGGCGATGCCCGACGTCACGCTTTGCTCGGCAAAACAGACCAGGCCATTGCCGAGCAACAGCAGCAGCACACCGCTGATCGCCGCGTTGCGCCATTGCCGCCGTGTCGGTGGCTTGACGCCGCGCAGGCGCAGCCACCCATACATCGCGATTCCGGCTGCAAAAAATCGCAAGGCGGCCATCGCGAACGGCGGGAAGCCGGTCAGGCCAATGCGGATGCCGAGGTAGGTCGAGCCCCAGATCAGGTACACCGAGACCAGCGCCAGCGGGATCAGCCAGCGGCGTTCGGGTGCGGCGTTGAGGGCGAGGGGAGCGGTGGTGTCGTGCATGACGTGCGAATCTGCATGTGGGGGCACGGGCGGTCGGGCACGGCCGGGGAAGACGCGCCTGGCGTGGGCCTAGAAGTCCACCTTGCCGAACCTGGCGAGGCCCTGGTTGTGGCCCGGCGGATCGAGGACCGAGCTGTCGAGCGGCAACGGTTCACCGATCCATTCGGCAAGCGTCGTGTGATCGGCAAGGTCGTCGTCGGTGACCGGATGGACCAGGGATGTCAGTCCCGAAGCCTCGAACAGCGGCACGATGCGCGCCAATGCGGACCCGAGGAACTGGACTTCGAACTGGGGTTTGGGATGCGGGCCGACGCCCTTGTCGTACATCTTCCCGACCAGGACCAGTCCCGGCAACGAGCCGTTTGCCAGCGTCGCGACAAGCTCCTGGTGCAGGCGCTGCGCCACGGACAGGCTGTCTGCGTCGAAGTAGACGTGGGCGTGGTACGGGTCGGTGGGCTTGGTCATGTCTGGCTTTGGGTCATGGATGCCGGGGCAAGTCGCGGGCGGACATTCTGCGCAGGCCTGCAAGCAATGACGCCTCCCGTTCGGGGAGGCGTGGAAACATTGTAAGTCCCGCAGGTGCAGGGCGGCGCCAGCGGCGTCGTGAAAGTTTCGACAGTCAGTGTTGAATGCCGCTCAACGCGCGTCGCTCCGCCGCTCGCGTTCCAGCAGGGTTTGCTTGCGCGCCGCGCCCCAGCGCCAGCCGCCTGGCTCGCCGTCGGCGCGCACTACGCGATGGCAGGGCACGATCAGCGCCAGCTTGTTGGCGCCGCAGGCGCGGCCGACCGCGCGCGCAGCGTGCGGTTCGCCGATGGCGCGGGCGATCTCGGCGTAGCTGCGGGTTTGGCCCGCGGGAATGCGGGTCAATGCCTCCCAGACGCGCCACTGGAATGCGGTGGCGGTGATGTCCAGCGGCGGCAACGCCTGCGCTGCCGCGCCGCCGGTGCGGCCATTGAATTGCCGCGCGACGCGCGCGACCACCGCGGCCAGCCATTCGTCGCGTCCCGCATCCACGCGCGTCAGCGATGCGTTGGGAAATTCCTCGCGCAGCGCATCGGCCAGCCCCGCGTCGTCGTCGCCCAGCGTGACCGCGCAAAGCCCCCGTGTGGTCGCCGCGACCAGCACGCGCCCCAATGGCGAGGCGACCGTGGTGTAGCGGATCGCGATGCCCGCGCCGCCGTCGCGGTAGCGTGCCGGCGGCATGCCCAGCCGCCGGTCGGAATGTTCGTACACCCGGCTGCCCGATCCGAAGCCGGCGGCGTACACCGCATCGGTGACGTCCGAGCCGCTGCGCAGCGCCTGCTTGAGCTCGTCGAAGCGGCGTGCACGCGCGTATTCGGCAGGCGAGACGCCGAAGCGCCTGCGAAAACTGCGTTGCAGCCATGCCGGGGAAAGCCCGACCCGGCGCGCGAGCGCGTCCAGCGTCGGCGCGTGTTCGCTGCGGTCCAGCAGATCGCGCGCGTGGTCCAGCGGGTCGTGATGGCCTGCGGTGGTGGTGGCTTTGGTGTCCATGCGCACAGGATGCGCGCATCGCGGCGCGCCTACCATCCGGTTCTTGTCGTGGAGGCGTTGCCCGCCGGAGGCAGCGTGCCTCGTGGTGCCGGCGGCACCACGGTGAATTCGCCTTCGATGACGCCCGGGTCGGCGCTGCGGCGACCGCGGCTGCGCAGCCAGCCGCGCACCAGTACCGTGAGGGCCGTGGTCACGATGACGGCCGCGCCCACCAGCAGGCCCATCGCGGCCAATCCGATCAGCAACACGGTGGCGGCGATCACCATCAGCGCGCGCAGCAGCGGGTAGCGGGGCAGCTTGATGAAGAAATTGTCGATACGCATGAATGGGCCGCGTGGCACAATGACCCTCTCACCATGCGGGCGCGAGGCCGCCGCCACAAGTGTCGGCAGGCATTGCCTGCCGGTGCGGAGGCGGGGATGCCCCGCCGCGAGTCAAGCGGTGGCTTGATTCATCGGCTGAGTCCGGGCATGAACCGGACTCGACGCTCGGAAAAGTGCAGGATCGCGCTTTTTCAACAAACCATCAGGAGTCGTGCATGGACATGACCACGCCCAACGAGACCCTGTGCCGCCTGGAGGACATCCCCGATGGCGGCGTGCTGGGCGTCGACCCACCCGATCCGGAAGGCGAGCCGCTGCTGCTGGCGCGGCGTGGCAATTCGGTGCAGGCATGGCTGAACGTCTGTCCGCACGCCGGTCGTCGCATGGATTACGCGCCGGGCCTGTTCCTGTTCAAGGACGACAAGCTGACCTGCGCGGTGCACGGCGCCACCTTCGCCCTGCGCGACGCGGGCCTGTGCGTGCAGGGGCCGTGTCGCGGTCAATCGCTGGTGGTGGTGCGGGTGAAGGTGCGGGATGGGCTGGTGACGCGGGCGTAGGGCGAAGGCGGGCGCTTACGCGATGCCGGGGGCATCGCGTGCCCGGCTGAGCGGCCGGCCAAGGATGGCCGGACCGGCGCCTGGCACCAGGGATGGTTGCTCGCCGTGTCGTAATGGACGCGAGCGTGCTCGCATCTGCAGTCCCACGCGGATTCCGGATTTCCGATGTCACAGATGTACGAATGCTCCGAGCGGATCGTGCGCGCGCGCCACGCTGACAATGAACAGGAACACGATCATCGCCGCCGCGAAACAGGTGGCGCGAATCGCGCGCGTGCGGCCGCGACGCAGCGCGAACACGCCCAGCACGATGTAAACCACCAGCAGGACCAGCTTGACGGTGAGCCACGCCTGCACGAACGGGTACTGGTGGATGATGGTGGTCAGCGTGATCGCGGCGGCCAGCAGCAGCGAATCGATCACCACCGAGATGCGGCGCAGCGCGATGTGATTGGCGGTCGGCAGCTCCGCCAGCATCATGCAACCGCGCACGAAGAACAGGCTGCCCGATGCGATCACGCATCCGATGTGGGTCCACAGGATTTGCAAATACCAGGCGGCCATGGCGGGTCGTCGGGAGGCGGAGGCGTGAAGTATGCGGGCGGCCGTCGCGGCGCGCGTTGATCCCGCTCAGAACGCCTGATTACGGCGTCGCCGCGGCTTTATTGCAGGCCCGGCCCCACGGTTTTCATTCCGGGACCGTTCGCGGGAAGCGTGTGCGGAACCTGGCTGCGTTTGCAGGGCTGCAAACACGAACGCCGCAGGCGGCGCGAGTCGATCGATATGCAGACAGACACTCAGCCGGCCGAACCCATCGTGCGCCCGCAAGCGCCTGAGCCGATTCCGGATCGCGCTGCGCGCGTCCCGAATGACGAGCGGCAGGTGCAGCGCCAGCGATCAGGGAGATCGCATGGTCAGACATTCAGAACGCAGCGCGCGAGTTCGCGCAGCCGTGCCGGGTCCAGCAGTTCAACCTTGCGGCCATCGATCGCGATGAGCTTCTGCTCGCGGAAGCGGCCGAGCACGCGGCTGACGGTTTCCGCGGCAAGCCGCAGGTAATTGGCGATGTCGGCGCGCGCCATGCTGAGGCGGAACTGCGTGCCGGACAGTCCGCGCGCCGCGTAACGGTCGCCGAGGTCCACAAGGAATGCGGCAAGCCGTTCGTCGGCGGAGTGGTCGCCGGCCAGCAGCGTGGCCGAACCCAGTTCCTTGCTGAGCATCCGGAACAGGTGTTGCTGCACGCGCGGCTGGCGCGCCGCGAGCGCACTCATCGCGGGGAATGAAAAGCGGCAGCACTCGGTGACTTCCAGCGCGATCGCGTCGCACGGGTAATGCTCGGGATAGATCGCGTCCAGCCCGATCAATTCGCCTGGCAGGTAAAAACCCAGCACCTGCTCGCGGCCTTCGGCATCGACCAGGGTGGTTTTCACCATGCCGGTGCGCACCGCGAACAATGCGCGGAATGCGTCGCCCGACCGGAACAGGCGCTGACCGGGTTCGAACGGGCCGACGTGTTCGACCAGGTAGTGCAACTCCGACAGTTCCGGCTTGCCATATCCGGCCACGGCGCAAGCTTCCGCGAACGCGCAGGACGAGCAGAAATGCTCGGCGTCGCCGTCATTCGAGGGAATGCCCGTGTGGCGCCCGGCGGGCGCGCTTTCGCGGGAGGATGACGAACGCGATTCCATGATGGTGTTCGATGCCAGATGGCGGCATGGGCGCCGATCAGGTTCCAAGTTTACCTTAGCGTTGCGGCCGCCGCCCCGGCGGCATTGAAGGTGCGCCGCGCGCGGGTTCAGTCGCCCGCGGGTTCGATGGTCTGTTCGATGGCGCCGAAGATCGAGTTGCCGTCGATGTCGTGCATGTCGATCTTCACCGTGTCGCCGTATTTCAGGAACGGTGTCACCGCCTCGCCGTCGCGCAACTTTTCCACCGTGCGTTGTTCGGCAAGGCATGATGCGCCGCGCGAGGTGTCCTGGTTGGCGATGGTGCCCGAACCCACGATGGTGCCGGCGGCGAGCGGGCGGGTCTTCGCCGCGTGCGCGATCAATTGCGCGAAATTGAATTGCATGTCTTCGCCGGCTTCGGCTTCGCCGAACCACTGGCCATTGATCCAGGTGCGCATCGGCAGGTGCAGCTTGTCGTCCCGCCACGCATCGCGCAATTCGTCGGGCGTGACCAGCACCGGTGACAACGCCGAGCGAGGCTTGGACTGCAGGAAACCGAAGCCCTTGGCGAGCTCCGCGGGAATCAAACTCCGCAACGAGACATCGTTGACCAACCCGATCAACTGGATGTGCTCCGAGGCATGCTCTGGTGTCACCGCCATCGGCACGTCGTCGGTGACCACCACGACTTCGGCTTCAAGGTCGATGCCGTAATCCTCGCTGGGCACGCGCACCGGGTCGCGTGGCCCGAGGAAGCCCGCGCTGGTGGCCTGATACATCAGCGGATCGGTGTAGAAGCTTTCCGGCACCGTCGCGCCGCGTGCGCGACGCACGCGTTCGACGTGCGGCAGGTACGCCGAACCGTCCACGAATTCGTAGGCGCGGGGAAACGGCGCAGCCAGTGCGCCGAAATCCAGTTCGAACGCGTGCTCGACTGCCTTGTGGCGGTGCATGCACAGCGCGTCGTACAACGCATGCAGGCGCGGCGCGGTGTTTTGCCAGTCGTCCAGCGCGGCCTGCAGCGTCGGCGCGATGTCGGTGGCGCGCACGCCGTGCGCAAGATCGCGGCTGACGACGATCAATGTGCCATCCCTGCCGCCTTCCTTGAGGGTCGCAAGTTTCATGTGTTGCCCTTTGTGGTCATCGCTTCGACGGATCGAAATGCTTCCGCAATCCCTGCCAGCAATCCTGGTAGTCGCGTTGGCGTTGCGGCGCCTCCAGCGCCTGCTTCGTCGGGTGGATCACGCAACGCGTCTCGAACATGAAGGCCATGGTATCGACCACGTGCTGTGGTTGGCTGGTGTCGGTTGCCAACGCCTTGGCGTGGCTGGCGGCGTCCGGGCCGTGCCCGCTCATGCAGTTGTGCAAGCTCGCGCCGCCCGGTACGAAACCGCCGCCGGCACTGGCGTCCTTGGCATCGTATTGGCCGTGGACCAGACCCATGAATTCGGAGGCGATGTTGCGATGGAACCATGGTGGCCGGAAAGTGTGCTCGGCCACGAGCCAGCGCGGCGGGAAGATCGCGAAATCCATGTTGGCGGTGCCGGGCGTGTCGCTGGGCGAAGTCAGCACCGTGAAGATGGATGGATCGGGATGGTCGTAGCTGATCGAGCCAATGGTGTTGAAGCGGCGCAGATCGTAGCGGTACGGCACGTTGCTGCCGTGCCACGCCACCACGTCGAGCGGCGAGTGGTCGATCGGCGCGCGCCACAGGTTGCCCTGGAATTTGGCGATCAATTCGAAACGGCCCGAAACGTCTTCGTAGGCCGCGACAGGGGCTTCGAAGTCGCGCGCATTGGCGTTGCCGTTGCTGCCGATGGGACCGAGTTCCGGCAGGCGCAGGTGCGCGCCGAAGTTCTCGCAGAGATAGCCGCGCGCGCTGCCGTCCGGCAGGTCCACGCGGAAACGCATACCACGCGGGATCAGCGCGATCTGCTGCGGTTCGATGTCCAGCACGCCCAGCTCGGTCGCGATCCGCAAGCGGCCCTGCTGCGGCACGACCACCAGTTCGCCGTCGGCGTCGTAGAAGAAGCGCCCGTGCATGGGCTTGTTGCAGGCGTACAGGTGGATGCCGACGCCTGTTTGCGAAGCCGCCGAACCGTTGCCGCCCATTGCGAACAGGCCGTCCACGAAATCGGTCGACGCGTCGGGCAGCGGAAACGGACTCCAGCGCATCTGGTCAGGCGGGGTCGGCGCTTCGTCGAAATGGTTGTGGAAGCGTGGCTGAGCGTACGCCTCGAAGGCGCCGTGCAACGCGGCCGGACGAATCCGGTACAGCCAGCTTCGCCGATTGGCGTGGCGGGGTGCGGTGAACGCGGTGCCGGACAACTGCTCCGCGTACAACCCGTACGGCACCTTCTGCGGTGAGTTCTGCCCGATGGGCAGCGCGCCCTTCAGCGCCTCGCTCGCGTGTTCGTTGCCGAAGCCTGAAAGATAGCGTCCGCGTTCCGCTCTGATTTGCTCGCCGCTGCTCATGCGCTTTGCTCTCCAGAACCCTCTCCCGGAGGGAGAGGGGTCGAAAGTCGACTCGCCGCTACTACAGCACCCCGCGTCGCATCTGGTCGCGCTCGATCGATTCGAACAAGGCCTGGAAGTTGCCTTCGCCGAAACCTTCGTTGCCCTTGCGCTGGATGATCTCGAAGAAGATCGGGCCGATGCAGTTCTGGGTAAAGATCTGCAGCAGCAATTTCTTTTTCGTTTCCATGTCGGCGTCGATCAGGATCTTGTTCTTCGCCAGCCGCGGCACGTCCTCGCCATGGTTCGGCATGCGCAGGTCGATCACTTCGAAATAGGTATCGGGCGTATCGAGGAACTCGACGCCGGCGCCGCGCATCTTCTCCACCGTCGCGTAGATGTCGTCGGTAAAAAGGGCAATGTGCTGGATGCCCTCGCCCTTGTACTCGTCGAGGTATTCGTTGATCTGCGACT
>DAIUEL010000126.1:0-8201 GCA_036845145.1 Rhodanobacteraceae bacterium | reverse complement strand
GGTGCCGATGCGCGGGCCCAAACCCAAATAACCGCGGAAATAATCGCTCTTGTAGGTTGGGCTGAACGCAATGAAGCCCAACGCGAGTCACGATGTTGGGGCTTTCGCCGACAGAGCTGCCTCAACCCAACTACGTCGAAGCCTTTGCGACCACCGCCGCACGCCTTTCAAGGCTTTCCTTCGGCCAATACATCTCGCGGTCGTAATACTCGCGCATGACCGGCACGCCTTCCGGCAGGATCACCCAGGGCTGCTTCGACGTCGTGAAGATGTGGATGTCCGGCGGGAACCGGTCTGGATCATCGAGCGTGCCAACACGCACGAAGGCAAACTTCGGGCCCGCACCGGGGTAATGGCTCCATAGCGCGACGCGGCAATGCGGGCAACGCGCTATGTTCTGGCCCTTGCCGCTCGCCGAAGGCGTCATCACCATGTCGGGCGCGCCGTCCAGCAGTGCCACGCATTCGGTTTCGATCAGCGCATTCACCACGAATGCGCTGCCGGTTTCGCGCTGGCACCAGCGGCAGTGGCAGCAGTGCACGAACAATGGCGTGCGGGCGAGGCGATAGCGGACGAACCGGCAATCGCACTCGCCTTCGAATTTTTCGGCGGCCGCCACGCGCGTTCCCGGACCGGCAATAGCCGTTCGCTAGAACGGGATGTCGTCGTCTTCGAAGCCAGTGTCCTGGGGTGGCGGCGCGGGCTGACGCCCGCCGCCCTGCGATCCACCCGAGGGGCGCGCCTGCGATGGACGCGGGCGATAATCGCCGCCTTCGCCCCGGCCACCGCCGCCGCCCTCACCTTGGCCGCCCAGCATCTGCATTTCGTTGGCAATCACGTCGGTGGTGTAGCGCTCGACCCCGTCCTTGTCGGTGTACTTGTCGGTGCGCAGCGAACCCTCGATGTAAACCTGCCGGCCTTTCTTCAGGTATTCACCGGCGATTTCGGCAAGCCGGCCAAAAAACTTGATGCGATGCCATTCGGTGCGTTCCTGGCGCTCGCCGGTCTGCTTGTCCTTCCAGCTGTCGGTGGTGGCGATCCGGATGGTGCACATCGCCGTGCCGGACGCGCTGTAGCGCGTTTCCGGGTCCGCGCCCAGATTGCCGACCAGGATGACCTTGTTGACGCCGCGTGCCATGTGCGAATCCTCGAATGAAAACTGCCCGATCGCAGGATGCTAACAGCACACCAACGGCCCGTCTGCGGGCGCAAGCCGCGCCGCCCTGTAGGCGTTCGCCGGCGGTCTGGCACGCCGCACTATAATTGAAGGCTTGCCGCGCCTGGATGCCCATGAACCGCCCCTCGCCCGCTGCATCGCACGAACCCGCAAACGCCTTTACCGCGGCGCGCGACCTCGCCGCGCCCGACATGCGCCAAGTGGACGGGATGATCCGCCAGCGCCTGCACTCGGACGTGGTGCTGATCAACGCGATCGGCGAACACATCGTGGGCGGCGGCGGCAAGCGATTGCGTCCGATGCTGCACGTGCTGGCCGCCCGCGCGGCGGGTTACGCGGGCGATGCACACATCGAACTGGCCGCGGTCATCGAGTTCATCCACACCGCGACCTTGCTGCACGACGACGTGGTGGACGGCTCCGACCTTCGGCGCGGACGCAAGACCGCCAATGCCGCCTGGGGCAATGCGGCAAGCGTGCTGGTGGGCGACTTCCTGTATTCGCGTTCGTTCCAGATGATGGTGGAACTGGACCGGATGGAAGTGATGCGGATCCTCGCCGACACCACCAATTCCATCGCCGAAGGCGAGGTGCTGCAACTGCTCAACATCGGCAAGGCCGAAACCGACGAAGCCGCCTACATGCGCGTGATCGAGCGCAAGACCGCGGTGTTGTTCGCGGCTGCCACGCAACTGGGCGGCGTGCTGGCCGGCCTGCCCGTGGACCAGTGCCTCGCGCTGCGCCGCTACGGCATGCAGCTCGGCTGCGCGTTCCAGATCGCCGACGACCTGCTCGATTACGTTTCAGACGCCGACACGCTCGGCAAGAACATCGGCGATGATCTTGCCGAGGGCAAGCCAACGCTGCCGCTGATCTACGCGATCCAGCGCTCGACGCCGATGCAGGCCGAGATCCTGCGCAACGCGATCACCAGCCAACGCCTTGCGGCGCTGGATGTGATCGTCGCCGCGATCCGCAGCTCCGGCGCGCTGGACCGCACCCGCGCACGCGCGCAGACTCACGCCGACGCCGCGCACGCCGCGCTCGAAACGTTGCCGCCATCGAAATACCGCGATGCGCTGGCGGGGCTGGCCGATTACGCGGTGAACCGCAGCTGCTGATCGCTCTGCTTCGGAGCGGATCGTAGGGCGGGTGTACCCGCCGCCGTGGCGCGTTCGGCGGGATGCGCTGCGCGCCTCCCGCCCTACTCCTCAACTTTTACCGGCAAACGCCTCGTCCAGCCACGCGTGCATCAACGCGAACGCACGCTTCGCCACCGGCGCGTCGTACACACAACCGGGCGGCGAATGCGACCACGGCTCGGCGAAACAATGCGCCGCGCCCCCGAACGCCACGAATTGCCAGGGCGCGGGACTCTGCTGCATTTCCTTCATGAAATCGGGCGCGTCCGGCATGGTGCCGCGATCGTCGGCGCCGTTCATCGCCAGCACGCGCGCCTTGATGTTCTTGGCGAGCGCCGGATCGTCCGTGCCGAGTCCGCCATGGAAACTCACCACTGCGGCGATGTCGCTACCTGTGCGCGCAAGATCGAGCACCGAGGTGCCGCCGAAACAGAAACCGATCGCGGCGAACCTCGTCGCGTCGATCGGCGCCGCATGCCTGGCCGCCAGCGCTTTCAACTGATCGAATGCCGCCACCACCCGCTTGCGCAACAGCGGCCGGTCGGCATACAGCGGCTTGGTCGCCGCCTGCGCCTCC
Organism: Rhodanobacteraceae bacterium; assembly: GCA_036845145.1. Lineage (GTDB taxonomy): Bacteria > Pseudomonadota > Gammaproteobacteria > Xanthomonadales > Rhodanobacteraceae > 66-474. The sequence continues at coordinate 5,305 of DAIUEL010000126.1, read as the reverse complement.
TTGTTGTCCTTCGGGCGCACGTCCTTGCCGTACATGTCGCCCATGAAGATCACGTAGTCCTTGCCCGCGATCGTCCTGGCGAAGTCGATGCTGCGGGCGTTGACGCCGGTCCAGTCGGGAATCATCAGCAGGCCGGGCCGCGGCGTTTGCACCGCGTCGTCCCACACCAGCACGCCCTGCATGGCCTTGCCGTCGACCTTGTAGTCCACGGTTTGCGAGCGCATCGCGGCGTGCGCGAATGGCGCGACGCCGAACAGCAGCAACAATCCAAGCAGAGACTTGCGCATGATCATCTCCTTACCTTTCGAGGATCCAACGCTGAGGCCCTCCCCTTCGCGGGGAAGGATGGGTGGGATGGCTTGCATGCACGAGGCACTTCAACCATCTCCATTCCGGCCTTCCCCTTGAACGGGAAGGCGAAAGACCATTCAGGCTACGCGACGCCCTCGGCATGCGCCGACAGGAGTCGTTTCAGCGGGCCGAGCACATCCACCGCGCGCATGCCCGCGCCACGCAACATGGCCCAGCCCGGTGCCTGCCATGCAAACATCCGCTCGATTGCATCGAATGTTCGCGCGTCCAGCGTGCTCGCCGCGCGCCGTCGGCGTGCGTAGCGTCCCAATACATGCGACGCGGCGAAGTCACGCCCAGCATCGCGCGCCTCGCCGAGTACCGAAGCCAACTCCGCCACATCGCGCAAGCCGAGATTCGCGCCTTGGCCGGCCAACGGATGCACCGCGTGCGCGGCGTCGCCGATCAGGACGCAACGCCCGGCCGAAAAACGTTCGGCGATTTGCAGGCGCAATGGAAACGACGCGCGCGGCGTGGTTGCGATGACGCGGCCCAGCCGAAAGTCCGACGCGAGACCCGCCGCATCGCAGAACGCCGCATCGTCCAGCGCCAGCACCTCGCGCGCACGCGTTTCCGGCAGCGACCATACGATCGAACTGCGCCCGTCCGACAACGGCAGCAACGCGATCGGTCCTTCGTGCGTGAAGCGCTGCCAGGCCGTTGCTTCGTGCGCGCGTTCGGTGGCGACGTGCGCGACCACGGCGCGCTGACCGTAATCGCGGCCACGCACACCGATGCCCGTCTGCTCGCGCAACGCCGAACCCGCGCCGTCGGCGATCACCAGCAACGCCGCCGACAAGACTTCTCCATTGTCGATGTCCAGCGTGATGCGATCGTCGCGTCGCGCGAACGTGGTGACGCGCGCGGGACAGACGCGACGAACGCCGGCGCCCTCCAGCGCGTTCCACAACATGCACGCGACCAGGTTGTTCTCGACGATCCAGCCGAGTTGCGCGCGGCCTTCGTGCGCGGCATCGAAGCCGAGTTCCGCGCCGGACGCCGCATCCCACACGCACATGCGGCGATAGGGCGACACCCGTGCGGCTTCGATGTTGCGCCAGACACCGAGATCGTCGAGCAGGCGCGCCGACGACGGCGCCAATGCGATCACGCGCAGGTCTTCGGGTTCGTTCTCCTGCCAGGCTTTCGGTTCGCGGGCTTCCAGCAACGCGACGGCAAAGCCGCGGCGCGCCAACGCCAGCGCGCAGGCCGCGCCGACCATGCCGCCGCCGGCAATCGCGATGTCGAGCGCCAGCCGGCGCGCGTTCACGGCCCGGCGTCCAACACGGCCGCGGGCGGGATGCCGCGAAAACCCATGCCCTGGTGCGCAACCGCACGCCGCAGCGGCGGGATGCCGTCCAGCGCCAGCAACGCCAGCGAGCGCAGTGGCGCCAGCGCGGGTTGTGCGAGGCATCCCAGCGCGATCAGCCCGTGACTGAAAGCCAGCACGCCCTCGCGATCGGGTGCGCGGCGCGCGGCGTATTCGCCCAACAGTGCAGGCGTGCCCGGGTCACCGGCGCCACCAACAAGTTCGGCGAGCGTCAAGGCATCGCGCAAACCGAGGTTGAACCCCTGCGCGCCGATCGGGTGCACGGTCTGCGCGGCATTGCCAACCAGCACCGCGCGCGGCGCGGTGAGCGCGTCGGCGAGCACGCGGCGGATGCGGTGCGGGAAACGTTTGCCCGGTCGCGACAATGCACCGAGCTTCCAGCCGAAGCGCTGCTGCGCCAGTACCATGAATGTGGCATCGTCCATCATCGCGATTTCATCGTGACGATCAGCCGAAACCGTCAGCACCAGCCCGCGCCGCTGCCCCGGCAACGGCAGCAATGCGACGGGGCCGTCGTCGGTAAAACGTTCGAAGGCGCAATTGGGGATTTCGCGTTCGCACGCGACCGTGCAGACGAACAGGCTCTGGTAATAATCGTGATGCTGCGCGCCGATGCCGGCCTGCGCACGCACCAGCGAATCGCTGCCGTCGGCGCCGACCACCAGCCGCGCTTCGATGTCGTGTTCGCCATCGGCCACGGTGACGCGTGCACGCCAGCCAGCATCGACCGGCGTCAATGAAACCAGCTTCGCGGGCGCGAGACGCCGCACATGCGTGCACGCCCCGAGTTGCCGCTGCAGCGCCGCGCCCAGCACACGTCCCGGCACCACGCGACCCAAGGCATCGACACCCGCTTCGTCGGCGCTCATCCGCAGCCGACCGAATTCGCCGGCACGGCTGACCTCGACGCGGCGAATCGTGCCCGCAGCCGCTTCGAGTTGTGGCCACACGCCGAGATGGCGCAACGCGTTCACCGACGCACGCGCGAGTACCAGATTGCGATCGTCGTCCGACGTGCCCGTTTCGCCCGTGGCGACACGCGGCGGCGCGGCTTCCAGCAGGATCGCGTTTCGCCCGGCAGCATCCAATGCCAGCGCGAGGCTCGCGCCTACCAGTCCACCGCCCACGATAAGGATGTCGGTGCGTTCCGTCATTCAAGGAATGATAGCCGGTTGATGCGGGTCAGCCCGCGGCGTTGGTTGTTTGCGCTAAGCTTTACCACTAAACGCAACGAGGATGGATTCCATGTCGCAGCCCGCCCGCTCTCCGCAATCGGCCCTGCTTTCCCCCGGCACGCTGGTGCTGTGCGGGATGGTCGCGTTCACCATCGTGTACCGCCTGCTGGTGCACTACGCGGCCGGCGCGATGCCATGGAACTTCACGCCGGTGGAAGCGATGGCCCTGTTCGGCGGCGCGTATTTCGCCGACCGCAGACTGGCGCTCGCGGTGCCGTTGGTCGCGTTGTTCCTCGGCGACTGCTTCATCGGCTTCTACGGCTGGATGATGCCGGTGGTGTACGGATGCGTGGTGCTCACCGCGTTCGCGGGCTTCGCGCTGCGCGGCCGCGTGGGTTTCCTCAACACCGCGATCGCGGCCGTGGCCAGCGCGACCGGCTTCTACCTCGTCACCAATTTCGCCGTATGGCTGGGTGGCACGATGTATCCGCACACTGCGGCGGGCCTGATGACGTCGTTCGTCGCCGGCTGGCCGTTCTATCAGTACGGCAGTCTGCCTGGCACGCTAATGTGGACCGCACTGCTGTTCGGCGGCTTCGCCCTGCTCGGCCGCCGCTGGAATGTGCTGCGGGTGACCGCGGCGCATTGACGGCCGCATTGATCGCATTGCCGTGGGCAACCGTTTATCGAAGATCTACACCCGGACGGGCGACGACGGGACAACCGGACTCGGTGACGGTTCGCGCACGCCCAAGGATTCCGCGCGCGTCGAGGCCTACGGCACCGTCGACGAACTGAATTCCACGCTCGGCGTGTTGCTCGCCTGCGACGGCGTGCCCGACGACATCCGCGAATGGCTGGTGCGGATCCAGCATGCGCTGTTCGACCTCGGCGGCGAGTTGTGCGTGCCCGGCATGGCGTTGATCCACGACGCCGACGTCACCGTGCTGGAACAAACGCTCGATCACTACAATGAAGACCTGCCGCGGCTCAAGGAATTCATCCTGCCGGGCGGCGGCATGGCGGCCGCGCAATGCCACGTCGCGCGGACCGTGTGCCGGCGCGCCGAACGCCGGGTGGTCGCGCTGGCGCGAAACGAAAGCGTGCGCGCGGAAGTGGTGCATTATCTCAACCGGCTGTCGGACCTGCTGTTCGTGCTGTGTCGCGTGCTGGCGCGCGCGAGCGGACACGGTGAGGTGTTGTGGCAACACGAGCGGCGCAAGCACGCAGGGAAATGACCGCGGCGGAGGCGCTCTCGTTCGTGGAGCGGCATGGCGTCGTGCTCGAATCTGCGCACCACGAGCGGATCGCTTCGCTCGCCGAAGAAATCGCGGGTGGACCACTACGGGGGAGTTGGTGGTCGCATCCCGACGGGCACGCAATCTTCGCGGCCACGCGCGCGGTGCGCGCCTCGCCGGACGTACTCGTCTGCCGCCTCATCGCCGGAAAGGTCAGCTTCGTACACGCGCGCCTGTGGCCCGCGCTCGTGCGCATTTCCGGCCGGCTGCCGCGAAGCGGGCTCGCCCGCCTGCGCGAAATCCACACCGAACGCGGCATGCATCGTATCGAAACGGTACCGTTTCCGGATTGGGTGCCTGCGCCCGTGCTGGCGGCGGCCAAGCATTTCGACGAACCCGATGCATGTGCTTCGTTGGCTATCCTGGATTGCGCCCATGGTTAGCACGCGTTTGGCGATCTACACGCACCCGGCGTGTTCGAGCCACGACCCCGGCACCGCCCACCCCGAATCGGCGGCGCGGCTCCGCGCCGTCCTGCAGGCACTGGATGACCCGCGTCTTGCAACGCTGCAGCGCATCGAAGCGCCGCGCGCAACACGCGAACAGTTGGAACGCGTGCACGATTCCGCATACGTGGAACGCATCGTCGCGAGCGCCCCCGCCGAAGAGCAGGCGCGCCTCGATCCCGACACCGTGATGTCACCCGGTTCGCTGGAGGCCGCCTTGCGCGCGGCGGGTGCCGTGTGTGCCGCGACCGATGCCGTGCTGACCAATGAAACCAGGCGCGCCTTCTGCGCGGTGCGCCCGCCGGGCCATCATGCGACGCGCGATCAGGCCATGGGCTTTTGCCTGTTCAACAATGTCGCGATCGCCGCCGCCCACGCGCTGGCGGTCCATGACGTTCGACGCGTCGCGATCGTCGATTTCGACGTCCACCACGGCAACGGCACCCAGGATATTTTCCAGCACGACACGCGGGTGATGTACGCCTCCAGCCACCAGATGCCGCTGTACCCGGGCACCGGCGCGGCCGACGAACATGGCGACGGCAACATCGTCAACGCGCCGCTTGCATCGGGCGCGGGGTCGATCGAGTTCCGCGCGGCGTGGGAAAAACGGTTGCTGCCCGAGCTCGACCTGTTCCGGCCGCAACTGCTGCTGATCTCGGCCGGATTCGACGCGCATGCGCGCGACCCGCTGGCCGAACTGCA
>DAIUEL010000125.1:0-8295 GCA_036845145.1 Rhodanobacteraceae bacterium | reverse complement strand
GCCCGTTCTGCAACTGCGCGATCATGAAGTTCGCCATCTCGGTGGCGGTCGACGTGAACGAACCGGCGGGGTAGGGCTCGATCGGCTCGAACGGCACGATGGGCTTGCCGGTCGCGGTGATGTAGCCGGTCGCCATGTCGCCGCGCAGCGCCTCGGGCAGCGGCTGCACGAAGGTCGAACGCGGCATCGCCAACGGTTTCAGGATGTGATCTTCGACATATTGATCGAACGGCTGCCCGGACACGCGCTGCACGATGTAACCGGCCAGCGTCGCGCCGTAATTCGAATACGCGACGACCTCGCCGGGCGGGAAGATCCGCGGAGGAATGTGTTCGGAGAGGTAACGCTTCAGCGGATACAGATCCTTGGGCGTCGGCACGCCCAGGTCCTTGATGACTTCGGCGAAACCTGCCGTGTGCGTCATCAAGTTGCGCATCGTGATCGGCTTGCCGTATTTGTCCGGAATCTTGAAGTCGAGGTATTTGTTGACGTCGGCGTCTAGATCGATCTTGCCGCCCGCCACCTGCTGCATCACCGCCGTCCAGGTGAACAGCTTGGAGATCGAACCGATCCGGAACAACGTCTTGTCCGCGACCACCGGCGTGCGTTTGGCGACGTCGGCGTAGCCGTAGCCCTGTGCGAAGACCAGCTTGCCATCCTTCACCACCGAGACCACGCCTCCGGCGATGTCGTTGCGTTTCAGCATGTACGGCACCAGACCGTCGAAGAACGTACCAAGGTCCTGCGCGTCCAGTGTCGGCGTCTCACCGGCTGCCGCCGATGCGGGCGCTTCCGACGGCGTCGCCGACGTGGCGGGCTGCGCCACCGATGTTGCGGGCGCCGGTGGCGTGGCGACGGCGGATGGAACCTGCGCAAGGCAGGGGGCGCATACGCCCATGGCCAGCAGCAGCGAGGCGAGGCGCTTCAACATGACGTGTCTCCCGTGGCGTATGGGGCGTGAACCGGATTGTGTTGCTGCAAACGGCCGACATGGCCCTGCAGGCACATCGCGCGCGGCGTGCGATGGCCAGCCATCGCTTCCCGCACGTGCCGCGTCCGTGCTTCAGAAATTCCTGCTGACCGAAATACCGAACATGCGCGGCGTGATGATCGTCGCGGTGTCTTCCATCATGCCTGTGACCGGATTGGGCTCCCCGGCCACCGGCACGTAATTCTGGAAGGTACTCGCCTGCACGATGCCGCGCTGGTTGGTCAGGTTCTTGACGTAGGCGTCGATGTTCCACTGTCCGCGGTTCACGCCGGCGCGCAAATTGATGGCGTGGTAACCGGGAATGGTCGGGCTCGACGGCAGCGGTGGCAGCACGCCAGGGATCGGGTAGCTGAAAGCGAAGTCGGTCGAACGCTCGTCGACGTATTGGTAGCTAGCGCCCACGTAGCCGTGCCACCCGCCGCCCAGCGCGAAGTCGTAATCGCCGTTGAGGTTGAGCGTGAATTGCGGCGCGTAGGGCAACGGGTCGCCGCGCTTTCCGTTGGACGGATACGGTGCGTCCTTGGTCAACATGGCGTCGTTGTACGCAGCGTTCGCCGACAACCGGAGGCCCCGCACCGGAATCCAGGCGATGGTGGCTTCCAGGCCCTTGCTCTTGGCTTGGCCGCCGCTGGTCAGAAAGGTGAAGTTGTTTTCAAAGGTGGTCAGTGGAATCTTGGTCCAGTCGATGTAGTACGCGGACAAGTCCACCATCAAGCGGTTGTCGGCCGACGTCGACTTCAGGCCCACCTCGTAATTGGTGAGCTTGGTCGGGCTGAATGTCGCCGGCACGTTGGGAACACCTACCGGAACGATGTTCGGGCCGCCCGGCAGGAAGCCGGACGCCACCCGCGCGTACAGCATGTTGTTGTCGTTGATGTGGAATGTCGGGGTCAATGAAAACGTGGTGCTGCTGTCGGAAGAGCGCTTGTCGAGCAGCACGGTTGGCGGAATGCCGCCGAAGAGCAGGCCGTATCCGACTTCGGTGTAGTGCTGTTTGTCGTGGCTGTAGCGCAAGCCCGCTTCCACGTCGAAACGATCCGTGATGTGCCAGGTAATGCTTCCATAAGCGGCCCAGGCCTCGTAGGTGCTCGGCTGCAGGTCGCCGCCGATAGGGCCGACCGGCGAGGGCACCGGGGTTCCGCTGTAGTAGTCGCTCGCGTAGATGTCCTGCGCGTTGTCGCCGGTCTCGCGCGTCCAGAACACGCCGCCCAGCCACTCCACCGTTTGATCCTTCGGTGACGACAGGCGGAATTCCTGGGTGGCCTTGGTCTGCGGGACGATGGCTTGTTCGAGCGTGCCGTACGGCTGGCCGTTGGCCTGCGGACCGAGGAACAGCAGCGGCGTTGCGTCGACGTTGGTCACCGCATCGAGCGTGCCGTAGCTGCTCGACGACATCAGCTTTGCCCATCCGAAGTCGGTGTTGAGGGTCACGTTGTAGAGACGGTAGTGTCCGGAGAAGGCATCGCCGCCCAGGGTGGCGTTGCGCTGCTGCAAATCGCCATAGACCGGCCGCAGCGTACCGGGGTCCAGCGCCACGGTCGCGGAACCCGCGGCATTGAGGTTTTGCGCAAGCGCCGTCATGCGCACCGTGGTCTTGTCGGTGGGCGCCCACAACAGCGTCACGCGTCCGCCCTTGATCTTGCTCTCATTCACGTTGGTCTTGCCGCGTCCGACGTCGTCGACGAAACCGGGCACGGTCTCGTCGTACGCATTGGCGCGGATGGCAAGTTTGTCCTTGACCAGCGGCAAATTCACCATGCCGTGCAGGTCGAAACCGTTGCCGCCGCCATCGACGCTGGTGCCGCCCAGTTGCACGCGCCCGACATAGTTTTCGGTATCGGGCGGAATGGTGATGAACCGGATCACGCCGCCCAGCGCGCCCGCGCCGTAGAGCGTTCCTTGCGGACCGCGCAGCACTTCGATGCGTTCGACGTCTGCGGGGTCGAGATCCGGCGTCAGCGCGGAACCGATGGCGAACACGCTGCTGGAACCGAACGGGGTTTCGTCCACGTACACGCCGACCGAGGCGCTGGGCTGCTGGGACCCCGAAGCGATGCCGCGGATGCTCAGCTCGGTCATCCCGGGCCCGAGCGAGATCGCGTCGAGTCCCGGCACGCTGGCCGCGTAGTCGGAGAAATCCTCGAGGTGTTGGCGCTGGATGTCGTGATAGGTCAACGCCGACACCGCCATCGGCACCTTCTGCAGCGTTTCGTCGCGGCGATTGGCGGTGACCACGACCGTGCCGAGCGTGGTGACGGTGGTGTCGTTGTCCTGCTGGCCCGCCGCGTCGGCAGCCGGTGGTGCAGCGGTTTGTGCGTGGGCCAGCGGTGCGCCCAGGAGCGCCGCCGTAATCGCGGCCGAAAGACGAAGCGACAACCCATTGCGCCTGTTGTTCATGGACCCCTCCTGAAACATGGCGGCGAAGCGGCGTGGGTGGATTGTTACTATGATCACATAATCATGTCAATGTTATCTAAATATCAATTTACGCGGGACGAACGGCACCGGCGGCGGGACGAAAGGACTTTCGTCACTTGCGATGCGCAAACGGGCGTGCTGGAGTTCCGGGCTATCCCTCGGCAAGGAGTGAAGCCCGATGCGCGCGTTTCCTGCATTCATGATGGCGGGCCTGCTGGCGGTCGTCGGCACGGCCGCCGCGCGGCAGCCAGCACATGCCCCGAAACCGGCGGCCGCGAAATCCGCTGAAGCGCCGCCGCTCACGCGGCTTCCGGACTGGGCGGTGCCGGAGTCTTACGATTTGTCGATCAAGAGCGATCCGGACCAGTCCGATTACCGCGGCACGGTCACGATCGCGGTGGACCTGAAGAAAGTCGCCAACCACTTGTGGCTGCACGGCAAGGACTTGAAAGTTTCCAGCGTCACCATCACCGACGCGCACGGCAGGACGCACGCCGGCAAGTACAACGGCGACGTGACCGCTGAAGCCGAGAAGGCCGGCGTGGCCCGCGTGGATTTCGGCACGACGCTGCAGCCGCAGAAGCTCAAGCTGAAATTCGATTTCACCGCGCCGTACAACGGCACGCTGCAGGGCTACTACAAAGTGGTGTTTGCGGGCAACGCGTACCTGCAGACGCAAATGGAGCCAATCAGCGCGCGGCTCGCGTTCCCGTGTTTCGACGAGCCCGGCTTCAAGGTCCCGTTGAATCTGTCGCTCACGATTCCGGCCGCCGACAAGGCAGTCGCCAATGCCGCGGAAACCGGCAGCAAACCGGCTGGCGCGGGCTGGAAGACGGTCACCTTCGCGCAGACCAAACCTCTGCCGACGTATTTGTATGCGTGGGCGGTGGGTCCGTGGGACATCGTGGATGGTCCGGCCATCCCGCCGAACGAGTGGCGTTCGACGCCGGTACCGGTGCGCGGCATCGCGACCAAGGGCAACGGCCCGAAGATGCAACGCGCGCTGGCGATGGTGCCGGCCATCATCGAGCACGAGGAGGCCTATTACGGCTTCGGTTACCCGTTCGGCAAACTCGACCTCGCCGCGCTGCCGGATTTCTCGGCCGGCGCGATGGAGAACGCGGGCCTGGTGACGTTCCGCGATTGGCTTTTGCTGCTCGACAAGGATTCCGCGCCCAGCGCGGTGCGCAGCTCTTTCAACGTGATCGCGCATGAACTTGCGCACCAATGGACCGGCGACACCGTCACGCTCGACTGGTGGAACGACATCTGGTTGAACGAATCCTTCGCGACCTGGATGCAGCAGAAGATCGAGGGCGAAATCCATCCCGACTGGCACGCGCACCTCGACCGCATCATGGGCGGACAGGAGGCGATGCAGAACGACAGCCTCGCCAGCGCGCGCATGATCCGCCAGCCGATCACCGGCAACGGCGACATCGAAACCGCGTTCGATGGCATCACCTACCAGAAGGGTGCCGCGGTCCTCGGCATGTTCGAGAATTTCGTCGGAGCGCAGGTGTTCCAGAAAGGCATGCAGGCGTACATCAAGGCGCACGCATTCGGCAATGCCAATGCGGGTGATCTGGTCGATGCGATCGCTACGGCGGCCGGCAAGGGCGAAGCCTTCAGGAAGGCGTTCAAGAGCTTCCTCAACCAGAACGGCGTACCGCTGGTCGCGACCAGGCTGGATTGCAAGCCGAAGGGTGCGGCGGTGCTGGAACTGACGCAGAGCCGTTACCTGCCGCTCGGGTCGTCGGGTGATCCGAATCGTTTGTGGGGCGTGCCGGTGTGCGTACGTTTCCCGAATGGCGCGCAGTGCCAGATGCTGGACACCAAAACGGCGAGCATGAAGATCGACGGTGGCCAGTGTCCGGCGTGGTACATGCCGAACGCCAACGGCGATGGTTACTACCGCTACGAGATGGCCAGGGCCGACCGCGCGGCGTTGACCAAGGTGATCGCGCAACGCAGTGACGGCGAGCAACTGGCGTTTGCCGATTCCGTCGATGCGGCGTTCCTGCGCGGCGACATGGATGCATCCGAAGCGTTGGCCGCGATGCGCGAATTGGCACCGTCGAAGGTGCGCCAGATCGCGCTGGCGCCACTCGACACGATCGAGTGGATTTACGACCACGAAGCGCAGACCGATGCGCAGAAGGCCGCCGTTCGGGAAGCGGTGGCGAAGTCGTACCTGCCGCGTCTCGAAGCGCTGGGCTACCAGCGTCGCGATGGCGAGTCGGCCGACGACGTGTTGCTGCGCAGCTCGCTCGCGAACTCGCTGGGCCTCGAATTCAAGGTGCCTTCCGTGCGCGCGGCATTGCTGAAGCAAGGGGAAGCGGCATTGAAGACCGGCAAGGACGGTCTGCCCGATTTGCTGGCGGCGAACCCGGATCTTCTGCGTACCGCGTTGTCGGTGGCAGTGGAAGAGAAAGGCAAGCCCGCGGTCGACGAGTTGGTCGCCGCGATTCCGAAGACCACCGATCCCGTGCGCCGCAATGCGATGCTGGGGGCGCTCAGCCACGCACAAGGCGCCGAAGCGGACGTGGCACGCGATTTCGCGTTGTCGCCGCAGGTGAAGGTCGGCGAAATGGCGATGATCCTGCGCGGCGGCCGCGACACCGTCGCGCAGCGTGACGGCCTGTGGAACTGGTTCACCGCGCACTACGACAAGATCGTCGCGCGCACCGGCGCGTTCGCCGGCGGCTACCTGCCCAGACTGGCTGCCGGCGGCGGTTGCTCCGATGCCGAGGCGCAGCGCGTGGAGAATTACTTCAAGCCCAAGCTGGGGCAGGAGGAAGCGGGCCTGAAGCGCGGGCTCGCGCAGACGCATGAATCGATCGTGCTGTGCAGCGCGTTGAAGGCGCATCAGAACACTGCGTCGATCGCGCCATGACCAAGGTGCGCGCGTTGCTCGACGAGGGCACGCGCGCACTGCCCGGTGACGAAGCGCGGCGCGAAGCCGCGCTTCTGTTGCGCCACGTACTGGGCGAGTCCGACGCGTGGCTGGTCGCGCATGCCGACGATTCCATCGACTCGGCGCATGCCGCCGCGTTTCGCGATCTCGTTGCACGTCGCGCGCACGGCGAACCGGTGGCCTATCTCACCGGCACCCGCGGGTTCCACGCGCTGGCGTTGCGGGTCACGCCGGACGTGTTGATTCCGCGCCCGGAAACCGAACTGCTGGTGGACTGCGCATTGCAACGTATACCGAGGGAGGCGGAGTGCGCGGTGGTCGACCTCGGCACGGGCTCGGGCGCGATCGCGCTGGCCATCGCGAAGGCGCGTCCGCGGGCGAAGCTTGTCGCGACGGATGCCAGCAACGCGGCGCTCGAAGTCGCGCATGTGAACGCAGCGCGCCTCGCCATCGACAATGTCGAATTTTGCCAAGGCGATTGGTGCGTGCCGTTGGGCGACGCCCGTTTCGACGTGATCGTTTCCAATCCGCCCTACGTTGCCGAGGGCGACCCGCACCTGCACGAAGGCGACCTGCGCTTCGAGCCCGCTGCCGCGCTGGCATCCGGCGCCGACGGCCTCGATGCGATCCGGATCATCATCCGCGATGCGCGTGCGCACTTGCACGATGGCGGATGGTTGATGTTCGAACACGGCTTCGACCAGGGACCCGCTGTCCGCGAATTGCTTGCGGCGAACGGTTACGCCGATGTTTTCACCGAACGCGATCTCGAAGACCGCGAGCGCGTAAGCGGCGCACGACGCATTTGAAGGTAGGCATCACGTGAATGGATCACGCCAGCCGAGCATGCTTGACAAATAAAACTACAGGCGTAGTCTAACTACACATGTAGTGAAAAGATTCTGCCATGTCCAAACGCTCCAACCCGTCGATCAGTGAAGCCGAGAGCCAGGTGATGGCACTGCTTTGGCGAAGTGCGCCGCAAGGTTCCGAAGAACTGGTGGCGGCGCTGCAACCCGACACCGCCTGGCACGAAAACACCGTGCGCACGCTGCTGAACCGGCTAGTCCGCAAGGGTGCGGTGCGCGCCGAACGGGAAGGCCGGCGCTATCTCTATTCGCCCGTGCTGACGCGCGAACAGTGGCAGGCGCATGAAAGCCGCAGTCTGCTCGATCGCGTGTTCGGCGGCAAAGTCGCGCCGCTGCTTGCGCACTTCAGCCGCAACGAAAAGCTGAACGCGAAGGACGTGGCCGAACTTCGCAAGCTCGTCGATCAACTTGAAAAGAAGGAGCGTCGTCGTGACTGAACTCCTGGTGCGGATGTTGGTGGGCGTGACGCTTGGCCTCACGCTGGTGTTGCTGTTGCGGCGCCCCGCGCGGCGCGTGTTCGGCGCCGGACCGGCATTCACCGTGTGGTTGTTGCCGATCGCATTGATGTTGGCGCCGTTGCTGCCACAGGGACTGGCACCCGCGGCGATGCTGGCGCTGCCGGGCTTGACCGTGACACCGCACGTCGTGGCCACCTTGGCATCGCCAGCCATCATGATCGACTGGACGCACGGGTTGGTGGCAGCTTGGCTGCTTGGCGTTGCTGTCGGTTTGCTCCGGCTTGCGTTCCACTACTTCAAATTGTTGCGCGGTCTGCGCGCGCCACCCGTTGCGTGGGGCCGCGTGCTGGCCGAAGCCGGGTCGAAGCTCGACACGCGGCGCGTGCGCATGCACGACGCAGGACCGGCGGTGCTGTGGGCGTTGCCGTACGCACTGGTCCTGTTGCCAACCGATTTCGCGAAGCGCTTCGATGACGTGGCGACGCGCGAACTCGTGTTGCGTCATGAACTCACCCATGTGCATCGCGGCGACGCGCTATGGAGCCTCGCGATGGAAATCGCAACCGCATTGTTGTGGTTCCATCCCCTCGCGTGGCTTGCGCGCCCGCGATTCAGGCTGGATCAGGAACTAGCCTGCGATGC
>DAIUEL010000124.1:0-8298 GCA_036845145.1 Rhodanobacteraceae bacterium | reverse complement strand
CGTCGCGCACCGCCTTTTCCGCCCAGTCCGCGTTGCGGTCGCGGCGCTCGGCCAGCGCACGGATGTAGGCCACGGCATCGTTGGTGACCTTGCGCATCTCGGTGCTTTCCCCGGACGCGGCGGGCTTGCCGCTGCTGGACGCCGGCAGGGGCATGCTGCCGCCTCCCGTCAATGGAACCGGTGTCGCTGCACCGATGTTGGTGGCGGGCGCCATCGCCGCGACGTGGCACGCGTACAGGATGTAAGTGCCGGCGCTGGCCGCGCGCGCGCCCGATGGCGCGACGTAGCCGATCACGGGAACCGGCGAGGCGAGGATCGCCTTGATGACGTCGCGCATGGAACTGGAAAGTCCGCCGGGCGTGTCGAGCTCCAGCACGACCGCCGCCGCGCGCATCGAATCGGCTTGCTCGATGCCGCGCACCACGTAGTCGGCACTCGCCGGACTGATCGGGCCATCGACGCGCAGCACCACGGCGGTCGGATGTGCCATCGGCGATCGGGGCGCCGCCACGCAGGTCGCCGTCACCAGCAACGCGATCACACCCCACAGCATGGAGCGCCACGTCCTCATGTCGCCATCAGACCATTACCCGCACGCTTTGGCAAACTGCCCATCATCCGCGCTTCCCGGCCCCGCGCCTTGACCACCGACAACGCTTGCACCGGCGATCGGCGTAGAGTGCGTGTTTTGCATTGCGAGGACACCCGCCATGGATCATCCGATGTATCCCGAATCCACCGTGGACATCGCGCGCAAACGCCACGAACTGGCGCCCGCTCCGCTCGAAGCGTTCCAGAATTTCAGCCGCGCGGTGTTCGCGGACGGTGCGCTGCCAAGCGTGACCAAGCAGTTGATCGCGGTGGCGGTGGCGCACACCACGCAGTGCCCCTACTGCATCAAGGGCCACACCAAAGCCGCATTGAAAGCGGGCGCGACCGAACAGCAGATCATGGAAGCAATCTGGGTTGCCGCAGAGATGCGCGCGGGCGGCGCCTACGCGCATTCGGCGCTTGCGATCGATACGATGCAGCAGGCGCACGCAGCATCACATCCGGCCTGACGACGCGCTCAGGCTTGCCCCCGACCGTGGGGCACAAGCTATACTTCCAGCTTTGCCACGCGGCGCGAGCCGCCTGCAGGGAACCATAGAAACATGATCCGATCGATGCTGACCGTCGTCCTGATGGCGGGTTTCGTATGTTTCGCGTCCAGCGCTTTTGCCAAGGGCGATCCCGCCAAGGGCAAGATCGAGGTGTACACCTGTCACGGCTGTCACGGCATCACCGGGTACCAATCGATGAATCCCGAATACCACGTGCCGCGCATCGCCGGACAGAACGAGCAATACATCATTGATGCGCTCAATGAATACAGGAGCGGCGCGCGCAAGTTCCCGACGATGAACGCGCAGGCCCACAGCCTGACCGAACAGCAGATCGAGGACATCGCGGCTTATCTGTCCAGCCTTGCGCCCAAGCAACTGCACCAGAATTGAGGGGACCGACCATGCAGCAACGCACCATTCTCGTTTCCCTCGTCGGCGTGGCGCTGGCGCTCGGCTTCGGCACAGCTTCGGCGGCCAAGGGCAATGCGGCCGACGGCAAGACCAAGTCCGCGGCTTGCGCGGCCTGCCACGGTCCCGACGGCAACGGCATCGCGCCGAACTACCCCGCGCTCGCTGGCCAGTATCAGGATTACCTCGCGCAAGTCCTGCACGAGTACAAGGATGGCCAGCGCACCAATGCCATCATGAATGGCATGGCCGCACCGCTGAGCGATCAGGACATCCAGGATCTGGCCGCCTACTTCTCCAGCCTGCCGAGCAAGTTGTCCGACCTGCACGGCAAGATCCAGGGCGGCAACTGACCGCAACCCATGACCCGTGACGAACTGGCCGCGCTGAGCTGCGAACCCCGCAAGGGGCCGGGCGACGCGGTGGATGCGTCGCGCACACGCGAACTGCTGACGTTGCTGCCGGGATGGCAAGCGGCCGACGACGGCAAGTCGATCGCGAAGACCTTCCGCTTCGCCAACTTCCACGAGACGCTCGGTTTCGTCAACGCGATCGGCTGGATGGCCAATCGGCAGGACCACCATCCCGACCTCGAAGTCGGCTACAACCGTTGCGTGGTGCATTGGTCCACGCACGACGTCGGCGGCCTGTCGATGAACGATTTCATCTGCGCTGCGCGCGTCGAGGCGATCGCGCAAGGGTGATCGCAACGCGAAGCGCGGTAACGCTACGTCGATCGCAGCCGTGGGCCGCTGCTACATACGCAACCTGGGTGCGTCGGCGCTGCCACAAAGCTGCAGGAGCGCGCCTGCGCGCGACGGGCGCCACGAAGCGCGGCAACACCACGGGTTTGACGTACCTCACATCTACGGTCGCGGCCATGGGCCGCTCCTGCATATAAAAAAACGCGGCCCGAGGGCCGCGTTTTTATGCAATCAGGCCGCCGCAATCACTGCGCGCCAATCTTCACCAGTGTGACGTCGAAGATCAGCGTTTCGTTCGGCGGGAAGCCGTTCTTGGGTTCGGAACCGTAGGCGAGATCGGACGGAATCACGAACTTGTAGTGGCTGCCGGTCGGCATCAGCATCAATGCTTCCTTGAAGCCGGGGAACACGTTGGAAAGGTCGAGCTTGGCCGGGCCGGAGCCGTGCTTGGCCGAGGAATCGAATTCCTGGCCATTGACGAACGAACCGGTGTAGTTCACCTGCACCGTATCGGTGGCCTTCGGCTTCGCGCCGGTGCCCTGCGTGATCACCTGGTACTGCAAGCCATCCGAGGTGACGTGCACGCCCGGCTGCGACTTGTTCTTGGCGAGGAAGGCATCGCCCGCCTGCTTGTTCTGCGCAGCGACCTGGTCGTAATGCTGCTTGGCGCGTGCCGCGAATTGTTCGCCGAACGCCTTGGCGACGCTCTGCGCTTCGGTTTCGCTCATGCTGGGCTTCTGGCCCTGCAGCGCGCGGGTCACGGCCTGGCCGACCTGCTGCGGATTCACCAGATCACGCGCCCAGTCCGGATACCGGCCCGCGAGTTCGTAACCGACGATCTCACTCGCCTTGGCCTTGTCGACCGTCGCCGTCGATTGGGTTTGTGCCTGCGAAATACCTGCGACGCCAAGTGCGGCGATCACGGCAACGGCGGCCAGGCTCGGCCGCATGATCTGCTTCATCGGTGTTGTCCTCTGATGTTGGATGGCTGACGCGCTGAGGCGCGGTGATGCATCAATCGTGAACGCACCATTCTGCGTGTTTCGTTGCGGAATGGCAATGAGCAGCGCTATGGACCATGAGGAGACGACAGGGTTCATTCATGCGCTTGCGCAGTGTGCGCGTGCATTCCCCCTTGCGCGGCAGACCCGGTCGTTGTCGCCCGGGGATTCCGGTCGCGCCGTGGCTTGAACCATGACTGATGGCAGGGGGTATTGACGGGCTGAAAATTAGTGTTATAGTTCACTACAACACTGGTCAACGAGGTCACTAAAGGAGGCCCGCCATGAACGCCCGCAAATCCATCGCCGTCGCCGCTGCCATGCTGATCACCGCCGCCGGGATGGCCGGTATCGCCAATTACAGCAATGCCGCCGCCGATGCTTCCCAGGCGGCGATCAACGCCACCGCCACGACCGTGATCACCACGCTGCCCACCATCGAGGTCACGCCTTCCAGCGCGCAGCTTCGCGAACTGCACAAACAGGGCGAGAAGGGCGGCTCGGCTTCGGCCCCCTCTGCCCGGGCCAGCGCGACCATGCCGTACTACTCGTTCGCGTCCAGCGAAGCCGGTGCGTGATGCGATCCTGCAGGGGTCCCGCGAATGATGCGGGGACGGAACCATCACCGCCAGGATTGAAGCCATGAGCGTAACCTGGAACGACAACGTCCCGATCTACCGCCAACTCCGCGAACGCGTGGTGGCGATGATCCTGGACGGCGCGCTGAACGAGGGCGACGCCCTGCCCTCGGTCCGCCAGGTCGCGGCCGACTACCAGATCAACCCGCTCACCGTTTCCAAGGCGTACCAGGAACTGGTGGACGAGCAACTGGTGGAGAAACGCCGCGGCCTGGGCATGTTCGTCACCGACGGCGCACGAGATGCGTTGTTGCGGAGCGAGCGCGAACATTTCCTGCGTGAAGAATGGCCGCGCCTGCGCGCGCGCATCGAACGCATGGGCCTGGACACCCACAAGTTGCTGGCCACGCCAGCGCAAGAATCACACAAGAGGGAATCGTGATGAACGCAGCAGCCGAAGCCATCGCGGAACGGCCCGCCACCCCGCCGGCGGCCGGATCTGAGACTGTGGTCCAAGCACGTGGACTCACCAAGCGCTACAAGAATGCCGTGGCGCTGGATAGTGCCGATTTCCAGGTGGGCAACGGCCGCATCGTCGGCCTGATCGGTCCCAACGGCGCGGGCAAGACCACCGCACTGAAGGCCATCCTCGGGCTGACCGATTTCGAGGGCGACCTGAAGGTGCTGGGCATGGACCCGCGCAAGCAGCGCCCGCAATTGATGCGCGAAGTGTGCTTCATCGCCGACGTCGCCACCCTGCCCCGCTGGATTCGGGTGCACGAAGCGATCGATTTCGTGGCCGGCGTCCATCCCCGCTTCGACCGCGCCAAGTGCGAGCGTTTCCTCAGCCGCACCAAGCTGCACGCCAACCAGAAGGTGCGCGAGATGTCCAAGGGCATGATCGTGCAGTTGCACCTTGCGATCGTGATGGCCATCGATGCGCGACTTCTGGTACTGGACGAACCCACGCTGGGGCTGGATATCCTGTATCGCAAGCAGTTCTACCAGAGCCTTCTGGAGGACTACTTCGACGAGAACAAGACCATCCTCATCACCACCCACCAGGTGGAAGAAGTGGAACACATCCTCACCGACCTGTTGTTCATCCGCGACGGCAAGGTCGCGCTCGGCGCCACCATGGAAGAAATGGGCGCGCGCTTCGCCGAGGTGCTGGTGAATGCCGACAAGATCGAGGCCGCCCGCGCACTGAAGCCCATCGACGAGCGGGGTGCGGTATTCGGAAAGAGCATCTTCCTGTACGACAGCGCCGACCCCGAACAACTGGCACAACTGGGCGAGGTCAAGCGGCCCTCGGTGTCCGACTTGTTCGTCGCCATCATGAAAGGGACCTACGCATGAACGCGATTTTGAAATCGCCGTTTGCCTGGTTGCTGAAACGCGAATACTGGGAATCGCGACGAGGCTTCCTGTGGGCACAGGTGACCACGGCCGGGGTGATCCTGGGTATCACGATCCTGGGCATCATCGCCGGCGAAGTGTTCCGCGCCCGCATGGGCATCGACGGATCCGTGCGCATGGGCGCCGCCAACCTGAGTGAAATGTTGCGCAGCGCCACCGCGCATGACATCGGCCAGCTGGTGAAGGCACTGGACATGACCTTGCTGCTGTTCGGCTTCATCGCCTCGGTGGTGTTGTTCTTCGTGATGTTCTTCTACCTGCTCGGCGCGTTGTACGACGATCGCCGCGACCGCAGCATCCTGTTCTGGAAATCCCTGCCGGTCTCGGACACGGCAACCGTCGTCTCCAAGGTGATCGCGGCCGTGGTCATCGCGCCGCTGATCGCGGCGGTGGTGACGCTGGCCGGCTACATCGGCGCGCAGATCATCATGAGTGTGTGGTTCCTGGCGCACGGGGTGAATCCGTTCAGCCTGCTGTGGGCGCACATCGAGCCGTTTTCGCTGTGGCTGCACCTGCTGGCGATGGTGCCGGTGAACGCGGTGTGGGCGCTGCCCACGGTCGGCTGGTTGCTGGTGTGGTCCGCGGCGGTGCGCAGCAAGCCGTTCCTGTGGGCGGTGGTGATTCCGATCCTCGCTGGCGTGCTGAACTTCTGGGTCGGCCTGCTGGGTTTGCCGAACATCGACACCCGGTTTTTCTGGGGCGACCTGGTCGGCCGCGCGTTGCTCAGCATCGTGCCGGCGGGTTGGATCGCACCCAACTCGGTCGGCATGCATGGCGTGGATTTCGTGAACGGCGACCAGCTGGCCGCAATCAGCTATTCGTCGATGGCGCACGCATTCACCCTGCCGGACATGTGGATCGGCGCCGCGGTGGGCATCGCCCTGATCGCCGCGGCGATCTGGTTCCGTCGCTGGCGCGACGAAGCTTGACATCCTTCACCGAGAGACCGCCATGAAAAGGATCCTGACCCTCGCAGGCCTCGTTCTGATCGTGGCGACCGTTGCCGCGTGCAGTCACGGCAATGGACACGATCGCACTACCAGCGTTTTCCAGCATCTGTCCGTCACGGACCATGGCGATGTCATTGCCCATGCCCGCGACGGCAGCAGCGCGCGAATCAGTGCCGCAGGCGATCTCGACATCCAGGGGAAGAGCGTCGCCGTGACGCCCGCGCAGCGCGCATTGCTGCAGAGCTATCACGCCGACGCGATGGCGCTGCGCAAGGATGCGATGGCCACCGGGAAAGCTGGCGTCGAGACCGGCATGCATGCTCTCGGCGCCGTGGCCAAGGGTCTGGCGAGCGGCAATACCGATTCTATCGATTCGGAAGTCAACAGCCGCGCCAGCAAGGTCGATACCTTGGCACAGGCCGTGTGCCAGGATCTTGCCCGCTTGTATGCGGCCCAGGGCCGGGTCACTACGGCGGTTCCTGCGTTCAGTCCCTACGCCACCATCGAACCGCACGAAGTTTCCGAATGCCGCAACGACTGATGCGAATCCAACGCTTCCACTTCGAACGAGCCATGATCATGCGCAAACTTTCCCTGCTGTGCGTTGCGTCCACGGCCGCCATGCTGGCTGCGTGCGGTTCCGGCAACGCGCCTGCGTCGACGGCTTCGGCGAGCGCCAGCGCGTCATCGACCCCCTCCATGATCGGCAGCGTGATCGATCATGCGCTCGATCGCGCCGAGACCAAGCTGCGCACCCAGAACATCACGATTTCGGGCAACGATGGCATCATCGTCCTGTCCAACACGGACTCGGGTGACAACCGCGCACCCAGTTTGCCCAAGGCGCAAATCACGCCGGAGGGTGACCTGTTGATCAGCGGCAAACCCGTCGCGGTCACGCCCGCGCAACGCGAGATGCTGCTCGATTATCGCCAGCAGCTCATCGAGATCGGCGCGCGAGGCATCGCGATCGGCAAGCAAGGTGCGGCTCTGGGCATGAACGCAGCGAGCGAAGCCATTGCGGGCGCGTTCTCGGGCAAACCGGAACAGGAAATTCGTCAACACGTCGAAGCCAGGGTATCCGGCATCCGCGAAGCCGCCGCGAAGCTGTGCGATCGCATGCCTGCACTGATGGCGAGCCAGCAGAAACTCGCCGCCGCGCTGCCCGCGTTCAAGCCCTACGCCGAGCTGACGCCGGTGAAGATCAATGAATGCCGCAAGGATGTATTGAAAGACGATGGATCGGACGGATAGCGAGCAGCGCGGATTCCGCTGCTGCTCAGCCGCATGAGGGCAACGTGCTTCAGTAACGCGACCAGATGCGAGACTTCCACCACCTTGGAGGGAAGACATGAACCGCAAACTGACTTTGAAGATCGTGCTGGTATTCGTGGGGCTGCTCTTCCTCGCTCTGGCCTATCCCATGGCGCTGTTCATGCGGCAGGAGCCTGCGTTGTCGATGATGCTGAGCCTTTACGTCACGCTCGGCGTATTCCTGCTGCTTGCAGTTCGCAACCCGCCGGCACACCGCAGTCTCATCCTGTTCACGGCCTGGTCCAGCTTCGCGCATGCTGCGATTATGGGCTATCAGGCGATACGCGGCATGGTCGGGAGAAGTGAACTGGTCGGCGTCGCTGTTCTGGTAGCGATCGGCCTGATCCTGCTCATACTCGTGCCACCAAGGAAAGATGCTGAGCACCTACCCACGCAGGTCTTGCCCGCCGCCAGGCAATCTTGATCCTGGCTCAACGCAGCCGATTGTCCGGGTACGGCTGTCCTGCGCGAGATGATGACACTTCGATTCTGGATTCCGTGTCAGCGGCCATCCACCAGTAGCCTCGGCGTCCATGCCTCGGGCAACTGCAGGCCTCGGCATTCTGCCTGCGGCGCTCACCGCTGCGCGAGATGAGTTATTCGCGTCTCGCCGGCACAGCGGCCCGCCCTGCACGGGACGAAGGCATCCCGCCTTCACTTGCCGCCGTGGATGCCGCCCTTCGTGAGCGCGACCGGATCGAGCAGCTTCTTCAACTCCGCCTTTGGAAGACCAGTGGTTTCCAACGCCACGTCCATGATCGGACGCTTCTGCTTGTAGGCCTGCTTGGCGGTCGCGGCGCCCTTCTCGTAACCGATCA
>DAIUEL010000123.1:0-8301 GCA_036845145.1 Rhodanobacteraceae bacterium | reverse complement strand
CGGACGAGGACCAGTACTGGCTGGCGGAAAATTTCATCGCGATGTTCGAGCGCAACTACCGCCGCATCGCCGAGTTGCACCTTGAAGCGGGCTGGATGCCGCGGCACGTCCGCGTCGACGAACTGGAGGCCGCAGTGCGCACGGTGTGCGAGCCGTACTTCACGCGGCCGCTGTCGGAAATTTCGCTGGCCGAAGTGGTGGCGAAACTTTTCAGCACAGCGCGCAAGTTCGAATTGACCCTGCAACCGCAACTGATCCTGCTGCAGAAAACCCTGCTCAACGTCGAGGGGCTCGGGCGCCAGCTCGATCCCGCCATCGACATCTGGTCGGTGGCGCAACCAGTGCTGAAGCGCATCCTGGCCGATCGCTACAGCGCGCGCCACGCGCTGCGCGAAATCAGGAAGCGACTGCCGCAATGGCTGCGCATCGCGCCACTGATTCCGGAAAAGATCCACGATGCGCTGGAGGCGCTGGCCGAGGGCAACGGCCCGCTGCAATTCGGCGAACGCGAACTGGAACACCTGCGTGTACTGCAACGCGAAATCCAACGCCGGATCCTGGTGGCGGCATTCGGCGGCGCACTGCTGGTCGGTGCCGGCCTGGTATTCGCGCTGGGCGACCGATACGGCATCTGGCCGCCCATCGTCCTCGCCGCGATCGGCGTGGCGAGTTTCGCGGCCGCGTGGCCGTGGAAACGGGCCAAGGAATAGCAGGGCGGGTTTCAACCCACCTTCGGATGTCGCAGCAGATCGGCGGGATGCGCTGCGCTACTTCCGCCCTACCGGGCTGGGTCAAGGAGGAACGCTTCGCCTGCCACCCGAATGAAATCCACGTAGGGCGGGTTTCAACCCGCCTTCGCCAACCTATCTGGCGCGCCCCTGATTGGCGACCGCGGCCTCCTTGGCGGCGATTGCGGCGGCATCACCGAGATAAAAATGCCTCACCGGTTTCAGCGCTTCGTCGAATTCGTACACCAGCGGCACGCCGTTGGGAATGTTGAGGCCGGTAATGGCGTCGTCGGAAATGCCGTCGAGGTATTTCACCAGCGCACGCATGGAATTGCCGTGCGCGGAAACCAGCACGCGCTGTCCCGCAAGGATGGCTGGCGCCAACGCTTCATGCCAGTACGGCAGCACGCGCGCGACCGTGTCCTTCAGGCATTCGGTCAGTGGAACCTGCGCCGGATCGAGCTTCGCGTAGCGCGGATCGTTGGCGCTGAAATTTTCGGCGGGATCCAGCGGCGGCGGCGGCACGTCGTAGCTGCGACGCCAGATGTGCACCTGCTCGTCGCCATGCTTCGCCGCGATCTCGGCCTTGTTCAAGCCGGTCAGCGCGCCGTAGTGGCGTTCGTTGAGACGCCAGTCCGTATGGACGGGAATCCACGCAAGGTCCATGGCGTCCTGCACGCCCCACAAGGTGTGCACGGCGCGCTTCAGCACGGAAGTGTGCGCGACGTCGAACATGTAACCTTCGCGCTTCAGCAGTTCGCCGGCCTCGCGCGCCTCGGCCCGGCCCTGCTCGGACAGATCGACGTCGGCCCAGCCGGTGAAGCGGTTTTCCTTGTTCCACAGCGACTGGCCGTGGCGGATCATCACTAGGGAGTGCATGGCGGCGCATTCATCAGGAATTCAATGCATTGTAGCGGTTGCTCCGCCCGGAGCCGCTGTTGTGAAAAGTCGGGTCTTGGCCTTCACGGACTTCGTGGCGCTGACGAGTGATTCCAACGAGCGGCGGTCAGGGATGATCGGATGCCATTGGTCAGGGTGCCGACCTGCCTATTGTCGACACCACAATAGTCAGGCAGGATCGCATCATGTCCTGCCAACGCCACGCCGCATCATGCGGCACTGGCAGAACGATCAACGCGCAACACGCGGGAGGTTCCCCATGCGATCTGCACGTCTTTCCATCCTCGCCTTTGTCCTGCTGACCCTGCCGTTCGCACTCGGCGCCTGCGTGAGCGGCGTCAACGGATCGGTCGATGTCGCGGCGGGTTCCAGCACGTCCGACGCGAGCACCGTGAACGGCTCGGTGAACATCGGTGCCAACGCCAAGGCCGACAAGGCTTCCACCGTCAACGGTTCCATCAACATCGCCGAGCACGCCAAGGTCGGCAACGCCGACACGGTGAACGGAGGCATCACCCTGGGCGACAGCGCGACCGCGCAGAGTCTCACGACCGTCAACGGCCACATCACGCTTCAAAAGAACGCCACCGTTTCGGGCAACGTGGAAGCGGTCAACGGCGCGCTGAATCTGGCCGCCGGTTCGGCCGTCAACGGCGAACTCACCAACGTCAACAGTCATATCACCGTGGACGGCGCCCACATCGGACAGGGCATCACCACCGTCAACGGCGACATCGACATCACCGGCAACGCCGTGGTCGATGGCGGCATCAAGGTGAAGAAGCCGAGCGACAATGGCGTGCTCGGCATCCACTTCGGCACCGACGACATTCCTCGCATCGTGATCGGCGCCGGCGCCACCGTGAACGGCCCGCTGATGTTCGAACGCCCGGTGAAGCTGTATATCAGCGACCGGGCGCACGTAGCCGGCCCGATCACCGGCGCCGAAGCCGTGAAGTTCTCCGGCAATGCGCCACCGGCGTCGGGTTCCTGATGACCAGGCCCGAATAGGTTTCGATCAGCCGGGACGCTCGCGGGCGTCCCGGCTTCTTCGTGACGCAAGAGACGAGTACGGTTACGACGGACCGGACAGGCTTTCCGCGATGCGCGCCGCGGCCCACCGGCCGCTTTCGGCCGCACCCTCCGTGCACGGAATGGCCATGTAGTCGCCGGCCAGGATCACGCGCTGATCCGCGCGCCATGTTTCCCGATATGCATGCAGATGCGTGGCGCGGCCCGGCGGCGAACAGGGTTCAGCTTCGAACCAGCGGTGCACGCGTGGGAACGCAATGCGGGACGCCACGCCGGGCAGGTACCGTTCCAGTTCCGGAATCACTTCGGCCAGCACGTCGGATTCGGATGCATCGACGAGGCGCACACCGGCCGCGCCGTCCAGCATCACGTTCAGCAGTTCTCCACGTTCGACATGGTGCGGACATTTGCGCGACTGGAACGCGAACGTCGCGATGACCTTGCGCTCGCGCCGCGGGATCAGCACGGCGTAGATGTCCTCGGTCGCTGCGCCCGAAGGAATGCCATCGGGAATGCCGAGGCTGATGTTGAGCGTGGTGCTGTAGCGCGTGTCCAGAAGCCACGCCGCGTCTTCGTCCGCGGGCGACCACAGCGCGCGCGCCACGCCGGCGGTGGTCGCAAGCACCGCGAAGTCCGCGTGGAAGGTTTCCGCTGTCGCGGCGACTTGCACGCCGGCCGTACTGCATTCGATCGCGATCGCCGGTGACGACAGCCGGACGTCCAGTCGTTGGGCCATGGCTTCGGGCAGCACGCCGAGCCCGCCTTGCAAGGCCGAAACCGACTTGCCGCGCGCGCCGTAACTCCACACCATCGCGGGCAGCGCCAACGCCATGCCTTCGGGCGGCTGGAAGTAGAAACCTTCCAGCATCGGTTCGAACAGGTACTCGAGTGCGTCGTTGCCGAAGCGCCGGACCAGCGCATGCGCCGCGTCCTCATGGTCGAGCGGGCACCAGCCAGCGTAGTCATTCAACGGCAACGCATGCGCGTCATGCGCGAGCTTCAAGCTCGCACGGGTGGTGCGCACCGCATCCTTCCACCGCAGCAGGCCGCTGGACGGCAATGTCCAGGGCCGCCGCGGATGGATGCGCCGCACCTTGCCCTCCCGGACGATGCCGGTCCAACCGGGTACGTGATGCACCTGCGCCGACAAGCCGTGCGCGGCAACCAGATCACCGATGACGGTGTAGCCGTCGGACACGAACTGCGCGCCGCGATCGATCACGCAACCGTCGTGACGATCGCTGGTCATGCGACCGCCGACGCGATCGGACGCTTCCAGCACGACCACATCGATGCCGCGCGCGGAAAGATGATGGGCGGCGCTCAAGCCCGCGATGCCGCCGCCGATCACGATCGCGGAATGCTTCATCGCCCACCCATTCGACTATCCGGGAACCCGGCTTACTCGCCGGCCGGCAGCACCGACAAGACTTCCTCGACGGTCGTCAGGCCACGTCGCACCTGCGTCGCGGCGGAAATGCGCAGCGGTTGCATGCCCTCTTCCAGAGCAAAGCCCGTGAAGCCCGCGAGGTCGAGTTGCGGCGTGATCATGCCGCGCAGGCGCGGGCTGACCATCATCATCTCGTACACGCCCGTGCGGCCGAGATACCCGGTGTTGCGGCATTCGAGGCAACCCACCGGTTCGTACACTTCCGTCGGTGGCGGAATCACCCAGCCGCGCGTCAGCACCGACCAGGTTTGCGGATCCTGCTTCGCCTTCACCTTGCAGTGCGGACACAGCGTGCGCACGAGCCGCTGCGCAACAATCCCGGCCAGGGTCGACTGGATCAAGTAATGCGGCACGCCGAGATCCAGCAAACGAGTTATCGCGGACGGCGCGTCATTGGTGTGCAGCGTGGAGAGCACCAGATGTCCGGTGAGCGACGCCTGCACCGCCACCTGCGCGGTTTCGAGATCGCGGATTTCGCCGACCATGATGATGTCGGGGTCCTGCCGCAGCAGCGTGCGTACGCCGGCCGCGAAATCGAAGTCGATCGCCGGCTGCACCTGCGACTGGTTGAACTCAGGCGACACCATCTCGATCGGATCCTCGACGGTGCACACATTGAGTTCCGGCCGCGCCAGGTGCTTCAGCGTGGAATACAGCGTGGTGGTCTTGCCCGAACCGGTCGGACCCGTCACCAGCACGATGCCGTGTGGGCGTTCCACCATTTCCCGCCAGGTCTTTTCTTCTTCGGACGAAAAACCGAGCTGTGCGAATTGCTTGACCACGATGTCGGGATCGAAGATGCGCATCACGATCTTTTCGCCGAACGCGGTCGGCATCGACGAGATGCGCAGTTCCACCTCGCGCCCACCTGCCGACCGGGTCTTGATGCGGCCATCCTGCGGGCGGCGTTTTTCGGCAACATCGAGGCGCGCGAGGATCTTGATGCGCGCGGTTACCGCGGTCATCACCGCGGGCGGCAATTCGAACACCTTGTGCATCACGCCGTCGATGCGGAAGCGGATCAATCCCGCTTCGCGGCGCGGTTCAAGGTGGATGTCCGAAGCGCGTTGCTCGAACGCGTACTGCAAAAGCCAGTCCACGATGTGGACGACATGCCGGTCATCCGCGCCAATCTCGCCGGTCTTGCCAAGTTCCAGCAACTGCTCGAAGTTCAGGATTGCCGAGCCATCCATCGAATCCTGCTTGGCTTCGCGCGCCTTGGCGATCGAGCGCTGCACGCCATAGAACTCCATCAAATAACGATGGACGTCCAGCGGATTCGCGACCACGCGCTTCACTTCGCGCCGCAGCATCTGCGAAAGATCCGCGGCCCAGTGCGCATCGAAGGGTTCGGCGCTGGCGAAGGTGACCGCGCCGCGTTCGACCGCGACCGGCAGGATGCGGTGACGCTGCGCGTAGGCCTGGCTCACCGCCTGCGTCACCGCGGCCACATCGATCTTCATTGGATCGATCTTGAGATACGGCAGTCCGGCTTTTTCGGCCAGCCACACGGTCAGCGATTCCACCGTCAGCGGCTTGCCGGGATCGGCACGGTTCTCGGGCTTGGCGCTCGCGATCACCACCAGCGGGTGCAATTCGACCGCGCCGCGTCCGGCGCGGCTGGTCGTGCGGATGCGCTTGGCGTCTTCGGCGGCCAGCAGGCCGTCGGCGATCAATGCCGCCAGCACTTCGGCCAATTCCAGTCGTCCGTGCCGGCCGATCACCGACGTCGAATTCGGGTTTGCCGCCATTGCTCGCCCCGCTGTCCAAAGACCCCCGATCCGCGAGAAGCGCTCGGGATTTCGGCCTCGCAGCTATACTAACGCGCTTTGCGCCGCGCCCCCGTACCGATGGCAGCACCCACTTTCCAGGACGTGATCCAGACCCTGAACCGCTATTGGGCGGACCAGGGTTGCGTGCTGCTGCAGCCGCTGGATCTGGAAGTCGGCGCGGGCACGTTCCATCCCGCGACGTTCCTGCGCGCACTCGGTCCCGAGCCGTGGGCGGCAGCGTACGTGCAGCCGTGCCGGCGCCCGGCCGACGGCCGCTACGGCGAAAATCCCAATCGCCTGCAGCAGTACTACCAGTATCAAGTGGTGCTAAAGCCGAATCCCGATGACGTGGTGGAGCGTTACTTCGGTTCGCTGCGCGCGCTCGGGATCGATCCGCTGGTGCACGATTTGCGGCTGGTCGAGGACAATTGGGAATCGCCGACGCTGGGCGCGTGGGGCCTCGGCTGGGAAGTTTGGTTGAACGGGATGGAAGTCACCCAGTTCACCTATTTCCAGCAGGCCGGTGGCCTCGAATGCAAACCGGTCACGGCCGAAATCACCTACGGCCTCGAGCGGCTCGCGATGTACCTGCAGAACGTCGACAGCGTGTTCGATCTCGTGTGGACCACCGCGCCGCACGGCGTGGTGACCTACGGCGACGTATTCCACCGCAACGAGGTGGAACAGAGCGCCTACAACTTCGAATACGCCGATACGAAAGAACTGTTCCACCGCTTCGACGCCTGCGAAGCCGAGGCCAACAGGCTGGTCGAACTCCGCCTGCCGCTGCCTGCCTACGAGCAGGTGATGAAGGCCAGCCACGCCTTCAACTTGCTGGATGCACGTCGCGCGATTTCGGTGACCGAACGCCAGCGCTACATCCTGCGTGTGCGTGCGCTCGCGCATGCCGTCGCAAAAGCGTGGACAGCGCCGCGTGAAATGCAAGCGGAGGCCGCGCATGGCTGAGCGCGCCCTGCTGGTCGAAATTGGTGTCGAGGAGTTGCCCATCCATGCGGTGGACGATCTGGCACGCGCGTTTGCACAGGCCGTGTGCGATGGCTTGTCGAAGCGCGGCGTCGAGGCCGACACCGAACGTGCGCAGACTTTCGCGACACCGCGACGCCTCGCGGTGCGGGTGCCGGGCGTGGCCTTCACCCAGCCCGAGCAGCGCAGCGAAAGTTTCGGCCCCTACGTCAACATCGCGCTGGACGCGGATGGCCAACCGACAAAGGCGTTACTCGGTTTCGCCAACAAGGCCGGCGTGGACTGGACGCAGCTCGAACGCGCGACCGACGCCAAGGGCGAGCGTTTCGTGCACCGCAATGTTTCGCCCGGTCGCACGACCGCCGAACTGGTGCCGGAGATCGTGCACGTAGCCGCTGCGGCGTTGCCCATCCCGAAACCGATGCGATGGGGCGATCACGATTTCGCGTTCGTCCGTCCGGTGCATTGGCTGGTGATGCTGCACGGCGACCAGGTGATCGCGGGCGAACTGTTCGGCGTGAAAAGTGGCCGGCAATCGCGCGGCCATCGCTTCATGCATCCGGCGCCGGTGCATCTGGCCGATGCCGACAGTTACGTCGACGCCATGCGTGCGGCCAGGGTCCTGTCCGAACCGGCGGAGCGGCGCCAGCGGATTCGCGATGAAGTCGCGCGCGTCGCGCCGACCGGTTGCACACCGCACCTCGACGATGCGTTGCTCGAGGAATTGGCCAATCTCAACGAGTGGCCGGTCGCAATCGCCTGCACGTTCGACCGCGATTTCCTCGCGGTGCCGCACGAAGCATTGGTCACCACCATGCGCGCCAACCAGAAGTTCGTGCCGGTGTTCGATGCCGACGCCAAGCTCACCGAGCATTTCATCGGCATCGCGAATCTCGAATCGAAGGATCCTGCGCAGATCCGCCACGGCTACGAGCGCGTGATCCGCCCGCGTTTCGCAGACGCGAAATACTTCTTCGACGAAGACCTGAAGACACCGCTGGCTTCGTACCAGCAGGGGCTGCGTGACGTCACCTATCAGAAAGCACTCGGCAGCGTGTGGGACAAGACCGTACGCGTGGCGGAGCTCGCCAGTGCGATCGCCGAGCGCCTGTTCGCGCAAGGCACCGACGTCGATGCGGCACAGGCGGCGCACGCCGCCGGTTTGTCCCGCTGCGACCTGCTGACCCGGATGGTCGGCGAGTTCCCGGAACTGCAGGGCGTGATGGGCCGTCACTACGCGGCAGCGCAAGGTGAAGCGCCCGAAATCGCGCGTGCGCTGGACGAGTTTTATCGTCCGCGTCATGCCGGCGACGGCATCGCCGCGGGCACGTTGGCGCAGTGCGTGTCGTTGGCCGACAAGCTGGACACGTTGGCCGGCATCTTCGCGGTCGGCATGAAGCCCACCGGCAACAGAGACCCGTTCGCGCTGCGACGG
>DAIUEL010000122.1:4126-8356 GCA_036845145.1 Rhodanobacteraceae bacterium | reverse complement strand
TCGCACGGCACCGTGCGCAATTACCTGTCCGAGGCGATCGGCAAGCTGGGCGTCGCCAATCGGATCGAGGCGTATCGGCTCGCGCGGCAAAAAGGCTGGCTGTAGGAGCCTGCTGCAGGGCGAAGACGGTCGTTTACGCGATGCCGGGGGCATCGCGTGACCGGCTGAGCGACCGGCCATGGATGGCCGGGCCGGCGCCCCGCGCCATGCCGGCCAATCGTCTGCAAGGTCGCGCGCAGGCGCGCTCCTACAATGGGTGGCCATCCATCGCGCGGTGCACCCTTGAAGAAGTCCGATTTTCACTACGACCTGCCGGTCGAGTTGATCGCGCAGCGGCCGTTGCCCGAACGCAGCGCGAGTCGCCTGCTGGAGGTCGATGCGCCGCACCAGAGCCTGGCAGACCGCGCGTTCACCGATTTGCCGTCGCTGTTGCGGCCGGGTGACCTGTTGGTGTTCAACGACACGCGCGTGCTGCCGGCGCGCCTGTTCGGGCACAAGCCCAGCGGCGGCGCGGTCGAGATCATGCTGGAACGCATTACCGGTTCGCATACGGCCGTGGCGATGCTGGGCGTGAGCAAGAAGCCGCGCGAAGGCGGCCTGATCGAACTGGACGATGGCACGCCGGTGCGGGTGCTCGGCCGCGAAGGCCAGTTCTTCGAACTCAAGTTCGAGTGCACGGAACCTTTGGAAAAACTGCTGCTGCGGGTTGGCCACATACCGTTGCCGCCGTACATCGCGCGGCCTGATGACCCGCGTGACAGCGAACGCTACCAGACCGTCTACGCGCGCCGCCCCGGCGCGGTGGCGGCGCCGACCGCGGGCCTGCATTTCGATGCCGGATTGCTGGAAACGCTGCGCGCGCGCGGCGTCGATTTCGATTACATCACGCTGCACGTGGGCGCGGGCACCTTCCAGCCGGTGCGCGCCGAAAAGATCGAAGACCACGAAATGCATCGCGAGTGGTTGAACGTGGGCGCCGAACTGGTCGAGAAGATCCATCGCACGCGGGCGCGCGGCGGGCGCGTGATCGCGGTCGGAACCACGGTGGTGCGCGCACTGGAAGCCGCGCGTGGCGAGCGCGGCGAGGTGGAACCGTTCGCGGGTGAAACGCGCATCTTCATTTTTCCGGGCTACCGGATCACGTCGGTCGACGGCTTGATCACCAACTTCCATCTGCCGGAATCGACGCTGCTGATGCTGGTGTCGGCGTTCGCCGGACGCGAGTTCGTGCTGTCGGCGTACCGACACGCGGTCGAGCAACGCTACCGGTTCTATTCCTATGGCGATGCGATGCTGGTGTGGCCGGACAGCCGGGAATCGGGAATGGGGAATCGGGAATCGTAAAACGCGCGCGGGTCTGCGATGCTTTGTCGATTCCCGCTCACGATTCCCGATTTCCGGCCATGCAATTCGACCTCCTCTCCACCGATGGCGCCGCCCGCCGCGGCCGCATTACGTTGCCGCGCGGCGTGATCGATACGCCGGCTTTCATGCCGGTCGGCACGTATGGTTCGGTGAAGGCAATGACGCCGCGGGATCTTGGCGAGGTCGGCGCGCAGGTCATCCTCGGCAACACGTTCCATCTGTGGCTGCGGCCGGGACTCGAGGTGATCGCCGCTTTTGGCGGGCTGCATCGTTTCATTGGCTGGAATGGACCGATCCTTACCGACTCCGGCGGTTTCCAGGTGTTTTCGCTGGCCGAGCGCCGCAAGCTCACCGAAGAGGGCGTGACGTTCGCCTCGCCGGTGGACGGATCGCGCGTGTTCCTGTCGCCCGAGGAATCCATGCGCATCCAGGCGGTGCTCGATTCCGACATCGTGATGGCGTTCGACGAATGCACGCCGTACACGGTGGACGGCAAACCCGTGGACGCGGGCGTGGTGCGCGAATCGATGGAACTTTCGCTGCGCTGGGCCGCGCGGTCGCGGCGTGCGTTCGATGAATTCGGCAATCGCAATGCTCTGTTCGGCATCGTGCAGGGCGGCGTGCACGACGCGTTGCGCGCGCGCTCCGCCGAAGGATTGCTGCAGATCGGTTTCGACGGCTATGCACTCGGCGGATTGGCCGTGGGCGAACCGGAAGCCGAACGCAATGCGACGCTCGAAACCGCGGTGCCGCGCCTGCCGGCCGACAAGCCGCGTTACCTGATGGGCGTCGGCCGCCCGGAGGACATCGTCGAAGCCGTGCGCCGCGGCATCGACATGTTCGATTGCGTGATGCCGACCCGGCATGCGCGCAACGGATTCCTGTTCACCCGCGCAGGCACCCTGCGCATCCGCAACGCAAAATACGCGCGCGACACGCGCCCGATCGAGGAAGGCTGCGCCTGCTACGCGTGCGCGAATGGCTTTTCGCGCGCCTATCTGCGTCATCTGGACCGCTGCGGCGAAATGCTGGGCGCCCAACTCGCGACCATCCACAACCTGCACCATTACCTGACACTGATGCAGGAATTGCGTGATGCGATCGCGGCGCAGTCACTCGAGCGTTACATCGCGACGTTTCATGCACGGCGCGTGGACGATTTGTAGGAGCGCGCCTGCGCGCGACGCAAGCACAACATGTCACCTCGCGTTCCCTGGTCGCGAGCAGGCTCGCTCCTACATGGCCTGGATGCGGTCGATGCCGTGAGCGCAGAAGCGGCGCAAGGAAACCGCGGGAGCGGAATCGCCTTGTTCGCGCCGCGCCCACGCCGCATGCCGCGCCAGCAGTGCGGCGGCAACGCTGCGCGCGCAGGTCGTGGCGAGGCGGAGCGCCCCGGCTTGCAGCGCATCGGCATCGCGGGCGTGGTCACGCAGCCACGTATCGGCATGGCGGATCGCGCCGTGGATCGCTTCGGCATCGTGATCGGCCACCGCACCGTCGGCGGCTTCGATCCAGTCATCAACCGCCTCCACGAGCGCATCGATGCCGAGTTTTTCGAGCGCACGCAGGAAATCCAGCGCCTGCACATTGCTCGAACCTTCCCAGATCGGGAACACCTGTGCGTCGCGCAGCAGCAGTGGGATGCCACTGTCTTCGAGGTAGCCGATGCCGCCGAACGCCTCAATGGTTTCCGAGGCGATGTGCACCCCGAGCTTGCAGATCCACGCTTTCGCCAGCGGCGTCAGCAAGCGTTGCAGCGCGGCGTCCCGGTCATTGCCTGCGCCCGATTCGACGCGTCCCAGCAGCAGCGCCACTTCCATCGCCAAATGAAACGCAGCCTCGAACTCGGCTTCCCAGCCGGCCAGCGAATCGGCGAACAGCGGTTGTTCGATCAACGGCTTGCCGAACGTGGCGCGGCGCCGCGCATAGTCGCGCGTCAAGGCGAGGCAACGCGCCATCGTCGAAAGCGACCCGAACGCATTCCACAGCCGCGTCACCTGCAGCACCGGTGTGATCGCGCGCACGCCATTCGTGGTGCCGCCGACCAGTTCCGCGCGCGTGTCGTGCAGGTGGATTTCCGCGGTCGGCAGTTCGCGGGTGCCGAACTTGTCCTTCAGGCGATCGAGGATGAGGCCGTTCCAGGAACCATCGGCGTTGCGCGTTTCGACGCAGAACAGCGCAAGGCCATCTGGGCCATCGGGGTTGCCATCTGGACGCGCCAGCGCCAGCGCGACTTCGGCGTTGATGGCGGAGGTGAACCATTTGCGTCCGTTCAATCGCCACGTGCCGTTGCCGTCGCGGCGTGCGGTGGTCTCACTGCCGCCGACGTCGGAGCCGCCGGTGTTTTCGGTCATCCATTGGCCGCTGATCCAGAACGTCGCGGAATCGCGGCTCAAGAGGTGCGGAAGAATGCGATCGCGCAGGGCAACGTTTGACGCGCCGCGCAGCGTCGTGGCGACGCCGTCGGTCATCGCCAGTGGGCAGGAGTAGAACGCGCTTGCGGCGTGGTACAGGTAAACCTTGGCGAACTGCTGCACGCGCGCGAATCCACCGAGCGCACGATCGTGACCGTCGGCGACGAGCCCGTATTTCGCAGCGATGGCCGGCCCTTCGCGCCATGTTTGCGTCAGCTCGATGCGATCGACGCGGTTGCCCCACACGTCCCAATTCGTCAGCACTGGTTCGGCGGGCGGGGTGGTGGTCTCGCGCGCGTAGGCACGTTGCGCATACTCGGCGAGTGCGACGAAATCCGGTTCCGCGCCGTGTCGTTGCGCATCGGGCAGCACACGTGACAACCACGATTGCAGCACGCGGTCGTCCCGGTACGGATCGGCGAGTCGCGGCGCGGGCTGGACGAAGCTCATG
>DAIUEL010000122.1:0-4026 GCA_036845145.1 Rhodanobacteraceae bacterium | reverse complement strand
GCGCCAATACAGCAGTGGGATCGCCAGCGGCAGCAACGCGATCAGCATCGCCACCGCGACAGGCATGCGCATGGGCGGCAGCAGCCATGCGTGCCAGACGACCTGCAGCAACGCCAACGCGCCCCAGGCCGCGAAGCCGATGCGTTGTTGCGCGCTGAGGTTCACGCATTCACCGCGAGGCGCTTCGCGACGTCGGCGACGCGTCGCCCGAGCACCCGCGCAAGCGTGCGTTCGTCGGCGCTGATCGGGCGATCGCCATTGACCCCGGACACGTGGCTGGCGCCGTACGGCGTGCCGCCCGTGGTGGTGGCATTGAGCGCGGGTTCGGTGAAGGGAATGCCGACCATCAACATGCCGTGGTGGATCAGCGGCGTCATCATCGACAGCAGCGTCGATTCCTGGCCGCCGTGCATCGTGGAGGTGGAGGTGAACACCGCGGCCGGTTTGCCGACCAGCGCGCCCGAAGCCCATTCGGCCGGCGTGGAATCGAGGAAGTGCTTCATCGGTGCGGCCATGTTGCCGAAACGCGTGGGGCTGCCCACGATCAGCCCCGCGCATTCGTGCAGGTCCTTCAGTTCCACATAGGGCGCGCCTTCGTCAGGCACCGGCGGGTGCGCCGATTGCGTGACCGCTGCCACCGGCGGCACCTGGCGCAGGCGCGCGCGCATGCCGTCGACTTCCTCGACGCCGCGCGCGATCAGCCGCGCGAGTCGGGCGACGCTGCCGTTGCGACTGTAATAGACAATCAGTATTTCCATTGTCCGATATTGTTTCCCGTCATCGAAAGCCATGGTTTACGGATGCCAACGCCCGCATCTCATGGCGTTTCCTTTGTCCCGCGGTTGCACTAGCCTTTTCGCATGAGACGGCTTTCGGGCTTTCGCCAAATACTGCGCCGCGACCGGCTGAAGGCGTTCGCGAAATTCCTGTGGTACCGCTTCCGCGACGACAAGTGTTTCGAAACCGCCGGCGCGCTCTCGTACACGACGTTGTTCGCGGTGGTGCCGCTGCTGACCGCGGTGGTGGCGATCCTTGCCGTGTTCCCGGTGTTCGCCGGGCTGCGCGAGCATGTTTCCGATTTCATCTTCCGCAATTTCGTTCCGGCGTCCGGCGAAACGGTGCAAGGATACCTGCTCCAGTTCGCCGACAACGCCAGCAAGCTGACCATCGTCGGCATCCTGTTCCTGCTGGCGAGCGCGTTGATGATGCTGGCCAGCATCGAGGATCGCTTCAACCGGATCTGGCGCGTGCCTTCGCCGCGCAAGGGCAGTGCGCGTTTCCTGCTGTATTGGGGGGCACTGACGCTGGGTCCCCTGGCGCTGGTCGCGGCGGTGGCCGCGAGTTCCTGGGTGTTCGCGCAACCGGTGCTGCGCGGCGCCGGCAACGCGGGCGTATTGGGTTTGCAGCTGGTCGCGCTGCTGCCGTTCGCGGTCACGTGGGTGGGCCTGAGCGTGCTGTACCAACTGGTGCCCAACTGCCGGGTGCGCTGGCGCGACGCGATTGCGGGCGCGCTGGCCGGGGCCTTGTTGTTCGAGGCGGCGCGCAACGGTTTTGCCTGGTACGTGCAGGATCTCGCGAATTATCAGGCGGTGTACGGTGCGCTGGCGGTGATTCCGATCCTGCTGATCTGGATTTACCTTTCGTGGGTGATCGTGCTTTTGGGCGCGACGCTCACCGCCGCGCTGGACGCGTTCGAGTACCACGACCCGCACGAGATGCTGCCGCCGGGTTGCGAGTTCGTGGGCCTGATGCGGGTGCTGCAGCATTTCGCGATCGCGCAACGCTCCGGGGAAGGTTTGTGCGAATCGGAGTTGTCGCAGCGTGAGCGCTTCCTGACCGCCGACCTGCTGCAACGTTATCTCGTGGATCTCAGGCGGGCCGGGATGATCCGCTGCACCGCCGGTGGCGAATGGGTGCTGGCGCGCGACCTCGACAGCGCTTCGCTGGATGACGTGTTCCGCGCGGGGGATTACCGGCTGCCGGACGATGCGTTGTCATTGCAACGCGCCAGCGCCGGTCTGCTGCCCGAGGTGCGGGTGGCGTTGCAACGCGCCGAAGCCGCGTTGCGTGGCAACCTGGCGATACCGTTGCGACACGTGTTCGCCTCGGCGGCGCGCGAGTCGTCCACCAAGTCCGAGGAGAAACCTTGATGAATGTGTTCCGCCGCGGTGCGTGGATGTTGGTGCTGGCATTGGCTTGCACGACGGGTATCGGGCACGCGCAACCGCCGACCTCGGCGCCCGCGCTCAGCATCCAGACGCTGGACGGCAAGACCTTCGACCTCACGGCGATGCGCGGCAAGTGGGTGGTCGTGAATTTCTGGGCGACCTGGTGTTCGCCATGCATCGCCGAGATGCCGGCCCTTTCGAAGTACGTCCGCACGCACAAGGACGTGGCCGCGGTCGGCCTGGCCTACGACCGCTCGCCGCGCGCCGAGGTGCTGGCCTTCGCGAAAAAACACCCGGTCGATTACCCGTTGGCGCAGCTCGACATGGACGATCTTCCGCGTGGCATCGAAATGCCGGCCACGCTGCCGACGACTTACCTGATCGCGCCGGACGGGCGGTTGGCGAAACGCTTCATCGGCCCTGTCGATGCGAAGTTGCTGGACGCGGCGATCGCGACGTCCAAGTCGCCGCGGTCCAGCAGCGGAGCGCAAGGTCCATGACTTGCGCACGCTTCATCGTCATCGGGAAAGTGCAGGGCGTGTTCTTCCGGGCCTCCACGCGCGAGCGCGCGTTGCGCCTCGGCCTGACCGGCCACGCGAAAAACCTTGCCGACGGAAACGTGGAAGTGGTGGCGTCGGGCAGCCGCGAAGCCATCGACGAGCTGGATGCGTGGCTGCACCACGGGCCGCCTGCGGCGAGCGTCGAAAACGTCCGGCGCGAAGCGTTGCCGGAACAGTCGTGGCGTGGATTCAGCACCGCCTGAGCCGCAGGCTCATGCCGGGACCTGTTCCGGATATTGCGGCGCATCGCCGGGAATGGCGTACCACTCGGCCTTGTGCGCGGTGAAGATGTGCTGGATTGGTTCGCCTTCGACCGGCGTGTCCAGCGTGCCGAGGCGCAGGCGCAACGTGTCGGGCATAGCATCGCGACGGCTGTATAACTGCGCGCCGCAACCCGTGCAGAACACCCGGTGCACGCCGGGCGAGGATTCGAATTCGGCCATCGCATCCTTGCCGCCCAGCAGGCGCAGATCCGCGCGCGCGATCGGCGCTACCGCGTTGAACGCCGACCCATTGGCCTTGCGGCATTTGCGGCAATGACACACGGTGATCGGGCCAAGTTCGCCGTGCACTTCATAGCGCACGGCACCGCACAGACAACTGCCGGCATGCATGACGGTTCTCCGCTGCAAAAACGCGATGATATGCGGGCACGCAATCAGCGCTCGCTCAGCCTCGGCATCAATCCGATCAGATTGCACGGCCGCGTGCGGGCGTCGAGTTGCGCGCGCAGGATTTTCTCCCACGCGGTCCGGCACGCAGACGTCGAGCCGGGCAGGGCGAACACGAAGGTTTGGTTGGACAACCCCGCGAAGGCGCGCGACTGCAACGACGACGTGCCGATTTCCTCGAAGCTGATCGCACGGAACAGTTCGCCGAAACCGGGCATTTCCTTGTCCAGCAGCGGCAGCACCGCTTCCGGCGTCGAGTCGCGGCCGGTGAAGCCGGTGCCGCCGGTGATCAGGATGCCGTGCACGTTCGCGTCAGCGATCCATGCCGCCACCTGTGCGCGGATCGCGTAGCGGTCGTCGTGCAGCAACTTGCGTTCTTGCAGGCGGTGTCCGGCTTCGATCAACGCATCGACAAGGAATTGCCCCGACGTGTCGCTCTCGATCGTGCGCGAATCCGATACCGTCAGCACGGCGAGGTTCAAGGGAACGAATTGCTCTTTCGCGCTCATGCGTCAGCCATGCCCCAGCGGTTGCGCACCGGCTCCGGCGGTGCGATCGGTTTCGGGGGCTGGCCTTGCCGATAACGATCGTCCATGTCGCGCAGCAGCGCCGCGAAATCGCGCGCGT
>DAIUEL010000121.1:0-8376 GCA_036845145.1 Rhodanobacteraceae bacterium | reverse complement strand
GCAATACTTCAGCGACGGCATCACCGAGGAACTCACCAACGCGCTGGGCCAGAACACCGCCCTGCGGGTGATCGCGTGGGATACGGCGTCGAAGTATCGCGACAGCAGGCAATCGGCCGCCGAAATCGCCAAGGACTTGAATGTCGCCAGCGTGTTGACCGGCAAGATCCTGCGCCAGGGCAGCAAGGTGCGGGTGATCGTGGAACTGGTCAACGCCCGCACCGGGTACCAGACCTGGGCGTCGCACTACGACGATTCGCTGTCCAACATCTTCCAGGTGCAGGACAAGATTTCGGCCGCGATCTCGGGCGCGCTGAAGGTGAAATTCGCCGACGCACGCGCCGCGCAAACCGTGAATCCGGAAGCGCACGATCTGGTGTTGCAAGCGCGCGCCGCAATGCAGAACGGCCGCTCCGCCACACCGTACGAGGAGGCACGCAGTCTGTTGAAGCAAGCCATTGCGATTGCACCCGATTACGCAGCCGCCCATGCCCTGCTGGCGCGCGCGTTGAACGACCTGATCCAGTTCTCCACACTGTCGCCGAAGAATGTCCTGCCCAAAGTTCGCGAAGAGGCCAACAAGGCGCTGCAACTCGATCCGAACAACGTGGATGCGATCCTGGCACTCGCCAGCGCCGACATGTCCGAAGGCAGAAACGCCGAGGCCCGCAAAGGCTTTCAACGCGCGATCGAACTCGACCCCAGCAACGCCACCGCGCATCTGGATTACGGGCTGTTGCTGCCCCCCAAGGCCACACTGGCGGAGACTCTGAAATCCGCACAACTCGACCCGGATAGCGCCATTACGCAGAACAACCTCGCCATCAGCTATTTGAACGTTGGCGAATACCCCGAAGCACTTGCTCCTTCACTGGCAGTGGCGAAACTGGCGCCGCACAGCGCCTCTACCGCCTTCGGACTCGCGCAGGCTTACTCGCTGCTACACCGCAATCAGGATGCCATCAACGCGTTCGATCTCGTGCATCCCGATACGCCGCTGGGCCGGCAACTCGTCGCCGCCGGCAAACTGACCTACCAATCCGTACTCGATCCCAAGCTGCGCCCGCAAGCGCTGGACGCCGCGGATGCGCTGCGGCAACGATCCGATCTCGACCCGGATTCGCTTTACAACCTTTTCATCGTCTATCTCGTGTTGGACAAGAAGGATATTGCGTTAAACCTGTTGGATCGCTCGTGCGCGCCGGCTCCATTTTCCTGCAGCGATTTCGCTGTCAATCCGACCTACATCCCACTGCGCGACGATCCGCGTTTCGAGGCCATGGAAAAAAAGTACGGCATCATCTCTCAGCCGCCTGCGTCCGCGGGATCCACGCCTCTGACGCCGTAACCGATTTCCGTCGCCACCTCCCCACCCGTTGCAGACGAGGAAAGCCAACGGCATGCGCTAAGCTTGCGCAATGGAAGTCCTGACACTCGCCAACCTGATCGACGGCGAACTGCACAGTCCGGCCGGCGGCGCGTATCTCGATGTGTTCGAACCCGCGACGGGCAAGGTGTACGCGCGTTGTCCGGATTCCGATGCGCGCGACGTGGAAGCCGCGATCGCCACGGCTGAACGCGCGCAACCGGCGTGGGCGGCGTTGGCGGCGGGTGAACGCGCGCGCCACTTGCACCGCTTGGCCGACGCGGTGGAAGCACGACTCGACGAATTGGCCCGCGAGGAATCGCGCGACAGCGGCAAGCCGGTGAAACTCGCGCACAGCGTGGACATTCCGCGCGCGGTGGCCAATTTGCGATTCTTTGCCGAAGCGATCACCCAATGGCCGGGCGAATCGCACATCGATGCACGCGCGATCAACATCACTTTGCGACAGCCGTTGGGCGTCGTGGGTTGTATCTCGCCGTGGAACCTGCCGCTTTATCTCTTCACCTGGAAAATCGCGCCGGCGCTCGCGGCCGGCAATACCGTGGTGGCGAAACCGTCGGAAGTCACGCCGTCCACCGCGTTTCGCTTGTCGGAACTTGCCATCGAGTGCGGCTTGCCGCCGGGCGTGCTGAACATCGTGCACGGCCTTGGCCCCAAGGTCGGGCAAGCGATCGTCGAACACCCGAAGGTCAAAGCCGTGTCGTTCACGGGTTCGACCCGCACCGGCGCGTCGATCGCCGAAGCCGCAGCCAGACAGTTCAAGAAGGTGTCGTTGGAAATGGGCGGCAAGAATCCGGCCTTCGTGTTTGCCGACGCGGATCTTTCCGACGCCAGCCTCGATACGATCGTGCGCTCCGGGTTTTCCAACCAGGGCGAAATCTGCCTGTGCGGATCGCGGCTACTGGTCGAGCGATCGATCTACGATGATTTCAAGCGGCGCTATCTGGAAAAGGTGAAGGCGCTCAAGGTCGGTGACCCGGACGACGAAGCCAGCGACCTCGGTGCGCTGGTGTCGAAGCCGCATTTCGACAAGGTGACGGCGTGCATCGCGCGTGCGCGACAGGAAGGCGGGAAAATATTGACCGGCGGCGAAACGGTGAAGCTGCCCGGACGCTGCGCGGATGGCTGGTTCGTGGCCCCGACGGTGATCGAAGGACTGCCGCAGGATTGCGCCACCAATCGCGAGGAAATCTTCGGTCCGGTGGTGACGTTGATCCCGTTCGACGATGAAGACGAAGCGGTCGCGATCGCCAACGGCACGGACTATGGGCTCGCGGCATCGCTGTGGACGCGCGACCTTGCACGCGCGCACCGCGTCGCGGAACGCATCGACTTCGGCATCGTGTGGGTAAACTGCTGGATGCTGCGCGACCTGCGCACGCCGTTCGGCGGCGTCAAGCATTCCGGCATGGGCCGCGAAGGTGGCGTTGATGCGCTGCGGTTTTTCACCGAACCCAAGAACGTTTGCATAGCGCGGCCCCATACTTGAAAAAATAACGAAGGAATACGAAATGCCATCCCCGCAGGAACTGCTCGAAAACAATCGCCGCTGGTCGCAGTCGATCCGCGCGCAAGATCCCGGATTCTTCACGCGCCTGTCCAGGCAGCAGACACCGAAATACCTGTGGATCGGCTGCTCCGACTCGCGGGTGCCGGCCAACCAGATCCTGGGCATCGATCCGGGCGAAGTGTTCGTGCACCGGAATATCTCCAATCTCGTGCTGCACTCGGACATGAATTGCCTGTCGGTGATGCAGTTCGCGGTGGACGTGCTGAAGGTCGAGCACATCATGATCACCGGCCACTACGGTTGCGGTGGCGTGGGCGCGGCGCTGAAGGGCGACCGGCTGGGCCTGATCGACAACTGGCTGCGCTACATCGGCGACACGCTGGAGCGCCACCAAGCGCTGATCGACGCCGAACCGCCGGCGCAGCGCCACGATCGCCTGTGCGAACTCAACGTGATCGAGCAGGTCGCGAACGCCTGCCACACCACCATCGTCCGCGACGCCTGGGACCACGGACAGCCGCTGACGGTGCACGGATGGTGTTATGGTTTGTCCGACGGCCACATCCATGACCTCGGGATGGATGTCGGGCGATTCGACGCGCTCGAGTCGGCCTACGGCCATGCACTCGCGGGATTGACCGCCACACCCGCATGAACGTTTTGATGCCCATCGAAGCTTCGAGGCTGCTGTCCACGTAACTTCATCGACATCCACGCGACGGTTGCCGGAACCATGGAACGCCTGCGCACGCTTTGCCTCGTCATGTCGCTGCTGGCCGGATTCGCGACCGTCGCGGTCGCGCAGGTGCCAACCACGTGGCGCGAGCAGCAGGTCGAGGCAATGGACAAGTCGGATGCGATCATGAAGCGCGCCCACGGCCGCAAGGATCTGCTGGCGCAGTACCAGGTGATGCGCCGCGCTTACGCGTCCGACGGCAAGCCTGCGTTCCGTGCGATCTTCGGCCAGTACCTGTCGTGGTACCAGAGCTTCATCGGCGACTACAAGGATGCGGAACTGGGCTTTTCGATCCAGCAGAAGCCGCTCGCCGACGATCTGCCTTCGCCGCTGGCACAGCCGGGCTGGCATGCGGTGCCCGCGCTGGATTACATCCCGCAACTCGCGAAGAACTACCGGGTGGTGTTCCTCAATGAAGCGCACAACATCGCGCTGACGCGCACGCTCACCGTGCGTCTGCTGAAGCCGCTGCGTGAACAAGGCTTCAACGTGTTCGCGGTGGAGACGCTTTATCACACCGACGTCGATGCGCTGAACAAGCGCGGCTACCCGGTCGCCACCAGCGGCTTCTACACCCGCGAACCGGTGTACGCGGAAATGGTGCGCACCGCGTTGAAGCTCGGCTACAAGGTGGTCGCCTACGAAGCCGACCCCGACCACACCGGCAACGCGCGCGAAGCGCAGCAGGCGGAAAACCTCTGGAAGATACTGAAGACCGATCCGAACGCGAAGATCGTGGTCAACGCCGGTTACGCGCACATCCAGAAAACCGGCCAGTTCCTCGGTGCGGAATCGATGGCCGAGCACTTCATGAAGGATTCCGGCATCACGCCGCTGTCGGTCGAGCAGACCATCCTGATCCCGCATCAGGACAGCGGCATGGATCATCCGGATTACGGCCCGATCGTCGGCAGCCTCCATCCGACGCAACCGATGGTATTCATCGACAAGCATGCCAAACCCTGGTCGCTGCGTCCTGGCTACGACGCCAGCGTGATTTTCCCGCAGGGGCATTTCGTCTACGACCGCCCGACCTGGCTGGAGCTGTGGGGCGCGCGCGTGCCGTTCACCGTCAACGGCAACCTCTGCCAGCGGAACTGGCCGTGCATGGTCGCCGCGCGCTACACCGACGAAGGCGACGACGCGATTCCGGCCGACCGCATGGTGCTGGATCCGGTGCCGTTGACGACCATCAACGACATCAAGATCACCCAGGGCGACTACAGCATTCCGGTCGGGCAGCTTTACCTGCGGCCCGATCATCGTTATCGCCTCACGATCACCGACGAACGCGGCCAGCGGATCGGCAGCCAGACCATCGAAGTGAAAACGGCCGGGCAGTCGCTGACCGACAATCCGCAAAGCCGATCGAACGCGAGCACCTGCAACGTCGCCGGGGTGGGACAGGCCCTGGCCGGATCAGTCCTGTGCCCGAAACCATGAACGACAGCACCTCCACCGACGCTGCTCCCGCCCCGGTCGGCGCCTATCCCCACGCGCGGCGCGTCGGCGACCTGCTGTTCCTGTCCGGGATCGGTCCGCGCGTGCCCGGCAGCAACGCGATCCCGG
Source organism: Rhodanobacteraceae bacterium (assembly GCA_036845145.1). Taxonomy (GTDB): domain Bacteria; phylum Pseudomonadota; class Gammaproteobacteria; order Xanthomonadales; family Rhodanobacteraceae; genus 66-474. Next base: position 3,174 of record DAIUEL010000121.1, on the reverse strand, counting down.
GCAACGTCTTCAACCCGCGCGGCACCCTGGTGACCCATGACATCGCCACCCAGACCCGCCAGGTGTTCGCCAACGTGCGCGCGGTGCTGGAGGCCTCGGGCGCGCGCTGGGAAGACCTCGTCGATGTGACGGTGTTCCTCACCGACATGGCGCTGGATTTCGACGCCTACAACGCGGTCTGGACGGAATACTTTCCCGATCCGGCGGCGGCGCCCTGCCGCACCACGCTGGGCATCACCGCCCTGCCGACGCCGATCGCGATCGAGTTGAAGTGCATCGCGCGCGTGCGCTGATCCGGAAAGCCCGCGATCCCGATTTTTGACGCCCTCGCCGCCCATGTTGACGGCGCCATGCGTTAGCGTAAACTAACGGTTAGTGAAAGCTAACCTTAAATTGCGCGTGCAGGCACTGGGTTATCCCACCCGGATGGCGATCTTCGAGCGCCTCGAACGCGGACCGCTCGCGGTCGGCGAAATCGCGCGCGACCTGCCGGTCACGCGCTCGGCCGTGTCCCAGCATCTCAGGGTGCTGAAAGATGTCGGGCTGGTCACCTGCCAACGCGCCGCCAACCGCCAGATCTACCGGATCGATGCCGATGGCGTGGCCGGGCTGCGCGATTACTTCGACCGGTTCTGGCAGGAATCCCTGCAGTCGTTCAAGCAAGCCGCGGAACGATCCGCGAAGGAGAAATCCCGATGAACGTTGTGGCCGGCATTCCTTCCGTACGTCACACGATCACCGTCGAAGCGCCACGCGAGCATGCCTTCGAGGTGTTCACGCGGGGCATCGACACCTGGTGGTTCCGCGACCACTCCATCGGCACGGAACCGCTGAAGGAAGTGGTGATGGAACCGTGCAAAGGGGGCCGCGTGTTCGAGCGCGGCATCCACGGTGCGGAGTGCGACTGGGGCCGTGTGCTCGTCTGGGATCCGCCGTCGCGGCTGGTGGTTGCGTGGCAGATCGGCGGCGACTGGCAATTCGATCCCGATCCCGCCCACGCCAGCGAATACGAAGTGCGTTTCATCGAAGAAGCGCCCGCACGCACGCGCGTGGAATTCGAGCACCGCCACTTCGAGCGCCACGGCGAAGCGGGCCGCCACATCCGCGACAACGTCGAGAAAGGCTGGTCCAGGCTGCTGGCCGCCTACACCACATCGGCGAAGGCCGCCTGAGCGCCGTCGTCCGACACGGGTTCCACCGCCACCCTTCGAAAAGGAGAGCCGCCATGCTTCGCAAAATCGCTTCGATGTTGCTTGGCCTCAACGGATTGCTGATCGGCTTCGGGGCGTTCGGCCACAGCTTCATGGGCCGCAAGGCGCTCGATGCCGGTCTCGCACCGCTGCCGATCGATGTACACACCGACAAATTGATCTATCTCGTCTGGTACTTCTGCGGCGGGTGCATGCTGGTGTTCGGCCTGCTGGTGATGCGGGGCGCATGGAAGGCCATGCGTGGTGAACACGGCGCGCTCTTTGCGCCCTGCGCCATCGGCGTGTTCTATCTGGCGACCGGCGTCGTGGCGCTCTCAACCATGCGCGAACTGTTCTGGAGCGTGTTCGTGGTGCTGGGCGGGCTGGCGCTGGCGTTATCGGCCGTGCTCGGCTTCGTCCCCGCCACGCCGCGTATCGCGTCGCGGATGCGTCAGCCTGCGGCGTAATCGATGCAGGCGCGCAACAGCGCGCGAATCACGTCCTGCACCGGCGCGGCAAGTTCGGGCCGGTATTCGAAACTGTCCTCGTCCATGTAGGTGTACTGCGCGAGTTCCAGTTGCACGGCATCGACGCCGTCGCCGGGCCGGCCATAGTGGCGGGTAATGTAGCCACCCTTGAAGCGCCCGTTGGCGACGTGGCTGTACTGGCCGTCGCTGCCCACCGCACGCTCGCGCAATATGTCGGTCAAGCGCGCCTGCAATGCCGGCTTACAACTTGCGCCATTGGCCGTACCCAGGTTGAAGTCGGGCAACTGCCCCTCGAAGAACATCGGCACCCGGCTCTTGATGGAGTGCCCATCCCACAGCACGACCCGCGGGTGCCGCGATCGCATCCTCGCCAGTTCGCCCGAGAGCGCATCGTGGTATGGCTGCCAATACGTCTCCTTACGCAGTTCGATTTCCTTGTCGTCGGGCTCGTCGCCTGCGGCGTAGATCGGCTCGCCCGCGAACGTCGTGATCGGCACCAGCGCGGTTTCGGCGCGCCCCGGATACAACTTGTGCCCCTCGGGATCGCGATTGAGGTCGGCAACGTACCGCGACCAGCGCGGCGCGATCACCGATGCGCCCAGTTCGCGCGCGAATGCGTAGAGTTTTCCGACGTGCCAATCGGTATCCGCGACCCGCTTGCCCGCAGCGGTCATCCGAGCCGCCAGGGCCGCGGGAAGACCGGTGCCGTCGTGCGGCAGGCTGACCAGCAGCGGCGCCGTGCCCTGGTGTAATTCGAGGTCTTGCATACCCCTATTTTAGCCCCGCGCCAAAGCCGGCTTTTGGTGAGAAGTCAGGCCATGGATGGCCGTTCTGATCTGCATGACTCCGAAGCACCCTGTGTCCGCGGCCGTTCCAGCGAGGCCGCGATCAAGGATGATCGCATCGATTTGCAAAATCTTCAGGCATTCGCCCTTACCCTAGCGAGTTTTGGCGGTAGCGATTTCGAGCGGGAACACCTTGAACCGACCCTTGGCCATCGACGTGCGCCCGCGGCATGCGGGCGCCGTGGTTTCGGCGTTGCTGCTGGCCTTGCTGGTGGCGGCGTTGAACTTCGCGTTGTGGGCGGTGGCGGACCGGCCGACCCAGGTGGTGCCGTGGAATGGACAGGTCGCGGGTTTCGCCTACAGCCCTTTCCAGCGTTACCAGAGTCCCCTGGCGGGCAATTTTCCGAGCGATGCCGAGGTCGCCGGCGATCTGGCGCTGATGGCCAAACATACCCGACGCGTGCGGGTGTATTCGGTGCTGCAGTATCCCGAAATCCCCCGGCTGGCGATGAAGGACCATCTCGACGTGATGGCCGGCGCGTGGCTGGATCGGCGTGACGGCAACAACGAAAAGGAAATCGCCGCGCTGATCGCGCAGGCGCGGCGCTGGCCGGACATCAAGCGGGTCGAGGTCGGCAACGAGGTGCTGCTGCGCACCGACATGAAGCCGGAAAAACTGATGGCCTATATCGACCGCGTGCGCGCCGCGGT
>DAIUEL010000120.1:0-8405 GCA_036845145.1 Rhodanobacteraceae bacterium | reverse complement strand
TCAGGTACACCGACAGCGGCGTGTCGAGATCCGACAGCACCTCGCGCACCAGCGGGATGCGGTTATGGCCCTCGCGGACGAGGGCGTCGAACTGGTCTTGGTCGATCACCGATTTATTCCTGGAGAAGACGCGCAATTCTAAAGAGCCGTTGCGTGGAATGTCCGATTTGAGGCGGCTTTGGTGAAAAGTCAGCCCATGGGTGGCCGTTCTGGTGCTGATTCCCGCGCGGAGGCGCGGAGAGGGAACGCCTCGTGATGCAGCGCCCAGTACGAACGCGGAAGAATTTCTATTCGCTTTCCCGCCGCCGCATCCCGCGCAAGTCCATTTCGAAACTGACGCCTTCCTCGTCGTTGTGCGCGGAAACACGGCCCTGATGCAATTCCGCCACCAACCGCACGACGTACAGTCCCAAACCCAGGTGCGGTGTGCCGGCCTTGGCGCCCGCGCCGCGTACGCTGATCAACGAATCGAACAGTTGGCCCTGCATGGATTCCGGCAGATGCGGGCCCTTGTTCGATACGACGATGCGCGCCTCATCGTCGCCCCGTTCCAGCGAGATGCGAATCCAGCCATCCGCCGCGGTGAACGAAAGTGCGTTGTCGAACAGCTTGTCCAATGCCTGCGCGATCAGTTCCGGCGCGCCATACAGCGGGACGGACTGGTCGGGGATCGTGCATTGCAGGTCACGCGTGCCCGCCAGTGACCGGTATGCTTCGGCGCAGCCGCGGACGACTTGCGCGAGGTCCATGTCCTCGCCGTCGGCCGATGCCATCGCGCGTTCCATGCGGCTGGCTTCGCTCATCGCACGCACGATCGCGCCGATCCGCGCCGCGCCGTCGCGGGCACGCGTGAGATACGGCAGCGCGTCGGGCGGCAATCCCGCGTGTTCCAGGTTTTCCAGCGACGAGCGGACGATCGCGAGCGGCGTATTGAGTTCGTGCGAAAGGTTGGAAGCGAGTTTCCGCAGGTATTCGGTGTAGGTGCCGATGTATTCCAGCAGTCGCGACAGGCTGCGCGCGAGGTCGCCCAGTTCGTCGCGGTCGTCCACCAGCGGCAGGCGTTCCAGCGCAAGGCTTTCGTGGTGTTGCGCCTGCTCGGCGGCATCGCGCAGGCGCCCGATTCGCACCGACAGCCACGTCGCGAACGCAAACAGCACCGCACCTGCGATCAACAGCACGGCGACGCTGGCGAGCATCAGGCCCAACAGCGCGCGATTGGTCAGCAACGGCAGCGCCTGGCTGGATTGTTCCAGCACCAGCGCGCCGCGATTCTGGCCGCGCACGTCAAGCGGCACCGCGACCGTCAAGACCACGCTGCCGGCGGTGTCGCCACCCCGCCAGTTGGCGGTGGCCTGCCCGTCCAGCGCCTGCTGCACGTCCGGTTCGGAAAGGTGCGGCATGTCGCGCGGCAGATGCTGTCGCTGGTCGAGCGAGGGCCCCACCAGCATGTCGGAAAGCACCCGCTGCAACCACGGGAAGCGGCTTGGCTGGGGTTTGCGCGTTTCCAGCATGCTGCCGCCGTCGCCGAGCACCCAGCCGTCGGCACTGAGCAGGCGGACCCGCATCCCGCTGGGCGCAAGCTGGGTCAGGTCGTTCGAAAGCGCGGGCGAGAGGCTGAGCAGCGGTCGCAGGTCGGGCTTGCCGCCGTCGAAACGCGTGGGCGCGTTGGCATCGAACACGGCGACGCCGAGTCGGTCCGGCGCCTGCGCGCGCGGAATGCGCAGTTCGATCTGGTAGCCCTTGCCGGTATCCGTCCATTGCCCGCTGATCTGATCGGGCAGCCCGTGCACCCGCGCATCCAGCGGGTGCGCGAGGAACGCGCCCGATGTCGCGCTGGACAACAGGTAGCTGCGCTGGCGATTGCCGCGCACCAGTTGCAGCACCACGTGATCGGCCTCCACCGCCGCCGCGTCCTGCGCATCGAGGCGCGTCTGCGTCGGGTCCACGACATTGATGCGCATGTACAACCACGCCGGATCGTTGGCGAGCTGCACCGCCACCCCTTGCCACGGATGCTGGGCCCAGCGCGCCATCGGGGTCCAATCGCGCTCGGAACCATCGATCACGATCGGCTGCGTCACGCGCTGCACGTACCAGTTCTGTCCGGTGTTCGGCAATTCCGCCCCCACCGCAACCAGGCCACGATCCAGCGCGAACGCGATCGCCAGCAACGCCTGTTCCTGGCTGTTGCGCAGCAGGTGCTCCATTTGCCGCACGTACAGCCAGCCGGCCCACGGCAACGCCAGCGTGGACAGCGCGACCAGCAGCAGTTTGCGGCGCAACGTCATTGAAAGCGGGGTCTGGAATCGAGGGCAGGAAGCAGCTTAGCCGGAGCCTGGCCGCCTCAATGTACTGATCGAAGCCGCTATTGTGGAAAGTCAGGCCATGGATGGCCGTTCTGGAGTGACCGGCGCCGTGATCTTGGAATCTCGCAGCAGACGAGGCGAAACAGCGATCAGGGACGATCGCACAAATCAAGGCTTCCAGCGGTAGCCCACCCCGTGCACCGTCTCGATCGCATCGAACGCAGGATCGACGGCGAGGAATTTCTTGCGGATGCGCTTGATGTGCGAGGTGATGGTGGCGTCATCCACTACCAGTTCGGCGTCGCGCATCAACTGGTCCCGGTTTTTCACGTGGCCGGGGAAACGCACCAGCGTGTGCACCATCCAGAACTCGGTGACGGTGAGCGGGACGTCGACGTCGTTCCAGGTGACGCGCATACGTTCGGCCTCCAGCTTCAGCGGCCCGTGCTCGACCACGGTCTCGGTCGCCGCCGGAGCCTTCTGCGATTCCACGCGCCGGAACAGCGCACCGATGCGCGCCGCGAGTTGGTGGAAGCTGGTGTCCTTGGAAAGGTAATCGTCGGCGCCAAGGCGCAGGCCCGAAATCACGTCGAAATCGGAATCGCGCGCGGTCAGGAAAATGATCGGCAACGTCGCCGATTTCGCCCGCAGCTCGCGGCACAAATCGAAGCCGCCCTCGGGTTCGTCGCCGAGGCCGATGTCGATGATCACCAGCTCCGGCATCCGATTGGCGAAGGCGCCGGAAGCTTCCCCGCGCGAGGCGAAGCCCCGCACTTCGTAACCGATGCGCGACAGCGCCTCGACGTAATTGGCGCGGATGGACGGCTCGTCCTCCACGATGGCGATGGCGCGAGCCATGCAGTTCTCCCGTGTCCATGCGGCCGCGCCCGCGGCCGCTGCAGCGCGAGCGTGCGCCATGCCGACGCACCACGCAACCCGCCCGCCCGGCCTGCCCGCGTTTTGCCACAAATCGCCCGCTTTTCGCCCCCGAGCCGCCCTCGGCACTGCGGCGGGCGGGCGCCAAATGGTCGGCAGTCGGTACTCCTTGCCGTGGATGTCGACCGTGGAACACCCCCGCGCTGGCGCCGGAGACGCACCCGGCTACTGACACCGGAAGGCGCCCAGCGCGGTGGACCACGCAAGAAATTCGAGGCGTCCTCTCCCGCCTCCTCGGTTCCATTCCTCTCCTGGTCGGCCGCGGTCTCGGTGTGCAAGCACCGAGCTGCGGTCTTTATGCGGCCGCTTTGCGCATGGCCGCGATGGTTTTCTTGTAGTCATCGCTGCCGAAGATCGCGGAGCCGGCGACGAACGCGTCCGCACCGGCACGCGCGATCTCACCGATGTTGTCGGTTTTCACGCCGCCGTCGACTTCGAGGTGGATCGGCCGCCCGCTGCGGTCGATGATTTCGCGCGCACGCTTCAATTTGTCGAGCGCCGAGGGAATGAACGCCTGCCCGCCGAAACCCGGATTCACGCTCATCACCAGCACGATGTCGACCTTGTCCAGCACATAGTCAAGCCAGTCCAGCGGCGTCGCCGGATTGAACACGAGCCCCGCCTTGCAGCCGTGCTCGCGGATCAATGACAGTGTGCGATCCACGTGCCGCGTGGCTTCGGGATGAAAACTGATCGACGTGGCGCCGGCCTTGGCGAAGTCCGGCACGATCCGGTCGACGGGTTCCACCATCAGGTGCACGTCCATCGGCGCGGTGATGCCGTAGCCGCGCAGTGCCCTCAGCACCATCGGCCCGATGGTGAGGTTGGGCACGTAGTGGTTGTCCATCACGTCGAAGTGGATCCAGTCGGCGCCGGCATCGATCACAGCGTCGACCTCCGCGCCCAGTTTGGCGAAGTTGGCGGAAAGAATGGATGGGGCGATGACGCAGGGCTGCTTGGCCATGGATTTCCCTTGTAGGAGCCGGCCTGCCGGCGACCACGATGGACTGGGCGACAAGCCGGTCGCGCGCAGGCGCGCTCCTACCGAAAGCCGCGTTCGGATTGTATGCGCTCCCACGCCGCATTGATCTCGCTGGCGCGCTGTTCGGCGCGACGCCGCAGATCTTCCGGCATGTTGCCGAGGCGATCGGGATGGTACTCGCCGATCAGCTTGCGATACGCGCGCTTGATGGTGCGCTGGTCGGCATCGCGCGCCACGCCCAGCACAGCGTATGGATCGGGGCCGTTGCTGCGCGGCGCGGGGCGGTAACCCTGCTGTTGGGACCCGGCACCAGCGTGCGCCCAGTCACCCGCGCGGGCGCCCGCGTTCCACGCGAAGCCCTTCATCGCCAGCAGTGCCACCAACTGGATTTCGCTGATGCGCAGCGAGAACGCCACGCGCTTCAGTACCTGCAATTTCTCGTTGTTGAGCGGGCCGTCGGCGAGCGCCACGTCGCACAGCATGTCTAGAAACGGCATCACCGAACTGCGCCGCGGCAGGCACCATGCGCGCAGGTCCACCAGCGTGCGCGAAATGTCGAATCCCGGCGCCTTGCCCCTGTTGAATGCGTCGATCGCGCGTCGCCGCCACAGCGGGTCCAGTTCCAGCCGCGTCATCAGCTTTTCGGCAATCGCCACTTCCGCTTCGGATACCCGCCCGTCGCTCTTGGCCAACGCGCCCATCAACGCAAACAGCGGCTCGATGTAACCATCCTTGCCGCCGGTATGCGTAAGCCCGCCCAGCCAGCCGCTGTCGAACACCAGGTGCCCGATCACCAGTCCCAGCACGGCCGCGCCGAGGTCGCCGCGCGTCACCACCAAGCCGATCACGAACCCGATCAGCTTGCCCCAGATCCTCATGGGTTCTCCGCCTGCGTCGGCTTGCACGGCGATTGCGCCGCGAACCATCGCGCCAGCGCCTGCATGTCTTTTTCGGTCAGCGGCCCGGCGGCTGCGCGCATCACCGGCACCTTGCGCCCGCCGTTGCGGTATTCGTGCAGCGCCTGCAGCAGGTATTGATACGGCTGGCCCGCCAGGTTGGGCGCGCCGGGAATGCGCGCGTGACCATCCTCGCCGTGGCAAGCGGCGCACAAGCCGAGCTGCGGCGGTTGCGGCGGCAGCGGCGCCGCCTGCGCCAGGGCCAGCGGCACGAACGCGAGCAGCAGAAAGGTCCAGGGCGATTTTCGCATCGCCCCAGTTTATCAGCCGGGCGCCCGCATTCCGCCTGCCCGGAGCACATCGCTACAATGCACGTTTGCCACCCGCGGAGCGAAGCCGTGCCCACCACCTTGCTGCAATCGGAATTGCCCGGTCTCGAACTGCTGCATCGCGGCAAGGTGCGCGATGTCTACGCATTGTCCGGCGACCGGCTGCTGATCGTCGCCAGCGACCGCCTCTCCGCGTTCGACGTGGTGCTGCCCGACCCGATTCCCGGCAAGGGCGAGATGCTGACGCAGGTTTCCAATTTCTGGTTCGGCAAGACCGCGCAGCTGGTGCCGAACCACCTGACCGGCACACCCGTGGCTGAAGTGCTGCCGCAAGGCGTCGATCCGAAGCTGTACGAAAAGCGCGCGGTGGTGGTCAAGCGCCTGAAGGCGCTGCCGGTCGAGGCGATCGCGCGCGGGTATCTGATCGGCTCGGGCTGGAAGGATTACCAGCGGACCGGCGAGCTGTGCGGCATCAGGCTTCCCGCCGGCCTGAAGCAGGCGCAGCAACTGCCGGAACCGATCTTCACCCCGTCCACCAAGGCGCCCAAGGGCACGCACGACGAGAACATCGGCTTCGACGCCGTCGAGGATCTGATCGGTCCCGATCTCGCGAAACAGGTGCGCGACGCCACGCTGGCCATCTACACCTTCGCCGCGAAGTACGCCGCCGAGCGCGGCATCATCATCGCCGACACCAAGTTCGAATTCGGCACCGATCCGAATGGCAAGCTGTACGTGATGGACGAAATGCTGACCCCGGATTCCTCGCGCTTCTGGCCGGCCGACCAGTACCAGGTCGGCATCAGCCCGCCGTCGTACGACAAGCAGTTCGTGCGCGATTACCTGGAAACGCTGGACTGGGACAAACGCGCTCCCGGCCCGAAATTGCCGCGCGAAGTGATCGAAGGCACCGCGGCAAAATACGCCGAAGCCCTGCGCAAGCTGGCCGGTATCGAGCTGGATTGATCCAGCGCGTGGCGCGTGGGGCGGCTTGGGTGTAGTGTCGGGTCATCGACGAACGGCCGGTTCACGATGCGCACGATCAACGACTGGTTCGCAAGCTACAGCGCCGATCACCGGCACCCCACCAATCGCGCGATCCATTGGGTGTGCGTGCCGGTGATCATGTGGGCGGTGATCGCGGCGCTGTGGACGATTCCGCCGATCCTGCCGCAATGGTTCCGGTCGGGGCTGTGGGCAGTGCTGGCGATGTTCGCGGCGTTCCTGTTCTATCGCCGGCTGTCGCGCAATCTCGCCTATGCGATGGCGTTGGTGTTCATCGTGAGCGGCGCGATCACCTGGGCGCTGTACACCACGCTGGGGCCGCGCCCGCTGCTGATCCTCGCGGCCGTGCTGTTCGTCGCGGCATGGATCGGACAATTCGTCGGCCATGCGATCGAAGGGCGGCGCCCGGCGTTCCTGACCAATGTCGTGCAACTGCTGATCGGCCCGGCGTGGTTGATGGGCAAGCTGATGCGCAGGTTTGGCATCGCGTATTGACGGCGCATCGAAGTCGGCCGGGCCGATTCCGGATTTGTCCGGAAGAAGCCCAACGTTGCGGCGGCGTGTCAATATCGAGCCCTGGTTCGTCGATGTTGGCCGTCCGCCGATGAAGCCGACGTCAGCCCAATCTACCCATTCGCGAGATCGCGATTCAATAGCTCCGCCAGCCGCGCCCCAGCTTGGCGCAAACGCCGTTCGGCGATCGGCAGCTCGCGGTCGACGTAGGCCTGGCTGATCGTGTGGACGTCGGGATAGACGCCACCATCGCGATCGATGCGGCAGCTTTCCTCGGCCCATTCGGCAGGCGTTCCCGCGGTCGCCACTGGCGTGCGTTCGGCCCCGAGCTTGCGCGCATACCGTGCGGCGGAAAGATGCGCGGTATCCAGCATCGTCGAATCCCAGATCCGGTGCAGGTTGCTGCCGCGCCCGTGCCAACGCACCTGGAAATCGTTGCCGCCGGCGTCGTGACGAAAGCTGGCGTGCAGCGGCTGGTGGACGTCGCCCACGAAATGCACCACGAACATCAGCGCTTCGGCGCGCGCGGCCGGGCCGTTGCCGCGGTTCGCAAGAATCGCGGAGTACTTGTCGATGGCCGCCACCGCGCATTCGCCATCGCGGCAATCGCGTGGCGGCTCGTAGATGCAGTCCCGCGAATGGAAATTGACGAAGTGCAGGCGCTTGGTGCGCTGGAACAACGCCGGCTCGGTATCGCGCAGATCGTCGGCCCACACCGCGACATCGGACAGATGCCGCGCACCGCGCAACGCGAGCAGCTTCCGCGCTTCGGCCCGCGCCTGCGGCGTCAATTGCGTTTCGGCCAGCCGTGCCACGATGCGATGGCCCCGCGGGCCCCATGCCAATGCGGCCGGCGCGCAAGACAGCAGCGCCACGAACGCGATTGCAGTCGCGATACCGCTCCCGTGCGCGTGCAGGAACCCACCCATGGCAACTCCACCCAAAGCCGCAGTTTGCCATGTACCACGCCGGTAGCGTCCATGAAGCGGCGTGGCAAACCGGCTAAAATGGGCGTTCCCCCAACAGGTTTCTGCAAAGGACGACACCATGGCGATCAAGGTCGCGATCAACGGCTACGGCCGCATCGGCCGCAACATCCTGCGTGCGCTGTACGAACACAACCGCACCGACGCGATCCGGATCGTCGCGATCAACGATCTCGGCGATGCCGAGACCAATGCCCACCTGACCCAATACGACACCGCGCACGGCAAGTTTCCGGGCACGGTCGGCGTGGCAGGCGGCGACCTGATCGTCAATGGCGACCACATCAAGGTTTGTGCGGAACGCGACCCGTCGAAGCTGCCGTGGAAGGACCTCGGTGTCGATGTCGTGATCGAATCGACCGGCCTGTTCACCAAGCGCGACAAGGCCGCGGCGCACCTCGCCGCGGGCGCGAAGAAGGTGATCATCTCGGCGCCGGGCACCGACGTTGATG
>DAIUEL010000119.1:0-8534 GCA_036845145.1 Rhodanobacteraceae bacterium | reverse complement strand
GCAAGGGCCGCAAGAAAGTCACCGCGGTGCACAAGGCCAACATCATCAAGACCGCCTCGGGCCTGTTCCTCGACATCGCGCGCGAGATCGCGAAGGAATACCCGCAGATCGAATTCAACGAAATGATCGTGGACAACACCTGCATGCAGTTGGTGATGAACCCATGGCAGTTCGACGTGATCGTCACCACCAACCTGTTCGGCGACATTCTTTCGGACCTGTGCGCGGGGTTGGTGGGCGGCCTGGGCCTCGCGCCCGGCGCCAACATCGGCCATGGCGCGGCGATCTTCGAGGCGGTGCATGGCTCCGCGCCAGACATCGCGGGCAAGAACCTGGCCGATCCCTGCGCGCTGCTGCTGGCCGCGGCCGAAATGCTGGATCACCTCGACATGACCGCCAAGGCTGAGCGCATCCGCGACGCGATCCGCGCCACGCTGGAAGCCCACGATCGCGTCACGCCGGACCTTGGCGGCAACGGCACGACCGAATCGTTTGCCCAAGCGTTGGTCGAACGCGTGTGCGACTGATGCCGCGCAGCGCGTTCCTGTGATCGCTCAGCCGAACATTCCGGGCTTGTAGTCGCCGACTTCTGGCTGAGCTGCGATGTTGATGCGGTTCCAGCTGTTGATCAGCGTCACCAGCAGCGTCAGGTCGACCAATTCCTTTTCGTCGAATTGCGCGCGGGCCTCCTCGTACAAGGCGTCGGGCACCGACTGGTCGTGCGCGGGAAGCTGCGTGAGGGCTTCGCACCATGCCAGCGCGGCGCGTTCGCGCGTGCTGTAGAACGACGTTTCACGCCAGGCCGGCAGCACGTGAAGGCGTTGCTCGGATTCGCCGGCGGCGCGGGCATCCTTGCTGTGCATGTCGAGGCAGTAGGCGCAGCCGTTGAGCTGCGAGGCGCGCATCAAAACGAGGTTGCACAGTTTTGGTTCGAGCGTGCCTTCGTGAAGTTGCTTGCTCAGTGCGAACAGCGGCTGCAGGCCGGGAAAATGCTTCTTGAGGTTGAAACGGGACATGGATGCTGCTCCTTGAGGCGGGTTTGACGAGACGGGAATTTCCGCCACTCAATGCAAGGACGCGCCGATCTCCCGTTTCGTGACCGCCTCGATCCGCGCGAGTTTGCCCGGATGGCGGATGGTGTGGATCGAGGTGATCCGTTCGTCTTCGCAATCGATCCACATCGCGGAGAACAACTGCTGGCCATGCCAGCAAAGCAGTGCGGGTGCCCCGTTCAGCGTGCGCAGTTCGTAACGCAGGTCGACGCCCCACGCACGGCGCGCGAGTTGCAGGTACAGCCTCGTCAACCGCTCGGCACCGTGCAGCGGGTGCAGTGTGGCACGCGCCACGCCGCCGCCATCCGCGATATGCACCGCGTCCTCGGCGAACAGCGCGCGCAGGCGTTCCTGCGTCGGTTGCCGCATGGCTTCCACGAAGCGTTCGAGCAGGCGCCGTTGCGCGGGCGCGTCGACCTGGAAGCGTGGCCGGCCTTCGCGCAGGCGCGCTTTCGCGCGACTGACGCGCTGGCGGCAGGCATCTTCTTGGATGCCAAGAATCGCCGAGGCCTCGACGTGGCTGTAATCGAAAACTTCGTGCAGCAGGAACGCGGCGCGTTCATCGGGGCTCAACCGTTCGAGCAGCAGCAGGAACGACAGCGTCAGCGTTTCGCTGCTCTCCAGCTCCGCGTCGGGCGGACGGGTTGGCTCATCCGTGGGCTCCGGCAGCCACGGACCGGAATAGTGTTCGCGTTCGGTCTTGGCGCGCCGCAATCGATCCAGCGCGATGCGCGTGGTCACGGTGACCAGCCACGCTTCGGGATCGTCCAGCGTCGCCACGTCCTGCGCCTGCCAGCGCAACCACGCGTCGTGCAGCACGTCTTCCGCGTCCGCGGGTACACCGAGCATGCGGTAGGCGAGGCCGAACAGCCGGGGACGATGGTGCTGGAACAGATCGGTTGGCGAGGCCACGGTGCAGGTTCCGGGTCGGGATACAACAAAGACGCGCGAACCGGGCCCGGTGTGACAGGCGTTCAGCGCAGCAGCGGCCAGGGCGCCAGCAACAGGATCCACAACAACGCCACGCTGCCCGCGAATTTCATCGCCTTGAACAGCTTGCGGTGGCGCTGCTTGAAACCACGGTTTTTCTCGCGGCGCTGCCGCAATGCCGAGAAAAGCCGGTTGATCGCGCCGGTGCGTTCGCTGACCTGATTCGGCGACGCGGTGATCGCGCCCATGAAGTTGCCGACGTGGTGGTTGATCCACGCCATCGCGCGCGAACGCAGCGGGCGTTCGAGATCGGCGAAGAAGATCACGCGCGTCATGTCGGTCTTGTTCTCGACCCAATGCACGCAGGTCTCGTCGAAAATCACGTCCTCGCCATCGCGCCAGAAGTATTCCTGGCCGTCCACGAAGATGTGGCAATCGGGGGAGTTGGGCGTGATCAGCCCGAGGTGATAACGCAGCGAGCCGGCGAATGGGTCGCGATGCGGGTTCAGCGTGGTGCCGGGCGGCAGCAGCGCGAACATCGCGGCCTTGACGCCGGGGATGCGGTTCACCAGTTCCACGGTTTTCGGACACAGCGTTTGCGCGGACGGCAACGGTTCGCCGTACCACTTCACGTAGAAACGCTTCCAGCCGACCTTCAGGAACGAGGCGAAGCTGGCGTCGTCATCCTTCAGTGCATCGCGGATGTGGCCCTGGTCGAACAGCCCGGCGGCCTCGTCGCGGATGGTCTGCCAGTTGTCGCGCAGCACATCGACCGCGGTAAAGCGCTTGCGGTCGGGGAATGCGCCGGCTGGCACCGCCGAAAACGCGTACATCAGTAAGTTGTACGGCGCGAACACGGTGGCGTGGCTCGCCAACTGGCGGCCGAGTTTCAGGCGCACGCGGCTGCGGAGATGCACGGCGAGCGCGCTCAGCAGGAACAGCGCGATCAGGCCCAGCAGGGCGAGGCGGAGGATCAGCAGCACGGACATGACATGGAACGGGCGCGAAGTTGCCGCGATTTTAGCGCGGGTGCTGCGCCAGAACCCTGAGTGGCGTCATGCCTGGGGTGTACGCGAGCTTCAGCGCGCGTTGCACGAAGGCGATCGCGCGGCGCGCCGCCGCCCGCGGTGCACGGCCCATCGCGAGTTCGGCCGCCAGTGCTGCCGAAAGCGTGCAGCCGGTGCCGTGTGCCTCGAACGGCAGTTTGCGGTTGCGGATTTCGAAGCCGCCGTGCGCATCGAACCAGCGATCGACCACTTCCCGGCCGCGGCCATGGCCACCTTTCAGCAGCACCGCCTTGGCCCCGAATTCGCGCAACATCGTTGCCGCGCGTTCGCCCTCGCGGGCGGTCTTGATGCCCATGCCGGCCAACGCTTCGGCTTCGGGCAGGTTGGGCGTCAACACGTCGGCCAGCGGGATCAGGTTTTCGATCAGCACCTTGACCGCGTTCTTGTCCAGCAGGCGCGCGCCGGAGGTCGCGATCATCACGGGATCGACCACGATCCAGCGTGGCTTGCGGCGCGCGAGTTCGCGCGCGACGCAGCGCACCGTGCGGGCATCGCCCAGCATCCCGGTCTTGACCGCGATGATTGCGAAATCATCGAACACGGCGTCGAGTTCGGCGCGCAAGTGCCTCGCCGGCACCGGATGCACGGCACTGACGCCTTGCGTGTTCTGCGCGGTCAGCGCGGTGATCGCGCTGGTGCCGTGGATGCCCAGCGCCGCGAAGGTTTTCAGGTCGGCCTGGATGCCCGCGCCACCGCCGGAATCGGAACCGGCGATGGTCAGACAGGAAATGGGCGTCGGGAGCATAATCAGTTTCGTCGTCGTTCCGGGGCATCGCCGGTTTCATCGCCGATGAACCCGGAATCGATTTTGATCTTGCCGGTGGTTCCGTGGAAATGGGTTCCCGCTTTCGCGGGAATGACGGCAACAATCCAAAGTTTTCGCCGAATCCCGGGTCCGGGCGTTTTCACAAGGCTTCGGACGCAAAATCCGCCAGCCGCGAACGCTCGCCCCGACGCAGGGTGATGTGCGCCGCGTGCGGCCACTGCTTGAATCGATCCACCGCGTAGGTGAGGCCCGACGTCGTCTCGGTGAGATACGGCGTGTCGATCTGTTCGACGTTGCCGAGGCAGACGATCTTGGTGCCGGGGCCGGCGCGGGTGACCAGTGTCTTCATCTGCTTGGGCGTCAGGTTTTGCGCTTCGTCGATGATCAGGTAGCGCGACAGGAAGGTGCGCCCGCGCATGAAGTTCAACGAACGGATCTTGATGCGCGAAGCCAGCAAGTCATTCGTCGCCTGGCGTCCCCACGAACCGCCTTCCTCGGGATTGGTAAGCACTTCCAGGTTGTCGGTGAGCGCGCCCATCCACGGCGTCATCTTTTCTTCTTCGGTGCCGGGCAGGAAGCCGATGTCCTCGCCGACCGACACCGTGGCGCGGGTCATGATGATTTCGCGGTAACGCTGCTGGTCCATCACCTGCGCAAGACCCGCTGCCAGCGCCAGCAGGGTCTTGCCGGTGCCGGCGGTGCCGAGCAGCGTGACGAAATCGACATCGGGATCCATCAGCATGTTGAGCGCAAAGTTCTGTTCGCGGTTGCGCGCGGCGATGCCCCACACGCTGTGCGCGCTGCTGGTGTAGTCGTGCAGCAGCGCCAGTCTGGCTTGGTCGTCGGTTTGATGGAGCACGCGCAGCTCGACGCTGTTCTCGCCGGGCAGGTACAGGCACTCGTTGGGTTGCCAGCGCTCGTCGTCGCGCGGCTTCACCTCGTAGAACGTCTGCCCACGCTCCGACCACGAGCGCAGTTCCGGATGGCGATCCCAGAAGTCGGCGGGCAGTTCCGCGGCGCCGGTGTAGAGCAACGAGAAATCGTCCAGTGCGCGATCGTTCTCGTAGTCCTCGGCCGCCACCCCGAAAATGGTCGCCTTGATCCGGAGGTTGATGTCCTTGGACACCAGTGCCACCGCGGCGTCCGGATTGTGTTCGCGCAGGTCCAGGATCGCGGCGAGGATGCGGTTGTCGGCCTTGCCTTGCCCGTTGCCGGTCTGCGTCTGGAAGTAAAGTCGCCCATTCGCGCCGCCGCTGCGCAGCTTGACGCCATCGGGTTGCGCAAGCGGCACGCCATCGGCGATGCCGTGGCGGTTGTTGCGTTCGATCAGTTCGTTCAAGAAGCGGCTGGCCTGGCGCGCGTTGCGTGCGACTTCCGACACGCCCTGTTTCTTTTCGTCGAGTTCCTCCAGCACCGTCATCGGGATGAACACGTCGTGTTCCTCGAAACGGAACAGCGCAGTCGGATCGTGCAGCAACACGTTGGTGTCCAGCGCGTAGATGCGCCGGGCGGCGGGCTTCGGCATGCGGGCTCCGGAGTCGGACGAAGGATTGGGCGCGCCCGACGGGCGCGTGGCGGCGGAAGAACGAACGGACTGGCTCACTTGTCGGGGATCGCGTCCAGCACGGTTTGCGCGTGGCCGGGCACTTTCACTCCACGCCATTCCCGGACCAGTTTGCCCTCGGGATCGATCAGGAAGGTGCTGCGGTCGACGCCGAGGTATTCGCGGCCGTACAACTTCTTCTCGCGAATCACGTCGAAGGCCTTGCACCAGGTTTCATCGGTGTCGGCGACCAGCGGAAAGGGCAGGCCGAGTTTTTCCTTGAAGCCGGAATGCGAGCGGGCGCTGTCGCGCGACACGCCCACGATCATGGCGTCACGACGCTTGAACTTCGTGTACAGGTCGCGGAAATCGCCGGCTTCACGGGTGCAGCCGGTGGTGTTGTCCTTGGGATAGAAATACAGCACCACCCATTGGCCGCGCAGGTCGGCCAGCTTCAGGGTGTCGCCCGACTGGAGGGTGCCTGCGAGTTTGGGAGCCTTGTTGCCGGTCTTCAGTGCAGTCATCAGAACTTCACCGGATCCATGATCGCGTCGAGGTTCAAGCCGTCACACAGTTCCATGAACTCGTCGCGCAGTTCGGCGATGCGGGTATCGGCGGGGATGCCGATCGTCAGTTGCGCCTGGAACATGTCCGCGCCGGTTTGCATGGCCTGGTACCGCATCGAGGACATCTGCTCGATGCTGATCGAGCGGCGATTGAAGAAATCGATCAATTCCACCAGTACGCCCGGCTTGTCGGCTGCGACCACCTCGATCATGTACGGCAGCAGGTGGCTTTGCTGGTCGCGTGCCTGGGTGCGATAACTCAGCAGGTGCACGTTCTCGCTGCGCCCGACGCGACCGAGCGCGGTTTCCAGCTTGGCGATCGCATCCCAGCCGCCCTTGGCCAGCAGCAGCACGGATACGTCCGCACCGACGGTGGCGACGCGCGACTCGACCAGGTTGCAGCCGGCGTCGGCGATGCGGCGCGACAGCACCAGCAGGGGCGAATCCGCCACGGGCGCGACGGCCTGGATCAGCAACTGATGGTCGGCGCTGGGGCGTGCGGCGGGAGGGTTCAAGCGGGTGACGGTTTTCAGGTTCACGAAGGGAAGAATAGTGGTGTCGACGGGGGTTTCCAACGTGATCTCCCCGGATCGCTCGGTAGCCGGTCAGGGTAGGGCCGAAATGAGGGCGATCGCGGAACCGCTCCGAGGCGGAATCTTGCCCGGCGATTGCCTTATGATGCGGGGTTTGAACGAGTGCGGAGCCCTTGCGTGGACATTGCCGGCAGCCTGTGCGCCATCGCGACGCCGTTCGACCCACACGGCGCGCTCGACCTGGCCGCGTTCGGGCGATTGATCGATCATCAGCTCGCGGGTGGCACCCAGGGGATCGTGGTGGCGGGGTCCACCGGCGAAGCGCACATGCTGGACGAGCTGGACTACGAGCGCCTGCTGGCGTTTGCAGTGGAACGCATCGCCCATCGCGTGCCGGTGATCGCCGGCACCGGCGAAGCGGCGACCGCGAAGACCATCGCGCTGACACGGCGCGCCAGGGCACTTGGGGCCGACGCGGCGCTGGTGGTGACGCCGTACTACGTGCGTCCGACCCAGGACGGCTTGCATCGCCACTTCGCGGAAGTCGCGGCACACGGTGACCTGCCGGTGCTGATGTACAACGTGCCTTCGCGCACCGGCTGCGACATGCAGCCCGAAGTAGTCGCCGATCTTCGCGACACCACTGGCATCATCGGCATCAAGGAGGCCGTCGGCACGCTCGAACGCATCGCCGCGATCGCGCAACTTCAGCGGCCGGGATTTGTCTATCTGTCGGGTGACGATGGCAGCGCGGTCGAGGCGATGCTGGCGGGTGCGGGAGGCGTGGTGTCGGTGGTGAACAACCTGATTCCGGAAGTTTTCCGTGCACTGTGCGATGCCGCACGCGACGGTGACCGCGCCGCCGCCACGCGGCATGCGCAACGCATCGCGCCGTTGCTGGAGGCGTTGAACTGCGCGCCGAATCCCATTGCGGTCAAGGCCGGGCTGGCCGAGCTCGGACTGTGCGGCGCGGCGCTGCGGCTGCCGTTGCTGGAACTGGCGCATGGCCCCGCGCGCACCCATCTTCGCGAAACCCTGTCCTCCCTTGCTGGCGCCGTCACGCCATGATCATGCACAATGCGCCCATGAAACGACTCATGTTGACGCTGTTGCTGCTCGCCCCGATCGCATTGACGGGATGCCAGACCATCAAGGCCCACAATCCGTTCCGGCACAAGGAGCCGGCGTACAAGTCCGCGCAACAGGAGCGGCCGCTGGAAGTGCCGCCGGGCATGGATCAGCCGGCCACGTCCGATGCGCTGGCGATTCCGGATGCCGGTACCGGCACGGCTTCCGCTCCCGGCACGGCTCCTGCCCCCGGCACGATGCCGCCCGCCGAAACCGCCGCGCCGCCATCCGGGGCCGCAGGCGTCGCGGGCGCCGCCAGCAACTCGTTGGCGCTGTCCGACACCCCGGCCAGCGCCTACCATCGCGTCGGCCTGGCGCTGTCGCGCAGCGACGTCGGCCAGGTCACCGCGCATGATGACAGCGCGCTCACCTATCAGGTCGCGGTCGACACGGTGGTGACGAAGAAATCCGAGGGCGGTTTTTTCCACCGCATCTTCCATCGCAGCAAGAGCGAAAACGTGCAAGGCGCGGTGACCGTCAGCGTCACGCCATCCGGCGCAGGCAGCATGGTCAGCGCGCAGGGCAACCCCGACGCGGTCGCGCGGGTGATGGGCGTGCTGCAACAACGGCTGGGTGGCGGCTGAGCGACGTAATCCGCCCCACACGAAAACGCCGCCCGGGGGCGGCGTTTTTGTTCGAGGGGTTCAACGTTCCAGTAGCGGCAATTTGTCCGGCTTGCCGTCCCATTCCTTGGCGTCCGGTGGCGGGTCCTTGCGCTCGGTAAGCACCGGCCACGCTTTCGCCAGTTCCGCATTCAACGCGATGTAGTGTTCCTGGCCCGCAGGCACGTCGTCCTCGGGAAAGATCGCGCGTGCGGGACATTCCGGCTCGCACAACGTGCAGTCGATGCATTCATCGGGATCGATCGCGAGGAAGTTCGGCCCTTCGTGGAAGCAATCGACCGGGCACACCTCCACGCAGTCGGTGTACTTGCACTTCACGCAGTTGT
>DAIUEL010000118.1:0-8656 GCA_036845145.1 Rhodanobacteraceae bacterium | reverse complement strand
ATTCCGGATCGCGCTGCGCGCGTCCGGAATGACGAACCCAGTCGACGTTGTCATTCCGGGGCCGCTCACGCGCAGCGGGGGCGGAACCCGGAATCGGTCATCGGCCGCCATTCTCAATACAAAAAACACGGCAGGTTCACCGTTACAATTTGGCGTTTTCATGCCGGATTGAAGCAATGCGCCTGTCTCGATTTCACCTCGCCACTACCCGCGAGGCACCCGCCGATGCGGAGATCGTCAGCCACAAGCTGATGTTGCGGGCGGGCATGATCCGCAAGCTGGCGTCGGGCGTTTACACATGGTCGCCGCTGGGCCTGCGCGTCTTGCGCAAGGTCGAGGCCGTGGTGCGCGAGGAAATGAACCGCGCCGGCGCGATCGAGCTTTTGATGCCGACGATCCAGCCGAAGGAATTGTGGGAAGAGACCGGCCGCTGGCAGAAATTCGGCGGGCAGCTTCTGAAAATCAGGGATCGCAAGGAAGCCGAATACTGCTACGGTCCGACCGCCGAAGAAGTGGTGACCGATTATGCGCGCAATGAATTGCGCAGCTACAAACAATTGCCGCTGAATCTCTATCAGGTCCAGACCAAGTTTCGCGATGAAATCCGTCCGCGCTTCGGCGTGATGCGTGCGCGCGAATTCCTGATGAAGGATGCGTATTCGTTCGACCTGACGCCGGAGGGCCTGGCCGAGTCGTACCGCATCATGCACGACGCCTACACGCGCATTTTCACGCGCCTCGGCTTGAAGTTCCGCGCGGTGCAGGCCGACACCGGCGCGATCGGCGGCAGTGCCTCGCAGGAGTTCCACGTGCTGGCTGAATCGGGCGAGGACGCGCTGGCGTTTTCCGACCAGTCCGACTACGCGGCCAACGTGGAACGCGCCGAAGCACTGGCGCCGGCCGCCCCGCGCCCCGCCTCGGCGCTGCCGCTCGCGCGGGTGGATACCCCGACCCAAAAGACCATCGATGAAGTCAGCGCATTCCTGAAAGTATCGCCCGCGCAGTGCATCAAGACCCTGATCGTGCGCGGCAACGACGGCCTGGTCGCGCTGTGCCTGCGCGGTGACCATGAAGTCAACGAGATCAAGGCCGCGAAGCTGCCGGAGCTTCCCGGCGAATCGACGCTGGCCGACGAAGCCGAGATCGTGAAGCGAATTGGCTGCGCGCCGGGCTTCCTCGGCCCGGTCGGCCTGCCCGACGACATTCCGGTGATCGTCGACCGCGCCGCCGCGGCGATCGCGGATTTCGTGTGCGGCGGCAATGCCGCGGGCACGCACTACATCGGCGCCAATTGGGAGCGCGATGCCCGCATCACCCGCGTCGAGGACTTGCGCAAAGTGGTCGCGGGCGATCCCTCGCCCGATGGAAAAGGCACGCTGGGCATTGCACGCGGCATCGAGGTCGGCCACGTGTTCCAGCTCGGCACCAAATATTCGGAGGCGATGGGCGCGACGGTGCTGGACGATGCGGGCCAGAACCGCGTGCTTTACATGGGCTGCTACGGCATCGGCATCACCCGCATCGTGGCCGCGGCCATCGAACAAAATCACGACGACGCCGGAATCATCTGGCCCGAACCGATGGCGCCTTGGCGTGTCGTCATTTGCCTGATCAACCCGAAGAACAACCCCGGCGTGCATGCTGCTGCCGATGCGTTGTATTCGGAATTGAATGCGCGCGGTATCGAAACCTGCCTGGACGATCGGGGATTGCGCCCCGGCGCGATGTTCGCCGACCTCGAACTGATCGGCATTCCGCATCGCATCGTCGTCAGCGAACGCGGGCTGGCCGCCGGCACATTCGAATATCGGGGCCGGCGCGAAAGCGAAAGCCGAAACCTTGATCGCGATGCGCTGATGAAGCAGTTTCCGCCCGTTGATTGACTTTCAATAGCGGTATTTTGCAACCGTCGGCCATTTGCGTGAAAATGGGCCTTGCCGGCTGAGTTAATCGCATCGATGGCCGGACTACTAGCCTCTCCATTTCCCACGAACGATCGGAGCCAACATGGCCATTGATGTCAGCTCGCTCAGCGAAAAGCAGCTCAGGGATCTCATCCGCAAGGCGCGCGGCCGCATGAAGAATATCGACAAGGAGAAAATCGCCAAGGTCAAGGCCAAGATCAATGCGGTACTGAAGTCCGAAGGCGTCACCTTTGCGCAGGTTTACGGCAAGAAGCGTGGCGGCAAGGGCAAGGTTGCCCCGAAATACCGCAATCCGAATGGAACCGAAACCTGGTCCGGCCGCGGCAAGCGCCCGCGCTGGTTCCTTGCCGCGATGAAATCCGGCAAGAAGGAAAAGGATTTGCTGATCAAATAGCCGGGAATCGGGAACGGGGAATCGGGAATCGACGACGCCGCAAGTGGCGAGCTTTCCCGATTCCCGAATCTCGATTCACCATTCCCGTCCTCACAAACTCCGGCGCGGCGCAATCAACAAGTCGCCGAACAGCAGTCCGGCCACCAGTGAAATCAGCAACGTCACCAGCAGCGCTGCGATGTGAGTGCCGCTCGCGATCTGGTTGCTGAGCAAATCGGATACGCTGCGGAAACCCACGCTGCCCGGCACCAGCAACAGCACGCCCGGTTCGCGCACCAGCGCGCCCGGGCGGTGCTTGAGCCGCGCGTACAGATTGCTGCCTGCGCTCAGCACCAGCCCGCCCACGAATACCCCGAACGGTGCGCCCAGCGCATTGCCGCACCAATAGGTCACCAGATAACCGACGATCACCGCGGTCAATACCAGGGGATAATCGCGGCGGGCAGTCTGGAACAGCATCGCGAACGCCACCGCGGCCACCGCCAATGCCGGCCACTGCGCCCATAGTGGCAACGGCGTCAGGGAATGGCTGGAAGGCACGATGTGCGCGATCGTGCAGACCTGCGCGGCCGCAATGGTGCCGAAGGTGAGTTTCAGGATGGTCGCCGCCGCGCCCGCGAAACGCGCGACGCCCGAAGCGAGATGCTGGCTGGTGAGTTCGCGCACCGCGTTTGTCAGCGACATGCCGGGTACCAGCACGATCAATGCCGACAGCACCACCAGTTTCAGCGCGAGCGGTACCAGCCAAGCGCTGATCATGGTTGCGATGAACGTGGCAACCAATGCGGCGATCGCGTCGCTCGCGACCGACAGGCGCGGCCGACCGAAGCCCGCCACCACGATGCCGCCGATCAGCAGGCCAATCAGGCCCGCCGCCGCGGCATCCTGCCACGCATTGCGGAACAACACCGCGATCGCGCCGGCCGACAGTCCGTAGCTCACGACCGTCGCCCACAGCGCGGCGCGCGACAACGGGCGCCCCAGCGCACGCAACTGCGCCAATCCACGCCGCGGATCGAGCGTGCCGTCGGCCACGCGGTCGGCGATCTCGTCGGCTCGGCACAACCGCGTCAGGTTCACGTCGCCGGGCGCGATCCGGACCACCTGCGTCACGTCGGCGATGCCGTCGCCCTCCGGCGCGCTGAAGGAAAGCACGATCGAGGTCGGCGTCGACAGCACCTCGCAGGCCAGCCCGATCCGCTGCGCGGCATTCCCGATCGCCTGCTCGAGACGCGGCGCCGCGGCGCCGTACTGGTGCAGGCGGCGCGCCAGTTCGATCACGAAGCCGACGCGGGCGCGCACCCGTTCGTCCGACATCAGGCTGCCGCGTGCCTGTCCGGCGGACGCGAGTTCCGTCACGCGCGAACCCCGTCCGGCCACGGCATCATGCCGTCACCGCGCGCACTTTCAGCAGCGCGCCGTCCACGCCGATCACTTCGACTTCCGCACCCACCGGCAGGTCCGGTCCCGCAACCAGCCACTGGCCGTCGCCGACGCGCGCCTTGCCACGGCCGTTCACGATGGCCTCGATCAACACGTAGCGCTGGCCGATCATCTGCTCGCCACGCCGGCTGAGCGTGCGCGCGACCGGATCGTCGTGACGCGCCAGCCACGCGCGGACGAACTTCCAGTAGAACAGGCACGACGCAAATGCGAGGATCACGAACAGCACGGCCTGCGCGATTACGCCCAACCCCGGCAATACCCAGGTGACGATGCCCATCACCGCGGCCGCGATGCCGATCCACAGCAAAAAGAAGCCCGGCGCCAGCACCTCGCCTGCGATCAAGAGCAGCGCCAGCACCCACCACCAGTAATGCAACGGTACGCCCCACATGTCTGCCATTCCTCAACGCGACGTGGACGAGTTCTTCGCCAGCACTTCCTTGCCGATTTCCGCGATGCCTGCCATCGAGGAAAGGATGCCCGACGCCTCGAATGGCAGCATCAACATTTTCTGGTTGGGCGAATCGGCCATCGCCTTCAACGCCTCGACGTATTTGGTGGCCACGAAATAATTGATCGCATTCAAGTTGCCTGCCGAAATCGCGTCGGACACCAACTGCGTGGCCGTGGCTTCGGCTGCCGCCAGCCGCTCGCGCGCTTCGGCTTCGCGGTACGCGGCTTCCTTCTGGCCCTCGGCCTGCAGGATAGTCGACTGCTTTTCACCGTCGGCCTTCAGGATCGCGCTCTGCTTCAGGCCTTCGGCCTCCAGGATCTGCGCGCGCTTCTCGCGTTCGGCCTTCATCTGCCGCGCCATCGCGTCCACCAGGTCCTTGGGCGGGCTGATGTCCTTGATCTCGATGCGGTTGACCTTGACGCCCCACGGGTGGGTCGCCTCATCGACCACTTTCAGCAATCGCGCGTTGATTTCGTCGCGCTTGCTCAAGGATTCGTCCAGGTCCATCGAGCCCAGCACGGTGCGGATGTTGGTCATCACCAGGGCCAGCGTGGCCTGTTCCAGGTTGGCGACTTCGTACGCAGCCCTGGACGCCTCCAGCACCTGGTAGAACACCACGCCGTCGACGCGGACCACCGCGTTGTCCTTGGTGATCACGTCCTGCGAGGGCACCGCCAGCACCTGCTCCATCATGTTCATCTTGCGCCCGACTGCATAGATGACCGGCATCAGAAGGTGCAGCCCCGGCGACAGCGTGCGGGTGTATTTGCCGAAGCGCTCGACCGTCCATTCGTAACCCTGCGGCACGATCCGCACCCACTTCGCGAGGAAGATCACCGCGGCGACGACAAGGATGATTGCGACGATTGCGGCCGGCCCCATGGTGCGCTCCCTCTGTGATGTCGGCGCAGTATAGCCAGCGGGGATGCCGGAATGTTCGCGGGACTCAGACCCGCGCGGCCGGCAACGACACCGTCACCCGCAAGCCGCCGCCTTCGCGGTTGGCCAACCCGATACGGCCGCCGTGCGCTTCCACGATTTCCCGCGCCAGCGCCAGACCCAGGCCGGTACCGGAACGCTTGGTCGAGTAGAACGGCAGCAACGCCTGCGCCAGCACCGTGTCGCTCATGCCGGGGCCACGATCGGCCACTTCGATGCGCCAATTCTGCGCGGCGTGCTTGATGGCAAGCGTCACCTCGGTTGGATCGCCCCCGGCTTCCGCAGCGTTCTTGACCAGATTGATCAATACCTGCTCGATCTGCGCGGCATCGAAATGTGCGGTTTCATCCGGCACCTCGCCCACGAGGCGGAATTTGCAATGCAGCTTCAACGATTCCAGGAACGCCGCCCACTCGACCGGAGCCTGGTTCGGCTGCGGCAATTTGGCGAAGCTCGCGTAACCGGCCGTGAAGGAATGCAGGTGCCGAACGCGATCGCCGATGCCCTCGAACACTTTCGGCAAGCGCGCCAGGTCGTTGCGCCGCGCCAGCTCCGCGCCGGAGTGCGCCAACGACGAAATCGGTGCCAGCGAGTTGTTCAACTCATGGCTGATCACGCGGATCACGCGCTTCCACACCGCCACTTCCTGACGCGACAACTCGCGCGTCATGCGCTGCACCAGGTACAACTGGTGCGGGCGTCCCTGCAGACGGAAATCGCGTCGCGACAAGTGGAAATATTCCTCGTCGCTGCCCATTTCGACGCCGAACAGGCTGTCCTCGCTGGCGGTCAGCGCATGTCGCATCGCGTCGGGACAAGCCTCGAGCAGATCATCGAAGCGCAAACCGGCCGGGCTCCTGCCCTCGTTGAACAGGTGCCGCGCGGCCAGGTTCGCGTAGACGATCCGGTCGCTCGCATCGGTCAGGATCAACGCGGTCGGCGAGTGCTGTACCACGGTATCCAGCAGCAGTTCGCGCTGCACCAGGTTCTGGCGTTGCTCGCGCAGCGCGTGACCGAGTTCGTTGTGGGCTTCGATCAGCGCGCCCAGTTCATCGCGGCGGCGCGTGCGCAGCGAGATGCTGAAATCGCCATCGCGATAGCTTGCGACACTGCCCGACAGCGCGCGCAACAAACGCCGCACCGGCTGCATCGCCGAATGCGCAAACCACGTCACCGGCGCCAGGCACACCGCAACCGCGATGGCGCCGCCCAGCCACGCGTTGTGCGTCCATTCCGTCAGCGCCGCGGCCGACGCCGCAGCGATTACCGCGGCAGCGATCAACAACAGCACGAGTTTGCCTTCCAGGGATGAGAAGCGCATGGGTTCGGTTTCGGGTCTGGCGGGACCAATCGGGATTCGGGAAGCCTAACAACACTTCGTCATTCCGGGGCTGCCCGCGTCACATGCGGACGAAACCCGGAATCGGTCCGCCTGTGCGCGAGCCCAAGCGGGTCGACTTCCCCCCAGACCATCTGGCAAGCTGGCATGAACCAACCGGTTCCGGATTCGGGCCTGCGGCCCGCTCCGGAATGACGGCAAGAGCAGCGCAGGTTGGCCCCCCAAATCAAGTCCGAGCCAACGTTCAATCACCCGTCCGTCGGAATACCGTACCGCTGCATGCGCCGGTACAACGCCTGCCGCGACAGGCCGAGCGACCGCGCGGCGCGACTGATCACGCCACCGGTCTTGCGCAAGGCTTCCTCGACCGCTTCGCGCGACGGTTCGTCCAGGCTGCGCGCGGGCGCCGCCGCCACCGCCGAAAGCCCAAGATGCGCCACCGTGATTTCGCCGCGGCCGCACAACAACTTCGCGCGGTCGATGGTGTTCTTCAGTTCGCGCACGTTGCCCGGCCACGGGTAATCGAGCAGCGCGTCCCGCGCCTGATCCGACAGCACCGCATCGTCGTCGAGGAAATGCTCGGCCAGCGGCAGGATATCGTCGGGGCGGTCCGACAGCGGCGGCAGCGCAATCTCGATGGTGTTCAGGCGGTAGAACAAATCCTGGCGAAACTTGCCATCGCGGATCATCACCGGGACATCCGCGTTGGTGGCACTGATCACGCGCACCTTGACCTTGCGCGTGCGGGTCGAACCAAGCCGCTCGAACTCGCCCGATTCCAGTGCCCGCAACAACTTCATTTGTCCGGCCAGCGGCAGGTTGCCGATTTCGTCGAGGAACAGGGTGCCGCCATTGGCCGCCTCGAAGCGACCTTCGCGAGAGCGGGCCGCGCCGGTGAACGCGCCGGCCTCGGCCCCGAACAATTCGGCTTCGATCAATTCGCTCGGCAGCGCGCCGCAATTCACCGTCACCAGCGGCCTGTCCCGCACCGCCGAATTCGCGTGCACGATTTCCGCGATGCGTTCCTTGCCGGCGCCGTTGGGCCCGGTGACCAGCACCGGCACGTCGGCTCGCGCGACGCGGCAGGCCAGTTCAAGCACCCGCAGCATTTCGTCGGACGCGAACACGATGCCGCGCAGATCGTAGTCGCGCTCCAGCGACTCGCGCCGGCGCCGACGTGTCATCCGCGTGGTGGCCGCGGCGCGCGCATTCTCGGAAAGCTCCAGAAGATTCTCGACCGTCGCGAGCAGCTTGGCATCGTCCCACGGCTTGGACATGTAATCGGCCGCCCCCGCCTTCACCAGTTGCACCGCGGTTTCGAGATGCGACCAGCCCGTCAGCAGGATCACCGGAAGATCCGGATAGCGCGCGCGGATCGCCTGAAAAAGCGCCACGCCCTCTTCGCCTGAGGTGGTGTCGGCGCTGAAATTCATGTCGGCGATCACCGCGTCCACCCGTTCGCGCGCCAGCAGCGCAAGGCCTTCGTCGGGCATGGTCGCGGTCAGCGGACGGATTTCGTGCAACGACAGCAGCAGCGACAGCGCGTCGCGTACCGCGCTCTGGTCATCGATGATCAGTATCGTTCGCATGGTTCTTTACGGAAATCGATGTTCATCGTTCGAGGCTATCACGCCTTTCCCCCGTTCCGTTCGGGAGAGGCGGCCGCAGGCTGAGCGCATGGCGCCGGGGCGAGGATGCGGGTCTTGCGCGGGTGTTCGCGCAAGGTGCGTCCCCTCATTCGCCGTTTTTGGACACCTTCGCCCGAAGCAGAAGGGACAGCAAACATCACACACCGCGTGTCGCCACCACCGGCGGCACGTTGGCCGCGCGCAGCGCCGGTCCCAGCACCGCGAGTTGTCCCAGCAGCCACAGCGCGATCGCGCTGGCCGGCAGGTAATACCAGGGCATCCGGTCCAACTGGTAGTGCTGCATCAGATAAAGGTTGATGCCGAACGCCAGGATCATGCCGACCGCGACGCCGGCACTGCTCAGCAGGAAATTCTCGGTCTGGAAGTACTGCATGATGTGGGCGCGCGTCGCGCCGACTGCGCGCCGTATCCCGATCTGGCGACGCCGCTGGCCCACCCAGAAACTGGTCAGCCCCACGATGCCGAACGCGGTCACGGCCAGCATCACCACGCACACCAGCACCAGCATCC
>DAIUEL010000117.1:0-8772 GCA_036845145.1 Rhodanobacteraceae bacterium | reverse complement strand
GCGAGGCGCGCGAAAAGGCCGCGGCGAAGAAGGAACGCAAACGCAAATTGCAGGCGCTGTTGGCCGGCAAGGTGCTCAACCGCGAGGACGCCGAACAGGTCCGCAACTTCGAATTTGCGGGCAAGATCCGCCGCATCTATGTCACGCCCGGGCAGTTGCAGCAGGTCAATGCCGGGGAATTGGGCGTAGTGATGCACAACGGTCGCGCGGTGCTCGTACTCCGCGAAACCGCCCTGCAAACCCAAGCCATCGCGCCGGAAGCCGTGGCCTTGCTGGTCGATCCGAACCCGCCGGCGGCAGATGACGGCGTGCCCGACGATTTGATGTGGTGAAGAATCCGGGATCCAAGCACCGCTTCTGGATATCCATTCGGCGCAAGTCACGGCGCGGTTCCACCAGCCACGATTGGCTGGCGGAATCTCCGCGTTTCGTTCGTCAAAGGCGTGTCGAACTCGCCGTGCCGCACAGGGCCACGATCAGGCTGCCATCCGCGGCGTAAATCGTGGATCGCACCGGCCCGGACGCCGTCTTGCCGTCGAGGCTCAGTTTGAGGTCGCGATCCACGGTGCCGATGCCGTAGAACTCGCCGTCCTCGAAAAAGTAGTACTGCAGATGCATCGAATAGTGGTTGGTCCGTGGGTTGTAGGACCAGCTGCCAAGGCCGATGTTGCGAGTGAAGACTCCCGGGAGTCCGAACACGCCGGGCGCACCGGTCGGCGGGAACTCCGGACTTTCAGTGACGGTGCCGCCCGCGTTGAAGGAGATCGTATTTCCGACTGGCTGAGTCGGCGTGGTTCCGCAGGGCCCGACTTTGCCCTCGTTCGTTTCAAACACGCCGACCAGCCGGTTGGCGAACCAGCCGGAGGTGGTTTGCGGGTCAGCGATTCCCCGAGCGCCCGTTGCACCAGCGGCAGTGGACAGGGCGAGCAGGGTGATTGCAAGCGCGCGTTTGGTGTTCATCGTGATTCTCCTCTTGGATTGTCGTTTTGCAGGTCCCCCCTCAGAACTGGGCGCGTGCCCACTGACGCGGTCTCGGCCAGCCGTTCATTCCATGGAAACGTGAGCCTTCCTTCGATGGGCAAGGTCGCCGAAACCTACCCCGGCGACGTGCATAAGGTCGCTCACCATCGCCCGGGAATCCTGCTAGATTGCTGAAAAGTTCTGAATTCTCTCGAAGCTCACGCCCGTGGGGATGGAACGGCGCCAATACGAGTTCTCCGGCTATCGACTGGATGCCGTGTCGCGGGAATTGTTCGGCCCGGATGGCACGACGATTTCCGTCACGTCCAAGGCACTGGACGTGCTGGCATATCTGATCCGACAGCGGGATCGGGTAGTCGACAAGGACGATCTGCTCGCCGCGGTGTGGGCGGGGCGGGTGGTCGAGGAGAACAATCTCACCCAGGCGATTTCCGCGCTGCGCAAGGCATTCGGCGTCCGGCCGCCGGAGCATCGCTTCATCGTCACGATTTCCGGGCGCGGCTATCGATTCGTCGCCGACGTCAACGAATCTGGCGCGGTCGAAGCTGCGATTCCGGCGCCGCCGCAAACCGCGCTCGCGGTATTGCCGTTCCGGTCGATTTCATCGGGACCGCGCGACGAGTTGCTCGAACTCGGCCTGACCGAAACCCTGATCACCCAACTCAGCCGCGTTCCCTATTTGCGCGTGCGCGCGTTGGGCTCGTCTCTGCATCTTGCGCAAGAGGTGGCACACGATCCCGATGCGGCGGGCCGGCAACTCGGCGCGGCCTTTGTCATCGACGGTTCCGCGCAGCAGGTTGGCGGCCGCGTTCGGGTCAATGTCCGGCTGCTGTCGGTCGCCAGCGGCGCGACCGTCTGGGCGGACACCATCGATACCCGTGTCGAAGATGTGTTCACGCTGCAGGACAGGATTTCCGGTGCCGTGGTAAAGGCATTGGCGCTCCCCGGCATCGCCATGCCGGAACGCCGGCACAGATCTCGACGCGGCGATGCCGAGGTTTATCGCGCCTGGTTGCAGGGCTATCACCTGCTGCAGCGTCCGGATGAGGGGAACTTGAAGAAGGCGATCTCGGCGTTCCGCCGTGCGATCGATCTGGATGCCGCGTACACGCGTGCCTACGCCGGGATTGCATTTGCCTATCGCGGCCTGGTGCACATCGACCATGAACCAGGCGAAATGTTCGGCCTGGCCAAGGCGGCGGTCGCGCAGGCGCTGAAGCTCGATCCGGACTCGCCTGAGGCGCTCACCGCGCAGGGCCGCATCCGGCACCTGTACGACTGGGATTGGGCGGGCGCGGAAGCTTCGCTGCAACGCGCGATCGAGCTGAATCCCAGCCTGATGGAAGCGCGCTATGCCTGTGCGCATCTGCTGGTGCACCTGGGCCGGTTCGAGGAAGGCCTGGAGCAGGCGCGCCAGGCGCGCGAACTGGATCCCCTGTCGCCGATGGTCAACGCGATCTACGCCGGGCTGCTCACCGCCGCCGGGCAAACCGAAGCCGCGCAAAAACAGGTTCGGCGGGCGCTGGAACTGAAACCGGGTTTCTGGGTCGCATTGCAAGTCCGCGCAGGGCTGGCCATGGAACGTGGCGACATGGCAGCCGCCATGGCGGACCTCGCTTCGGCCGTCGACGACTCGGATCGTGCGAGTCAGATATTGGCACTTCAGGCCATTGCGCATGCTGCGGCGGGAGACCGCATCCTGCCGCAGGAAGTCCTGCAGGAGCTGGAGGCGCGTCGCACGCAGCGCTACGTTCCCGCCACCAGTTTCGCCGCGGCGCACGCGGCGCTCGGCAACACCGATGCCGCGCTGGACGAACTGGAACGTGCGTATCGCGAGCGGGACATCCGCATGGCTTTCATGAAAGTGGATGCGCGCTGGAACGTCTTGCGTGCGCAGCCGCGTTTCCGGGTTTTGGCACAGCACATGGGTCTGGTGAGCGATCGCGGTTGCAGCCGGCTTTGAAATCGTCGGCACGACTGCCGCGGCTTGCGACTAACCGGCTTGCGTCGCCAAGGCCGGATTGAACCAACCCTGTTTGGGTGCGAAACGCGCCCCGTGCGCGTGCGCCAGTGCTTCGAGCCTTTCCCGCAATACGCCGGCGCCGATCGTGCGGAGGTACTGGATCGGGCCGCCGCGGAAGGGTGCGAAACCGGTGCCGAAGATCACCCCGGCATCCAGCAGGTCGGCATCCGCGACCACGCCGTCGTGCAGGCAAGCCACGGCTTCGTTGAGCATCGGCAGGATCAGGCGGTCTTCGAGATCGGCGGGCGCGCGATAGCCGGGATCGACTTTCGGTTTCTCCGGCCGGCCGTCCTTCCACACATAAAAACCTTGGCCATCCTTCTTGCCGCGCTTGCCGCCCTCGACCTTGTCGGCGATCCCGTTCGGCAATTCGAGTCCAAGGAACGGACCGAGTTCGCGCCCCACCGAGAGCGCGACATCGAGGCCGACGGTGTCGATCAATTCGATCGGACCCATGGGCATGCCGAAACGTTTGCCCGCGCGGTCGATCACCGCGTCGGGAATGCCTTCGGTGTGGCAACGCACCGCCTCCAGCAGGTACGGCACCAGAACGCGGTTCACCAGGAACCCCGGCGTGCCGAGCACCGGCAACGGCAGCTTGCCGATGGCCTTCACCCACGCCCATGCGCGTTTTTCCAGCGAGGGGTCGAGCGCATCGTGGCGCACCACTTCCACCAGCGGCATCTGCGCGACGGGATTGAAGAAGTGCAGGCCCAGGAAGCGCCGCGGTTCGGCAATCGCGACGCGCAGTTCGTTCAGAGGAATCGACGACGTGTTGGTGGCGATCAACGCGTCGCCCGCGATGCCGTGTTCGAGCGTGCGATACACCGCTTCCTTGGCTTCCGGATTTTCGTAGATCGCCTCGATCGCGAGTTGCGACGACGCGATGCCTGCGCCTTCTACGTCCGGCGTCAGGCGCGCTTCCACCGGTGCGATGCGCTCGCGGGTTTTGAGTTTCTTCTCGAACAATTTGCGCGCGCGTGCCAACGCAGGTTCCACGAACTTCATTTCGCGGTCTTGCAGCGTCACCTCGAAGCCCCGCAAGGCGCTCCACGCGGCGATGTCGCCACCCATCACGCCGGCCCCGATCACGTGCACATGCTGGATGCCGTGCACGGTCTCGCCTGCGAGTCCGCGCAGTCGTTCGCGCAGGAAGAAGATCCGAATCAAGTTATGTGCCGTGGGCGTGGCCGCGAGCCTGGCGACCGAGCGCGCTTCCAGTTTGAGCCGCTGCGCGATGTCGCCGCCGCCGCGACGCCACACGTCGATCAACGCGAAGGGTGCGGGGTAATGCCGTGGCGGCGCCTTCGCCGCAGCCTGCTTGCGCATGATCGGCGCAAGGATCTGTCGCGCGGGCCAGCAGTTCGTCCACCACGCGATGGCGCGTTGAGCGAACGGTCTCGCGATTGGCCTCAACGCCAACTTGTGCGCTTCTTCGAGCAACGCCTCGGGCGCGGCCAGGCGATCGACCAGACCTTCCGCGAGCGCGCGCTCGGCAGACGCTGCCCGCCCGGTCAGCATCATCGCGAGCGCCCTGGGTGCGCCAATGAGGCGCGGCAGCCGCGCGGTGCCGCCCCAGCCCGGATGGATGCCGAGTTGCACTTCCGGCAGCGCGATGCGCGTTTCCGGCGCGCGCGCGGCGACGCGCATCCGGCAGGCCAGCGCGAGTTCGGTGCCACCGCCCATGCAGGTGCCGTGGATGGCGGCCACCGTCGGCATCGGCAGGCGTGCGAGGCGCTCGAACACTCGCTGCCCGTGTTCGATTTCGTCGCGCACGGTGCCCTTTCGATCGTAGGTTTCGAATTCCTTCAGGTCCGCGCCGACCGCGAAACCCGAGGCCTTGCCCGAATGGATCACCACCGCGGCAGGACGTTCGATCGCGATGCGTTCCAGCATGCCGTCCAATTCGTCCAGCAACGATCGTGACAATGCGTTCACGCCGCTGCCGGCACGATCTACGCACAGCACGAGGACGCCATCCGCGCCCATCGAAGCATGCCAGTGGCTGAATCGCAAACCGTCGAACACTTCTCAGTCCTGTGGTTGCCGTTTGCGCATCATGATTGATCTCGCAGGGATCGCGGTCAACGTCGGGTGAAGGGATACATGGCCGATATCGAATCGTCAACGCAGGAAGTCGAAAACAATCTGCTGGACCGCATCCTTGCGGCGGAGAGCGTGGTGGTGGCATTGCGCTGCGACGACACCGCAGCGGTCACGGATGCACTGCGGCGCATCGCGCTGCGCACCGGCAAGGCGATCTATGTGTGGCGCCGACACGCTGGTCTGTGGCGCTTGCGCGGGCGCGATGAAGCGGTGCCCGGCGCGATCCATCCGGCCGACGCGTTGCGTTTCATCGAACGCAGCCCGCGGTTCGGCGTGTATTTTCTGGCCGAATCCCCACAGGCCTGGGGGCCGGAACTCGTGGCTTTGCTGCGCCGGATTGCCAAGATCGATCCGCGCCAGTCGAAACGCCTGGTATTGCCGGGGACGCTCGCGGATTTGCCGCCCTCGCTGCCCGCACGCGAGCTTGCCTGGGGCTGCTCCGTGGCCCCGCCTTTGCGCCTGCGGCAAGGTGCGTGGGCGTGGGCGCAATGATGGATGGTGAAAAGCGTCCGGTGCTGGTGGTTGCGTCCTCGCGCGAGGACCGTCGCGTCTTGTTCGACGCATTGGATGGCATGCGCGTCGTGGAAATCCTCAGTGCACGCGATGCCATCCATGCGCGCGCGCTGCTCGGGCGTTCGCCACGCCCGATCCTGGCGGTGCTGGATTTTACGCATGCGCCTGCGCAGTCGCGTACCCTGTGCGCGGAACTGGACGGCGTGCCGGTGATCGGATTGTTTGGTGCGGATTCCGGCACGCAGGATGGCCATGCATGTCCGTCTGCGTGCGGCAACGTGAAGGCATGGTTGCGCGCGCCGGTGGATGCCACGGAAGCGGCGGTCCGCATGCGTGAGGTGCTGGATGCGCCCGCGCCGCCGGCGCCTTCGCTTGCGCACAGCCATGAACCCGTTGCGCCCCCGCAGCCGCTGCCCGTCGATCCGGACACGACGCTGCAGATGATTGCCGGGTTGTTGCAGCCGGCGCGCGATGCGGCGGGCCTGTCGGTCCTGGTGCAGCGTGCGATGCAGGCGTTCGACATGGATCTGATGGTGATCGCCGAACGCGGCGCGCCTGGTGAGACGCTGCGTTCCCTGGCGCGGATGGATCGCCTTTCGAAACCGGGGGCATCGGATCCGCTGGTGCAGCCATTCGTGCAGCAGGCATTGGAAGGCGAGGGTCTCGTTCGCATCGTGGCTTCGCCGTTGGATGATGCGTTCGCCGGCGAAACGGGCTGCGCGTGGTACGCGGCCTTGCCGCTGTTCGACATGGCCCGCAATCCGCTGGGTTTGATGGTCTGTGCGTCTCGCAAGCCGTTTGCCGAATCGCCGGCAGCGCTGAAGCCGTTGCTGGAAATCCTCGGTACCCGTTTTGCCGCACTGCTGGAATTGCGCGCCGAACGCGAGCGCGGCCGCAGCCGTTCGCTGATGGATGGGCTGACCGGCTTGCCCAACCGGATGCTGTTCAACGACCGGCTGAAATCGGTGCTGCACGATGCGCGTCGCACCGGCGAGGTGTTCGCGGTGTTGTTCGTGGACATGGATCACTTCAAGGGCATCAACGATTCGCTGGGCCACGCGGTGGGCGACCAGGTGCTGGTGGCGGGCGCACGGCGCCTGACCGATGCCGTGCGCGCGTCCGATACCGTCGCCCGTTACGCGGGCGACGAATTCATGGTGATCGTGCGGCATGTCAGCGATCGTCGCGACATCGATCGGGTGGCGGCCAAACTCCTGAAGGGCGTGCAGGCGCCGCTGGTGCTGGACGACGGCTCCGAATTGCACGTGACGACGTCGATCGGCGTCAGCATCTATCCCGAAGATGCCACCGACGCCGAAGGCCTGGTGAAGCACGCCGACATGGCGATGTACAGCGCCAAGGCGCGCGGCCGCAACAACATGCAGGTGTATGCGGACGTGCCGGCCGATACGCACGGGCAGCGCATGGAAATGGAATCGCGCCTGCGCGAAGCCGAGGCCAACCGCGAACTGTCCTTGCACTACCAGCCGCAGATCGACTTGGCCACCGAAGAGATCGTGGCCGTGGAGGCCACGGTGCGCTGGCAGCATCCGGTGCTGGGGCTGTTGAGCCCCGCCTTCTTCATGCCGCTGGCCGAGGAAACCGGACAAAGCCTGTCGATCGGCGAATGGGTGGTGCGCCGTGCCTGCGCCGACGTGGCAGCATGGCGTCGCCGCCACAAGTTGCCGCTGCGGCTGGCGGTGAACCTGTCGGCATTGCAATGGATGCAGCCGAACCTGACCGCGATGGTGGAGGCGGCTTGTCGCGATGCGAAGCTGGACCCCGAAGTACTGGACCTGGAAACGCCCGAGGGGGTGCTGGCGAACCCGCAGCCGGAACTGGCCAAGGCCATCGCCTCGCTGCGAAAGACCGGCTGCCGTTTGGTGGCCGACCACGCCGGCGACGCGCACAGTGCGCCCGAGCTTGCCGGGGCATTGCCGGTGGACGCCATCAAGGTCGACCCGAGCTTCGTGCGCAACATCGGCAGCGATCCCGACGACGAGTCGGTGGTGTCGTCGATCCTCGATGCGGCGCGCATGCAGCGTCGGCGGGTGATCGCGGACGGCGTGGAAACCGAGCGCCAGCTGGAATTCCTGCGCGAGCGGGGCTGTGACGCCGCACAGGGGCCGCTGTTCTGCCGGGCGCTACCGGCCGGTGCCTTTGCGCGATTGCTGCGCGCGCGCGGCACGACGTGGGTTGCCAAGCCCCCGGTCCTGGCACCGAACGCACCGGGCAAGCCACATTCGCCGGCTGCCGGCCGCAGGCGCGGTGCCCGCGGCTGACCTTTCGTCCGTGGTGGCGGCCTTCGGGCCGCGCTAGGCTTGATCCGGAGGCGAAAAGGCCCAACCATCTTGGCGAAGGTTGCGGGTCAAGGGTTGCGGGATGACGATTGCGGATGAACTTTCGCGCGCCGAGCGCGGTCAGACGGGGGTGCATATCACCTCCGGCGCATCAGGGAGTGCCGCCCGGATGGGCGATGTGGAAACCGATCGTGCCCTGGTGGCGCGCGTGCGCAAGGGCGACAACAAGGCTTTCGACCTGCTGGTCCGGAAATACCAGCACAAGATCATCGGCCTGGTGTCGAGATACGTGCACGACTGGAGCGAGTGCGAGGATGTGGCCCAGGAGGCCTTCATCCGCGCCTATCGCGCCATCGGAGCGTTTCGTGGTGACAGCGCCTTTTATACCTGGATGTACAAGATCGCCGTGAATACCGCGAAGAACCATCTGGTCGCCCAGGGCCGCCGCCCGCCCGCCGAAGACATCGACGCGGATACCGCGGTGCAGTTCGATGCCGGCGCCCGCTTGCGCGACGAGGCCACCCCGGAACACGAGCTGGCCCGCCACGAGATTGAACAAACCGTGTTCGCCACGGTCGAAAAATTGCCCGAGGAATTGCGCGACGCGATTACCCTGCGCGAGGTCGATGGCCTTTCCTACGAGGAAATCGCCGAACGCATGAATTGCCCGATCGGCACCGTGCGTTCGCGCATCTTCCGGGCCCGCGAAGCCATCGATGAAAAACTGCGTCCGCTGTTGTCCAACGATGAAACATGATCTGGCGATGAGTGCTGCAAGAGGTGCATGGTGATGGATCCGACCAGCCGCGAAGACCTTTCCGCCCTGATGGACGGTGAACTGGCCGCCGA
>DAIUEL010000116.1:3526-8855 GCA_036845145.1 Rhodanobacteraceae bacterium | reverse complement strand
CGAGTCCCGTGCCACCGGTCGCGCGCGAGCGGCTGGACGAGACGCGATAGAACCGCTCGGTCAATCGCGCCAGGTGCTCGGCGGGGATGCCGTAGCCGGTGTCGGTGACCGAATACTCGGCACCAGCCGGGGTACGCCGCCAGCGGATCGTGATGCTGCCGCCTTCGGGTGTATAGCGCACCGCATTGCTGACCAGGTTGGAAAACGCGCTGTGCAGGTCCTTGGGCGAACCCAGCAGGTCAATGTGGCCATGGTCTTCGACCGCGACGCGGTGCTTGCCATGACTCAAGGCATCGGCCTCGCGGCGCAGCGACTCCAGCAGCGGGGCCATTTCGACGCGCTCTTCGGGCACGTGCTGCTGCATCTCCAGGCGCGACAGTTCAAGCAGGTCTTCGACGATCTGCCGCATCCGCTGCGACTGCGTACGCATCTCGTTGAGCACCGGCGCCAGCGCCGGCACGTCCTCCGGATCGAGCAGTTCGAGATAGCCGTGGATCACCGTCAGCGGCGTGCGCAGCTCGTGCGAGACATTGGCCACGAAATCCCGGCGCACCTGTTCCAGCTTCGTGACCCGGCTGATGTCGCGCGCGATCAGCAGGCGACGGTTATCGCCGTAGGGAATCAGCGAAAGCTGCAAGCGCATCGTGGTGTCGACCGGCGACGCGACATCGTCGCCATCACCCTGCCCCGTCCGCAGCCAGGCGCCGGCCTCACCCTCACCAAAATGGGCCGCCATGGATACGCCGCGGTCGCGCGGCCACGCGATCCCGAGCAGGCGCTGCGCCGCGGGATTGCACCAGCACACGCGATCGTCGGGATCCAGCAATACCAGCGCATCAGACAGTGCGCAGGCCACGGTGCGCAGGTCGCGCAATTGGGTCGCCAGGCGCCCCGCGCGCGCGCGATCGGTATTCACGGTGATGCCGAGAAGCGATAGCCCGTGCCCCGCACGGTCTGGATCAACCGGTCCAGTCCGAACGGTTCCAGTGTCTTGCGCAGGCGGCGGATGTGCACGTCCACCGTGCGTTCCTCGACGTACACGCTGCCGCCCCAGACCTGGTCCAGCAGTTGGGCGCGCGAATAGGCGCGCTCGGGATGGCTCATGAAGAAATGCAGCAGCCGATACTCGGTGGGACCGATCTCGACTTGCACATCGCCCGCGTACACGCGGTGCGCGGGGCCATCGATGCGCAGCCCGCCGATTTCGATCGATCCCGTGCCGCCGTCGGCCTGCGCACGCCGCAGCACCGCCTTGATCCGCGCAATCAGCTCGCGCGTCGAGAACGGCTTCACCACGTAGTCGTCGACGCCGGCTTCGAGGCCGCTGACGCGATCCATCTCCTCACCGCGCGCGGTCAACATGATGATCGGCACCTCGGCGGTGCGTTCTTCGCCACGCAAGCGGCGCGCGAGTTCCAGGCCCGTCATGCCGGGCAGCATCCAATCCAGCAGGATCAGGTCGGGCGGCGTGTCACTGATCGCCACCAGCGCGGCGCGCGCGTCCGCGGCATGGATCACTTCCATGTCTGCCTTGCGCAGGGCGAACGCCACCATGTCGCGAATGGACGCTTCGTCTTCGACGATCAGTACGCGCTTGTGCATGCGGGGGTTCTTGGCAGTCCCGTGACGGGATTATTGCAGCGCCGCAACATGACAATCTCATGACAGCCCGGCAGCTTGGGCACAGACCCGGCGCATGCGACACTGCGCGCTTTCCGATTCACCGCACCCAGATGGACCAGGCCGACCTCACCCGCCACACGCCGCTGATGCGCCAATACTTCGCCGCCAAGGCCGAGTACCCGGACACGCTGCTGTTCTTCCGGATGGGCGATTTCTACGAACTGTTCTACGACGACGCGCGCAAGGCCGCGCGGCTGCTGGACATCACGCTGACCCAGCGCGGCGAATCGGCCGGCGCGCCGATCCCGATGGCGGGCGTGCCCTACCATGCGATGGAGTCGTATCTCGCCAAGTTGGTGCGCGCGGGCGAATCGGTGGCGATCTGCGAACAGATCGGCGATCCGAGTGGCAAAGGTCCGATGGAGCGCAAGGTGGTGCGGGTGGTGACGCCAGGCACGCTCACCGACGAGGCGCTGCTGCCGGAACGCCGCGACAACCTGCTGCTGGCGATCGCGGCGGGGCAATCCGGGTTCGGACTCGCGTGGGTCGATCTTGCTGGCGGGCGCTTCCTGCTGTGCGAAGTCGCCGATGCCGACGCGCTCGCGGCGGAACTCGCGCGGCTCACGCCTGCGGAAACGCTGGTCTGCGAAGACGTGGCGTGGCCGCAGCCGGTTGCAACATTGGTGGGCTTGCGCAAGCGGCCGCCGTGGCATTTCGATGAAACCAGTGCGCGACGCGAACTGACGCGATTCTTCGGCACGCGCGATCTTTCCGGATTCGGGGCCGATGGCGTGCCGCTGGCCATCGCCGCGGCGGGCTGCCTGCTCGGTTACCTGCAAGACACCCAGAAAGCCGCATTGCCGCACTTGATCGGACTTGCGGTCGAATCCGCGGACAACACCGTGGCGATGGATGCGGCCACCCGTCGCAACCTCGAACTCGACACGCATCCAAGCGGCGACACGCGCTATACCTTGCTCGGCGTGCTGGACTCCACCATCACGCCCATGGGCGCACGCGCGCTGCGGCGCTGGCTGCACCGGCCCTTGCGCGATCAGGCGACGCTGCGGCGGCGCCACCAGTCACTCGCGGCACTGATCGAATCCGGCGTGCTGGCCGCGTTGCGCGAGCAACTGCGCGCAATCGGGGATCTCGAACGCATTCTTTCGCGCGTCGCGCTGCGCTCGGCGCGTCCGCGGGACCTCGCCACGCTGCGCGATGGATTGGCGGCGGCGCCGAGGCTGCGCGAAACCATAGCGAACCTCGATTCGCCGCTGCTGCACGAACTGATCGAACGCCTTGGTGAGCACCAGGGCACGGTTCACCTGTTGCAAGCGGCCGTCGTGGAACGGCCGCCCGCGCTGCTGCGCGATGGCGGCGCGATCGCCGACGGCTACGACGCCGAACTCGACGAATTGCGCCAGCTTTCCACACACGCCGATCGATATCTCGTCGAACTCGAAACGCGCGAGCGCGCCGCCACCGGCATCGCGACGCTCAAGGTTGGCTACAACCGCGTACACGGCTACTACATCGAATTCGGCAAGGCCCAGGCCGACAAGGCGCCCGCGCACTACACCCGCCGCCAGACCACCAAGAACGCCGAGCGCTACATCACCGAGGAACTGAAGGCGTTCGAAGACAAGGTGCTGTCGGCGAAGGAACGCTCGCTGATGCGCGAACGCGCGCTGTATGACGGCGTGCTGGATGCGTTGACCGAAAGGCTCGCACCACTGAAGCAGGCCGCGCAGGCCCTCGCCGAACTCGACGTGCTGGCCGCGCTGGCCGAACGCGCGGACGCGCTCGACTGGACGCGCCCGCAACTGGTTGACGACGCCTGCATCGCGATCGAACGTGGCCGGCATCCGGTGTTGGAAGCCGTGCGCGCGGAACCATTCGAGCCCAACGACTTGGCACTCGACGACGCACGCCGGATGCTGGTGATCACCGGCCCCAACATGGGCGGCAAATCGACGTACATGCGCCAGAACGCGCTGATCGTGCTGTTGGCGCACATCGGAAGCTATGTGCCCGCGGCCAGCGCAACGATCGGAGCGGTCGACCGGATCTTCACCCGCATCGGCGCGGGCGACGACCTTGCGCGCGGGCAATCGACCTTCATGGTCGAGATGAGCGAAACCGCCAACATCCTGCACAACGCGACGGCCCGGTCATTGGTGCTGATGGACGAAGTCGGGCGCGGCACCAGCACTTACGATGGCCTTGCACTTGCACGCGCCGCGGCA
Source organism: Rhodanobacteraceae bacterium (assembly GCA_036845145.1). Taxonomy (GTDB): domain Bacteria; phylum Pseudomonadota; class Gammaproteobacteria; order Xanthomonadales; family Rhodanobacteraceae; genus 66-474. The sequence goes on along the minus strand of DAIUEL010000116.1, from coordinate 4,986 downwards.
GTGCATCTCGCCACCGCGAATCGCGCGTTCACCCTGTTCGCCACGCATTATTTCGAGCTGACCGAACTCGCATCGCACTACGACACCATCGCCAACGTGCACCTGGACGCCGTCGAATACCACGATGCCAAACAGGGCGACCAACTCGTTTTCATGCACGCGGTCAAGGAGGGCCCCGCCAACCGCAGCTTCGGGCTGCAGGTTGCGGCGCTCGCCGGTTTACCCAAAGCCGTGATCGCGGACGCAAAGCAGACGCTGGCCGAACTCGAGCGCAGCCAGCACCGCGCGGCCACGAAGCCTGCGCACGCGAGCGGTTCCGCATCTCCGCAGCCCGACCTGTTCGCCGCACTTCCGGCCAATCCCCGTTTGGCGAAGCTGGTCGAGACAATACGCGAAATCGATCCTGATGCGCTCACCCCGCGCGACGCGCTGGAGGCACTCTACCGCATGAAGGTGTTGATCGAATAACCATCCGTGAGGCGCCTTCCGATCGGCATCCCTGCCTCACCCCCAGGCGATGCACGCGATGCCACCGGCATCACGTAAGCGCAACGGCTTCGCCCCGCGAAGCGCTGGAAGCCGTCTACCGGTTGCGTCGAAAGTCATAGGATCCGCAAAGCCAGCCGCGGGGATTTGCAGCGCCGCAGACAACGCTCGTGATCAGGCCTTGTCCTCGTTCGGCAACCCCAGTGCCGTTTCCGCATCGTCTACCGTGGATGTACGACCCTGCCCCACCGTCGACGAAACCACAGCCGTTTGCGCACGGCTGCCGAGCGTGGGTCGTATTGCCGTGCTGACCACGGAACCCGATGCGCTTTGAATAGCCGGTTGGCCGGCGTGCATCGGCACAGCTGGCGTTCCTGGCAACGTGTGTGGACGCGAACCGTTCGATGCGACGCCGTCCGTGGCGCTTGGCCCAACGGCAGCCGCCGGCAAAGCGGCCAGGTGCGCCGCGTCCGGCATCGCTACATCGGGAATCGCGTTCCACTCTTCCGGCGAGATGCCTTCGGGGATCGCATTCACCGGCATCGTTTCGACGCGCGCGGACACGCGTCCGGCCTGCACCAAAGAACGGATCGCGTGGAACACTTCCGCGCGCCCGAACGGCTTCTTGACGAAACCGTCGGCGCCGAAACGCTGCACGTAGAACTGTTCGGTCGCCTGCTGGTTGCCGCTCATCATGATGATGGGCGTGGTGCGGGTGGCACCTTCACGCCGAAGCGCCCGCAACACCGCGAATCCGGACATCCCGGGCAGCACGATGTCCAGGAAGATCAGGTCGGGAAGCTGCGTTTGCGCCATCTCGATCGCGCTTTCGCCATCCGCGGCCTTCAGCACTTCGTAGCCATCCTGCATCAGCATCTTGCCCAGCACCGCGCGAATGGTGGCGGAGTCGTCCACCACCAGCACGCGCGCGCCGAGCGAGGCGCGCAGGCGTTCGTCCTCGCGACGCTCGACCG
>DAIUEL010000116.1:0-3426 GCA_036845145.1 Rhodanobacteraceae bacterium | reverse complement strand
ATCGGCGCAAGGGCGATCGACCGGACCCACGCATGCTTGTTCCGGGTCGGCGCAGCGATCAGGCGTCGAGGATCACGCTGCAGCAGGTCACGCCGCCCTCGGCTTTTTCGGTTTCCGACATGTCCACGCTGCGGACGTCAATACAGAGTCGGCGCAGGCGTTCCGCTGTGCGCGGACACGAGGCCGGATAGATCACCGCCTCGCCGACCAGCACGGCATTGGCGGCATGCGGCTCGGCCGGATCGACGGCCACGGCTTCCCAACCCGGGAAAGCGCCGGCGTCCACCCATGCGGGGTTCAACAACAGGCGGCCGGACGCCACCTGCGTGACCGCGGTCTTGAGGTGCAGGCAGTCCCGCAACCGCACCGCTTCGACGCGATAGCCGAACGGTGCCAGCATCCGCCCGAGTTGGGCAATGCCTTCGGCATTGCTGCGCGCCGAGGCACCCACGTACAGCACGCGGTCCAGTCGCAACACGTCGCCGCCATCCAGCGTGCCGGGCGCCTCGATGCGGAACAGTTTGCGCACGCCTTTCAGCGCTGCGGCCATGGACGCCACTTCGCCGCGCCGCGATGGCGCGCCCGGGCGCGTGAGCACGGCCACTTCGTCGAGTGCGATCACGGTGTCCTCGACGAACACAGAATCCGGTTGCTCCGGCTGCTCGACGAGTTGTCGCACCTCACATCCGGCGTCGCGCAAAGCCTGTTCGTATACGGCGTGCTGGCGCCGCGCCAGCGCGACGTCGATGGCACGCCGAGGCAGGTGGCTGAGTTCGCAGTGTTCGAGGGCGCGGCTGACCGCGCGGGTAATGGCGATGCGTGTGATGGTGGTTTACCCGCAAAAACTGTTCCGGCCGCCAGCATAGCTGCCGGGCATGGCGCATGGCCACGCACCGCGCGCATACAATCCCCCGATCACCGGCTGACAGCCCGAGGGCCTCCATGCAAGCGTCGAAACGCCAGATCGGCCTCGTTACCGCGACCGCGCTGGTGCTGGGCAACATGATCGGCTCGGGGGTGTTCCTGCTGCCAGCGTCGCTCGCTCCCTACGGCGGTTACAGCCTGGTCGGCTGGGCCATCAGCGCGATCGGTGCCTTGCTGATGGCCGGCGTGTTCTACCGTCTCGCCGGACGCAGCGCACGCGCGGGCGGTCCCTACGCCTACAGCCGCGAGGCGTTCGGCGATTGCATCGGCTTCCTTGTGGCGTGGTGCTACTGGATCTCGATCGTCGGCGCCAACGCAGCCATCGCCGTTGCCTTCGCGAGTTACCTCTCGACCTACATCCCGCCCATCGGATCGTTTCCGCTGCTCGGCGCGCTGACCGCGCTGGCGGCCATCTGGACGCTGACCGCCGTGAACATTGCCGGTGTCCGCAATGCGGGGGTCGTGCAGGTGACGACGACGATCCTGAAGGTATTGCCGCTGCTGGTACTGGCCGTGTTCGGCCTCGCGCACTTCAACCCGGTGTTGTTGGCACCCGGGCCGCAGGCCGGGCCGCCGCTGCATGCGATCAACCTGTGCGTCGCGGCGACCCTGTTCGCCTTCCTCGGCGTGGAGTGCGCGACGATCCCGGCCAACCACGTACGCGACCCCGAAAAGACCATCCCGCGGGCCACGCTGCTCGGTGCCCTGATCGCCGCCCTGGTGTACATCGCCTGCACGGCCGCGGTCCTGGGCCTGATCCCGGCCGCGCAACTGGCGACGTCGAACGCGCCCTTCGCCGACGCTGGCCGCCTGTTGTGGGGCGACTGGGCCGCATGGCTGATCGCCGGCGTCGCCGTGATCTCCTGTTTCGGCGCACTCAACGGCTGGATCATGATCGCCGGGCAATACCCGCACGCGGTCGCGCGCGACGGCCTGCTGCCGCGATTCCTTGCGGGCGAATCCCGGCGTGGCACGCCGGTGCCGGCGCTGTTGTTCGCGGCCACCTTCAGCAGCCTATTGGTGCTGGCGAATTACACCCACGGCCTGGTGGCGATGTTCACCTTCATCGTGCTGCTGTCGACCCTGGGCTGCGTGATCGGCTATCTGTTCTGCGCGATGGCCGATATTGTGCTCGCCCGCCGCTCCGCGAACGCGGTGCCATGGCGAAACCTCGCCCTCGCCTGCGGGGGCTTCGCGTTTTCGTTGTTGGCGGTGATCGGTGCGGGCGCCGAAGCGGTGTACTGGAATTTCATCCTGCTGGTCGCCGGCATTCCGCTGTACGTCCTGCTGGCGCGACGCGGCAAGGGCGACGCCACCACGGAACCGGTCGCGTGATCCTTACAGGCTGTCGATGTCGCCCAGGGCGCGGATCAGGCGCCGCGCGCGTTTGTCCGGCCGCTTCGATGGCGGCTGGTAGCCTGCGCGTTCGGCGCGGCGTTGCTCGCGTATTTGTTCCCGTGCCGCGACTGAAGCGTCGGATTCGCGGTAAAGCGTCTGCGCCAGCGCGGCCGAGCCGCGCTTGTGCGCCAACCCCGTGACTTCGACTTCGAAGGTTTCCTCGCCGCGCGCGATGCGCAACGTCTCGCCTATCTTCACGGTGTGCGAGGGTTTGCAGGCGACGCCACCGATCGCCACGCGTCCGCGCTCGACCGCCTGCTTGGCCACCGAACGGGTCTTGAAGAACCGCGCGGCCCACAACCAGGCGTCGATTCGGACTTGATCATTTGCGGTCATCCGGTTGCCTCCCAAGGCCGGAATGGCGCCCGGCTCCTCTGGCTGCGATGCATTTTCGCCCAGCCGCGGCTGTTGCCGGTCAACTGCGTCGCCGCGGCGGGCAACCCAAGCCGACATCTCCGCGAACGGACATCAGCAACGCGGAAATCGGCGTCGAACTGCGGATGGGCCACAAGGTCGAAGTCATCCAACTGTGCCGGCAGAAATGCGGCTACGGCCTGAAAACCGCCGTGGATGAAATCAACGCGGGATCGGCGAAAGGGGCCAGGAGGTCCCTGACGGCGACTACGCGCCGAGCAGGGCTCGATTCATCCGTTGCACGAACGCCGCCGGATCGGGCAACTGCGCGCCAGCGGTGATCTCGGCCTGTTCCAGCAACAGCAGCGCCAGGTCTTTCGCTTTCGCCTCGTCGGCTTCCGATTCGACGCGCTTGACCAGCGCATGGGCGGGATTGATTTCCAGCGTGGGTTTGGAATCGGGCACTTCCTGCCCCGCTTCGCGCAACAAGCGGGCAAGGTGAGGCGCCAATTCGTAATCGGACAGCGCCAGGCACGATGGCGAATCCGTGAGCCGCGCGGAAACGCGCACGTCGCCGACGCGATCGTCCAGGAGATCCTTCAGCTTCTTCACCAGCGGCTCGGCTTCCTTCGCCACCGCTTCCTGCTTCTGCTTGTCGGCTTCGTCCAGGGGCAGCTCGCCCTTGGCGACGTTGCGGAACGATTTGCCCTCGTACTCGCCGAACTGGCCCATGATCCATTCGTCGACGCG
>DAIUEL010000115.1:0-8877 GCA_036845145.1 Rhodanobacteraceae bacterium | reverse complement strand
TCGCCAACCCCGAGCGCGCGTTCGATTTCGGGATGCTGCCGAACCAGGGCATCGGCCTGGCACGCCTCGAAATGATCATCGCCAGCCACATCGGCGTGCATCCGAAGGCGTTGCTGCAGTACGAGCAGCAGGACGCGGAAACCAAGGCAAAGATCGACGAGCGGGTCGCCGGCTACGCGGGCCCGGTCGAGTTCTATGTCGATCGCCTCGCCGAAGGCATCGCCACCATCGCGGCCTCGGTGTACCCGAAGACCGTGATCGTGCGCATGTCGGACTTCAAGTCCAACGAATACGCCAACCTGCTCGGCGGCGGCAAGTACGAGCCGCACGAGGAAAACCCGATGATCGGATTCCGGGGCGCCTCGCGCTACGTCGACGATTCCTTCGCCGAAGCGTTCGGACTGGAATGCAAGGCGGTGAAGAAGGTGCGCGAGGCGATGGGCCTCGACAACGTGTGGGTGATGATCCCGTTCGTCCGTACGCTGGACGAGGGCCGCAAGGTCGTCGATGTATTGAAGGCCAACGGCTTGAAGCAGGGTGAGAGCATCAACGGCAACGAAGCATTGAAAGTCATCATGATGTGCGAGGTGCCGTCCAACGCGCTGCTCGCGGAGGAATTTCTCGACATCTTCGACGGTTTCTCGATCGGCTCGAACGACCTCACCCAATTGACGCTGGGGCTGGATCGCGATTCGTCGATCGTGGCTTCGCTGTTCGACGAGCGCAATCCGGCGGTGAAGAAACTGCTGTCGATGGCCATCCAGACCGCGCGCGCCAAGGGCAAGTACGTCGGCATCTGTGGCCAGGGTCCGTCCGACCATGCCGACCTCGCCGAATGGCTGATGGACCAGGGCATCGAATCGGTGTCACTGAATCCCGACACGGTGGTCGACACCTGGCTGCGGCTTGCCAAACACAAGGGCTGACGCGGGTTTTCTGGCAGATTCAGTTCCCCTCTTCCTCCGGGAGAGGGTGCCCCGGCAGGAGCAGGCGAGGATCCAAGCTTGCAAGGGGTGCCCCCGGAGCGGACCGTACCTTCATCCGGCGCTGCGCGCAGGAGCAAGAGCAGCGCTTTGCGCCCTTCTACCGAAGGGAGACGTCGACGTTGGTAAACAGCGTCGATCAGTGTGCCATTGGTCATCGTGACCGCACAGCATTCGCATGGCATGCTTGGCGTTTGATCCGCGGCCGGATCCGGCCGCGCACATCCGCCCATTGCCGACGGAATTCCATGAAGACAGTCTGTTTATGCGCCCTCGCGCTGTGCCTCATTGCATCCCCTTCGTTCGCGTCGACGGCGCCAGCCGCAAGCAGGTCCGTTGCATCGAAATACGATCCACAGGCTCTGTTTGCGCCGTTCGACTACCAGCACCCCGTCAATCGCTACCGCAGCGCCGATGGACGGCCCGGCCCGGATTACTGGCAGAACCGCGCGGATTACGAAATCCACGCAACGCTGGACCCCAAAACAAAAACCCTCGCCGGCACCGAGACGATCACCTACACCAACAACAGCCCGCAAGCGCTGGATTACCTGTGGCTGCAACTCGACCAGAACCTGTACCGCACCGATGCGCGCGGCAATTTTTCGGGCGACAGCGCGCCGAAGTTCGATGAGCACACCGATGGCGACGTGGTCACATCGGTCGAAGTGGTCGGCGACCATGGCACGGTGAAAGCGGCGTACATCGTCAGTGACACCCGCATGCGCGTAGAACTGCCGCAGTCGGTCGCGGCGAACGGCGGCAAGGTGCGCGTCCGCATCGCGTGGCATTACACGATTCCGGGTGATTTCGGCGGACGCACCGACTGGTTCCACACGAAGAACGGCGACATCTTCGAAATCGCGCAGTGGTATCCGCGCATGTGTGTGTACGACGACCTGCGCGGCTGGGATACCGCGCCGTTCCTCAACAGCGAGTTCTATCTCGAATACGGCGATTTCGATTACTCGATCACCGTGCCGTCGAACATGCTCATTGTCGGCTCCGGCGAACTGGTGAACCCCGAAGATGTCCTCACCAAGACCGAATTGCAGCGGTACGAACAAGCGCGCCATTCCGACAAGACGGTGGTGATCCGATCCGCCAGCGAGGTGACCGATCCCGCCAGCCGTCCGAAGCAAGACGGCACCCTGACCTGGCGCTTCAAGATGCAGAACACCCGCGACGTCGCGTTCGGCGCGTCGGCCGCGTACGTGTGGGATGCCGCGCGCATCGACTTGCCAGGCGGCAAGCACGCGATGGCGCAATCGGCCTATCCGATTGAAAGCATCGGCAAGGACGGCTGGCAGAACTCCACGCAGCACGTGAAGTACACCGTGGAGTTTTTCTCGAAGTACACCGGTTTCGATTACCCGTGGCCGAACGCGATCGCGGAAGCCGGCATCGCCGGCGGCATGGAGTATCCGGGCATCGTGTTCGACTGGTGGAAGGCGAACGGCTACACCCTGTTCCTGCTGGCCGTGCACGAGGTCGGCCATTCGTGGTTCCCGATGATCGTCGGCAGCGACGAACGCCGCAACGCGTGGATGGATGAAGGCTTGAACACCTTCGTCGACGTGATTGCACACGACAACTGGGGCAAGGTCCGCGGCGGCGAATTCGCGCCCAAGAAGGACAGCGAATACGCGCCCCTGACCGGCGACCCGGCCAGAGACATCGTCAAGCAGGTATTCGATGCGCCGGATGCGCCGCCGATCCTGACGCGCGCGGATGCGATCCGCGAAAAGTTCCGCCACCCGATCACCTATTTCAAGGCCGCGTACGGCCTGACGCTGCTGCGCGAGCAGATCCTCGGGCCCGAACGTTTCGACGCCGCGTTCAAGCAGTACGTCCGGGACTGGGCATTCAAGCATCCCTCGCCGTCCGATTTCTTCCGCACCATGGACAGCGCCGCGGGCGAAGACCTGTCGTGGTTCTGGCGCGGCTGGTTCCAGCACAACTGGAAGCTCGACCTGGCCGTCGCCGGCGTGAAATACGTCGACGATGACCCTGCCAAGGGCGCGCTGGTGACGGTGGCGAATCTCGACAGGTTCGCGATGCCGGCGATGCTGCGCGTGACGTTCGACGATGGCAGCACGACCGACGTGCGCGTGCCGGTCGCGACGTGGATGCAGCACACGCAGTTCGACGTCGCGGTCGCCGGCGGCAAGCGCGTCAAGAGCGCCGCCATCGATCCTGACGCCGTGCTGCCGGATGTCGACCGCGCCAACAACACGTTCACGACTGGCGCTGCGCACTCGCGCTGATTGCTTCACGTGCCGGCGCCGACCCATGGCGCCGGCCGTGTCACAATGCGGCGGCCTTGATCACGTGCAGGGGACGAGGATGCGCGCACACTCGTGGGTTTCGCTGTTGCTGGTCCTGGTCACACCGCTGGCGTCGGCGGTGTCGCCGCAGCCAGCATCCACGCCGGCAAACCTGCAAGGCTTGGACGCCTACGCGCAAAAGGTCATGCAGGACTGGCATGTACCCGGCCTCGCGCTCACTGTGGTCAAGAACGGCAAGGTCCTGCTGGCGCGCGGCTACGGCGTGCGCGAACTCGGCAAACCCGGCAAGGTCGACGCGGACACGCTGTTCGACATCGGTTCCAATTCCAAGGCGTTCACGGTCGCGGCGCTGGGCACGCTGGTTTCCGCCGGCAAGCTCGAATGGGACACGCCGGTCACGGACGAGTTGAAAGATTTCAAGCTGGAAAGTCCGTACATCGCGCAGAACGTCACGCTGCGCGACCTACTGACGCATCGGACGGGCTACTGTGATCCGGGCGCCGCGTGGTACACCAGCGACGCATCCGACATTGTGCGGCGCATGCGATTCCAGAAATCCGAATACGGTTTCCGCACCACGTTCTGCTACAACAACGTCCAGTACCTCGCCGCCAGCCGCTTCATCCCGGCCATCACCGCCCAGAGCTGGAACGACTACGTCGCCGCGCATCTGTTTCGGCCGCTCGGCATGGCGCGCACCGTCAGCACCGAAGCCGGCGTGGCATCGGCCAGCAACGTCGCCGCGCCGCACGGAATGATCGACGACAAGCCCGCGGTGATCCACCGCTATTGGCCGCACAACATGGACGTATTCGCAGCGGTCGGCGGCATCTGGTCCAGTGCGAACGACATGGGTCGTTGGATGCAGATGCTGCTGGCCAACGGCAAACACGACGGCAAGGCAGTGCTGGATCCGAAGGTCGTCGACGCCATGATGACGCCGGACATGCTGATCCGATCGGGCACCGGTGTCGGCGACGAAATCCGCGCGTGGATGCCGGGTGGCACGTTCTACACCTATGGCATGGGCCTGTTCGTGCAGGACGATCGCGGTCACGAGGTCGTGTGGCACGCGGGCGACATCGACGGCATGGCGTCCGCCGTCGTGCTGGTACCCGATGCGCACGTCGGCATCGCGGTGATGGAAAACATGGACCACGCCGACGCGCGCTTCGCGATCGTCGCGCGCATGCTGCAGGCGATGCTCAATCTGCCGCAGCATGATCTCGAACCCGCGTTGCTGGCAGCTTCGCACAAGAACGAAGCCGAAGGCGCGGCGATGGAAAAGAAACTGGCGGACACCCGCGTGCCGGGAAGCAAGCCGCCGCTGCCGCTGGCCGATTACGTCGGGAACTATTCGGACAAGTTGGCTGGCAATGCTCGTGTCACGCTGGAACACGGCCATCTCGTGCTGCGCCTCGGCAATCCCGATTTCACGGGCGACCTCGAGCCGTGGCACGACAACACGTTCCATGTGACGTGGCGCTACAAATTCTACGACGACGATTACGCGACCTTCGACGTCAACGCGCTGAAGCAGCCCACGCGCGTGACGCTGGCCGGGATGTCGCTGCATTTCGAACGGACGAAATCACCGGCATCGCCGTCCCACCCGGACTCCGAATGAGCGGTGCGGCTCAGCATGCAACGATGCAAGAAGCCACGGATCGGCCGCACTGGAAGCGCACGCTCGCCGTACTCGGGTAACGTGGGCGGCTTCGCATTCCAGGAAACCAGCGTGCTGCAGGTCCTTCCGAACGTGCAGCGACAGTTGCCGGGCGCCAGCACCACCTCCAGCGCACCGTTGGTGAGCGGATTCCCGATCATGGCCGCCGTGACCGGCCGCTGTTCGGCGGCATTGGCGCGCAAATCGCGGTGGCCATCCTGAAATCGCGGGAAGCGGCCGGCAGCAACACGCCCCACCAACGTGGGTTCACGATTGCATTCGGCAGTTGCGCGCTGCTGGCCGCAATCGGCGCAGGGCTCGCCTTGAGCGTACCGGCGGACTACGAAGACGCCGGCTGAACAATCCGGTTCGGCGAACTCCGGTTTTGCATCACCTTCATGCCGCCGAAACGCGCGGAATGTTTTCATGAATCCACGTTTCCGCAACGTGCGAGGAGCACCCATGAACATCAAGGACGTCATGACATTGAATCCCATCTGCCGCCCGGCCAACGCCACGCTGCAGGACGTGGCGCAACTGATGCGCGACGAGGACATCGGTGAAGTGCCGATCGTGGAAGAGGACGGCACCAGGAAACTGTTGGGCGTGGTCACCGACCGTGACATCGTGGTGCGCGCGGTCGCCGCGGGGCGCGAAGCGCGCAGCGTGACGGCCGGCGATTGCATGACCGCGCCCGCGGTCACGTGCAACGAGAACGACACGCTGGAAGATTGCGCGCAGGCGATGGCGTCGCACCGCATTCGCCGCATGCCGATCGTCGACGAAAACGGTGATTTGTGCGGCATCTTGGCGCAAGCCGACCTGCAGGCAACCGACGCGCGCTCGCTGAAGGAACAGGTGGCCGATCGGGTTTCCACGCCGCATTGACGAAAGCCTGGGGACGCGCGATTTCCGTCAGCCTCATTCGTTCGCCCACGCCGAAGCGCTGCCGCAACTTTCCTCCGCCATCGCCACCCGCTACAGTGCCGCGATGGCCGATTTCCCCTCCATCGCGGACATCCGCACCGCGCGCCAACGCCTGGGCGAACGCGTGCGCGAGACGCCGGCGTGGCGGTGGCGCGGCGACGCCGTCGAACGCGCGGTCGGTGCAGGCACGCAGGCATTCCTGAAACTCGAACTGTTGCAGTACACCGGAACGTTCAAGGCGCGCGGCGCATTGTTGAATGCGCTGGCGCTGTCGGACGACCAGAAGCAGCGCGGCGTCACCGCGGTCAGCGCCGGCAACCACGCCATCGCCGTCGCGTTCGCTGCGCGCAGCGTCGGCACCACTGCCAAAGTGGTGATGCCGAAAACCGCGAATCCCGCGCGGGTGGCGTTGTGCCGAACTTACGGTGCCGAGGTCGTGCTGGCCGATGACGTCTACGCGGCCTTCGCGGAAGTCGAGCGCATCCAGCAGGACGAAGGCCGCACCTTCATCCACCCCTTCGAAGGCGAACTGACGGTGCTCGGCACCGCCACGGTCGGTTATGAACTCTGCAACCAGGTGGATGACCTCGATGCCGTGATCGTGCCGGTCGGCGGCGGTGGCTTGATCGCGGGCGTCGCCTGCGCGGTCAAGCAGATGCAGCCGCGCTGCAAGGTATACGGCGTGGAACCCGCTGGCGCCGACAGCCTGTCGCGCAGCTTCGCGGCCGGCTCGCCACAAAAACTCGAACGCGTCGACACCATCGCCGACAGCCTTGCCGCGCCGTACGCCCTGCCCTACAGCTTCGGCGTGGCGCGGCGCTTCGTCGATGAAGTCGTCACCCTTTCCGACGATGCGATGCAAAGCGCGATGGGACTGCTGTTTGCGGAAATGAAATTGGCGGTGGAACCCGCCGGCGCCGCCGCGACGGCCGCGCTGTGCGGACCGCTGCGGGAACGTCTGGACGGGAAACGCGTCGGCTTGATCGTGTGCGGCACCAACATCGATCTGGCGACGTTCACGCGGCAGGCGGTCCCGTACTCCCGCTGATCCGGGCCACCGCTTGCCAAAAGACGTCCGTAGGCGGGAAGATCGGCTCGCGGCCCAAACGGCGGGCTCATACCGGCGAGGAAACGGAACATGCAAACCACCACCACGATGGCTCCGCTCCGATCCGTGATCCGGGTTTCGCTGGTGACGGCACTGCTGTTGCTGGTGCCGCTGCTGGCGATGCAATTCACCCGCGAGGTGAACTGGAGCCCGATGGATTTCGCCGTCGCCGGAGGAATGCTCTTCTTCGCCGGAATGGCGTGGACGCTGCTGTCGGCCAAGTCGGCCAACATAGCGTATCGGCTCGCCGCGGCCATCGCGGTGGCGACCGCGCTGCTGCTCGCCTGGGGCAATCTCGCGGTCGGCCTGATCGGTTCCGAACACAATCCCGCCAACCTGATGTATGCGGGCGTGATCGGCATCGCCGTCATCGGGGTACTCGCCGCACGCGGCCGGGCGTTGGGCCTGTCGCGCGCGCTGTTCGCAACCGCGCTGGCGCAGGCACTGGTCGGCGTGATCGCGCTGGCGGGCGGCCTGGGCGCGGGCGAACCGCCGGGTCGGTGGGGCATCTTGATCCTCAATGGCGGCTTCGTCGCGCTGTTCGCGTTGTCCGGCCGGCTGTTCGCGCGCGCCACGCGTGGTCAGGTCGGTTGACCGCACAACGACCTGGTTTCATTGGTCGAAGCGGTTCGTGTTCGCGCTGGTGATTGCCGGCACCCTGCTGTTCGCCGTACAACGATTGAAGGGCCATGCCGCGATCGATGCCGCCGTGTTCGCTGCGCTCTGGAGCACCGTATCCGCGGGCATTTTCACGGGCGTCGGCTACGCCCGTTACCGCCGCGATCCCGCCTGCATGTTGCCGCGCTCCCGGCGTGGCTGAACCACGCCGCGCGTCCACGACACGGAACTCACATCGTCGTCGTTAGTCTGACGCGACGCCCCGATCGCACTTGCACGGAACGCGATGCGATGAACATCCATCCGGTGACCCGCCGCGTCGAGCCCGCGCACGACGCCACGTCGACCCGCGCCGATTCGCTCACGCGTGCGCTGGGCATCGTTGCGCTGACCGGGGTCGCCTTCATCACGGTGACCTGCCTGCTGGCGCAAACCCTGCGCACCGACCTCGACTGGATCACGGTGTCGATGAGCATCTATGTGAAGGGTCCGTACGGCCGCTGGGTACAGGCGAGTTTCTTCGCCCCCGCGCCGGGCATCGCTGCGCTGGCCATCGGCTGGTATCGCGCGCTCGACCGACGCGCGCGCAGCGTGTTTCCGCTGACCTGTTCGTGGTCGCGGCCGCCGCGCTGTGCATCACGGCGTTCTTCATCGCCGACGCCACGCGCTGGCCGACCACCCTGCACGGCAAGATCCACCAGTGGGCCGCGTTCGGCACCTTCATCTGCGTGACCACCGCCGCGCTGCTGCAACCGTTGCGCCTGCGTTTCGATTCCCACTGGCGCGAACAGTTCATCGAAGCCACCACGATCGCGTCGGTGAGCGTGGTGTATTTCTGGGTGTACGCGCTGTCTCCAATTCCACGTGGCGTCGGAGAAAAGGCCGTGATCGCACTGGTGCTGTTGTGGCTGTGGCGTGCATCGTGGTGGCTGGTGCGATGCGCCCCCCCGTTGACCGTCATCATGTCGCGACCATGAGGTGATGCGTTTGCGCGATGTCGCAGTTCCCGCCGGTGACTGACGCGAATGTGGTCGGGTTTCCGTTCCGATCGAAGCGACTTATCCTTGCCTTCTCTCGAGAAGTTCGCCGGAGACCGCGGAATGATCGAAGGCTCCTGCCACTGCGGCGAGGTGCATTGGCGTTACGACGGACGACCCGACGCGGCGACCGCGTGCAATTGCACGTGGTGCCGGCGCCATGGCGTCCTGTGGGCGTATGCCGAGGAAGGCCATGGCATCGACGTGCGCGGCGCGACGGGGCAATACCTGCACGGCGAACGGATCATCG
>DAIUEL010000114.1:0-8883 GCA_036845145.1 Rhodanobacteraceae bacterium | reverse complement strand
TGCCCGAACGCACCCCGCTGCCGCACGAACTCGATCGCGAATTGCTGCTGCGCGCGAGCGAATTGCTGGGCCGCAAACTCGAAGAAACCGAAAAGCGCACCTTGCGCGGCGCGTTGCGCGTTGCGGTGACCGCCGCGACACCGTCCACGGCGGGTTGACCACGCCGGTCCGGGCGCAACTTCAGGCCGACTTGCCACGCTCGGGCGCGTCCGCGTGCAGGTCCAGCGCGCCCGCGGTCGTTTGCACCAGCGGTACGAAATGGTCCTCCTGCGTGACCTCGCGCTTGCGGCGCGCAAAGCGGTACAGCGCGTAGCCGGCAAGCAATCCATCGAGCACCGCGAACCAGCCGAACAGGAATTCGGGCCGCATCAACGTCATGAGCGCGCCCGCCGCCAGCGGGCCCACCGCTGATCCGATTCCGTTCACCAGCAGCACCGTGCTCGATCCCGACAGCAATTCGTCGCGCCGCAAGTAGTCCACCAGGTGCGCCACCGCGATCGGGTACACGGCAAAGCTCATGCCGCCGAAGGCGAACACCAGCAGCGTGGCGACCGCATGGCCCGCCGAAGGCAGCAGCAGGTTCGCCAGCGCGGCCAATGCCGCGACAGCAGTGATCAGCGCCAACGCGAGCCGTCGATCGATGCGGTCGGACAAGCGTCCCAACGGCCACTGCAAGGCGACACCGCCCGCGATCGCGATGCTCATGTAGGTGCCGACTTCGTCGGCGCCGAGTCCCCGGGCGGCCGCGTACAACGGCAACAGACCCCAGAAAGCGCCCAGCACGAGCCCCGAAATCAAGGCACTGACCAGCGCCGTCGGCACCAGGTGGAACATCCGTCGGACCTGCACCCCCGGCGCCGCATGGATGCCCGGCTGCGGCTGCGGGGTTGCGACTACGGGAAGGCTCGCGATGCAGACCAGGATCGCCACCACGCAGAACAACACGAAGCCCTCGCCATGCAGGCGCAGCAACTGCTGCGCAGCAGCGGTGGCGCCGAGGTTCAACATCATGTAGATCGCGAACACCGAGCTGCGGTGCCGTGGCTCGGCGGCGGCGTTGAGCCAGCTTTCGATGATCGCGTACAGGCCGACCAGCAACAGCCCCTGCAGGACCCGCAGCGCCAACCACGCGCCGTAGGCCGAGGTGAGCGCCTGCACCAGCACCACCACCGCCAGCAATGCGGTGCAGAAGGCGAAGGTGCGGATATGGCCGAAGCGGTGCGTCAATCTAGGCACCGTGTAGGTGCCGACCAGGAACCCCGTGTAGTACCCCGACGTCAGGACCCCGATCATCGCGACGGAAAAACCGAGTTGCTTGCCCTCGAGCGCGATGTGCGTGTGCAGCAGCCCGACTCCCATCAACAGGAACACGGTGCTCGAGAGCAGCGGCGTGGTGGTGCGGATGCTCGTTAACATGCGTAGAAATCCGGGCGGCGCGGGCACGCTGCGGGACGGCGTGTAGCCGCAGCAGGGTAGCGTGACGGGAAAGTCTTGTCGCGAAGGGCGCGTCTCGCCAGTCGGCTGCACCACCGCGATGTGCGTGGCGGGCCGAGCCGACGTAAAGCGCAAGCTGCGGGTCGCAATCGCAGCCGCAAGCCATCCACGAATGGCGCGTTCGGCGCGCCTCGTCTACTATTTGCAGGCAGTATGGGCCTATAGCTCAATCGGTTAGAGCAGGGGACTCATCGAAAGGTGCCGCCGCGGCGAAAGCCGCGGACGGGATCGGGACGAATTCAGGGAAACCTCAGCGGTTCGGCCGGTGGCAATCCTGAGCCAAGCCGTCGGTACACCGACGGAAGGTGCAGAGACTACCTGAGGGCTACAGTGCCCTTGATGACAGGCCAGAGCGTCCCGCGCCCTCACAGTGCAAGCTGCGGGCGAAGAGATAGTCCGCGCCGGGCAGAAATCCCCGGATCACGCGAATCCCTTGGTTCCAGGTTCGAGTCCTGGTGGGCCCATTTCCCCGGTTTCTCAGTTTGTGTATTACAGTAAAGTGCCATGGTGAGATCCATGCCTCGCCTCCGTCGGCGCGTTCGCCTGCGCATTGCGCTGCTGGCGATCGTTGCGCTGCTGTTCCAGCAGACGGCGCTGGCATCCTACGTGTGCTCGTTTCCGGATATGCCCACCGGCAATACGGCCATGGTGGACCATTGCGACGGCATGCCGATGACGCAGACGAAACACGATCCCGGATTGTGCGTGTGGCACTGCGCGAAAAGCCCGGTTTCCACTCAAACTCCCAACGTTCCGCAGGTGCCGCCGTTGGCGCTTGCGGCGGTGTTGGCGATCGCGCCGCAAGCCGTGCTCACTTTGCCGACCGCCACCGCGGGACAGGCATGCGACCCCGTTTCGCGAAGTCGTGGCCGGCCGCCCGAACTGCGTTCCACCATCCTGCTGATCTAGACCTCCGAGCGTTCCACCGCGGCGGCATCGGCCACCGCGGACGATCGTTTGCGGAGGTCTTATGCGTTTTCTTCTCCTTCGGCGGCGCCTGTGCGCGCCGCGTCTGCTGCTTGCCGCCCTGTCCGCATTGACCGCGCTGCCGCTGTACGCGGCAGATGAAAGCGGACCCTTGAGTCTCGATGCCGCGACGCAACTCGCAGCCACTCGTGCGCCCCAGGTGCAGGCGCAATTGCTGCGTGCGCAAGCGGCGCAGGACGACGCTGTGCGTGCCGGCCACTTGCCCGATCCCAAATTGACGGCGGGTATCAACAACCTCACGGCGACTGGCCCCCAAGCCTTCAATGCTGCGGCCGACAGCATGACGATGCGCAGCATTGGTGTGATGCAGGAAATTCCCTCCGGCGCCAAACGCGAGGCTGAAAAGGCCGTCGCGAATGCCGGGGCGCAGCTTTCGGATGCCGACATCGTCAAGGTGCGGCTCGCGGTCAAACAGGCCACGGCGGGTGCATGGGTTTCGTTGTGGGCAGCGCAGCGTGAACGCAAGCTGCTAGACGGCTTGCGCGAGCAATCCATGCTCGCCGTCAAGCTCGCCAAGGCAAGGCTGTCCGGTGGCGCAGGTAACGCAACCGACGTGTTGGCCGCCCGCACCGCCGTGGTTGAACTCGACAATCGGATCACCGCGGCGGACGCGGAGATCGCCGCTGCACGCGCCGCGTTGCAGCGATGGCTCGGCGACGGTGACGGCAGCACTCTGGCCGAGGCGCCGGACTTCTCAACGCTTCCCGTCCCTCCGACGCAACTGCTGCATGACCTGGACCGGCAAGGCCCGCTGCTGGGTTGGACCGCGCGCGAGGATCAGGCACAGGCAAGGATCGATCTCGCCAAGGCTGGCAAACATCCGAACTGGAGCGTGGGCGTCGTGTACGGGGATCGCATCCGGCTCCCTGACATGATTGGCATCGAGGTCGGCATCAGCCTGCCATTGTTTCCCGGCAACCGGCAGGATCAGGACATCAGCGCGCGCTATGCGGAGCGCGATGCAGTGAAGGACGAACATGAAGATGCACGCCGCGCGCAGCGCGAGGCGGTCGCGACCGGCCTCGCCGCGTGGCAGGGCTACAGCAAGCAGGTCAACGCTTATCGCGAAGAGCTGTTGCCGTTGGCCACGGACCGTTCGCGTACGGCGCTCGCGGCATATCGCGGCGGTGGTTCGCTGCAGCCATGGCTGGAAGCGCGGCGTGACGAAATCGACACGCGCATTGCCTACGTGGATGCGCTCGCGGCGTGGGGCAAAGCTTGGGCGCAACTTGCTTTTTTGATCCCCGAAAATGACGCACCTCTCGCGGACGCGGTGCAGGAGCGGCTGCCATGAACCGAACCTTTGCCAAACGTGTTGTGGCGGCGCTCGCCGCGTTGGTCCTGTTGGTCGTGGCCGGTGCCATCGGCTACTTGGTTGCGCGAGAGTCCACGTCCACTGTGTCGAGCGGCACCATCGCGACGTCGTCATCGTCGGACAAAAAAGTCTTGTACTGGTACGACCCGATGACGCCAGAGCAGCACTTCAATCATCCGGGTTTGTCGCCGATGGGCATGCAGATGGTGCCGAAATACGCGAACGAGAGTGAAGCCGGGGACCAGAACATCGTGCGCATCTCGCCGGCCGAGGTGCAGAACCTCGGCATGCGCACGGCACAGGTGAAAGTCGCCCCACTTGCCGACACCGTGAACGTGCCCGGCACCGTCGCCTGGGACCAGAACCTGGCGGTATCAGTCAGCGCCCGCACCGGCGCCACCATCTACAAGTTGTACGTGCGTGCACCGTTCACCCCGGTGAAGGCCGGCCAGCCGCTCGCCGAGATCCTCGCGCCTCAATGGAGTGCGGCCGCGGCGGAATTCTTCGCGCTCAGTAACGCGAAGTCGGCCGAGGGACGGACCTTGCGTGCGGCAGCACGTGCGCGTCTGCACGCGCTGGGTATGGACGCTGCGACGATCCGCGGCCTGCGCGAGGGCCACGGCACCATCACCCTACGCGCGCCGACGGATGGCGTGGTCAGCTCGTTAGATGTGAAGGAGGGGCAGCAGGTCGGCGAAGGCATGCCGATCATGAGCATCAACGGCTTGGACAAGGTCTGGGTCGACGCCGCGATTCCGCAAGCGCAGAGCGACGGGATCAGCGCCGGCACGCCGATCGCTGCCACGATCAGCGCGCTGCCGGGCAAAACTTTTCATGGCGAAGTCGAAGCCATGCTACCCGACGTGGATCCGGCGACCCGCACCCAACGCGCGCGGATCGTATTGGACAACCCCCATCACGCGCTCGCGCCCGGCATGTTCGCCGAGGTGCACTTTGCGGGCGCCGCCAACGCGCAGCATCCGCTGGTGCCGGCCGAAGCGATCATTGCCGATGGGGTGAACACCCGCGTCATCGAAGCGCTGGGTGGTGGGCGGTTCAGGCCAGTGCGCGTCGAGATCGGTCGTTCATCGGGCGGCATGACCGCCATCCTTACAGGCCTGCATGGCGGCGAGCGCATCGTGACTTCAGGACAGTTCCTGATCGATTCGGAAGCAAGCCTCTCCGGTGCACTGCAACGGATGGATGCCGGTCACCAGGGTTCGCACGCGCCCGAATCTTCATTGCCGGCTGGGACTTTGCCGGAAAAGGGAAGTCAGGCAATGCCCGGCATGGACATGCCACCGCCCGTTCCGACATCGAGTGGCCATGGAGCACACCCATGATCGCCAGGCTGATCCGCTGGTCGATTGCCAACCGCGGCATGGTGTTGCTGGCGGCGCTGGCGCTTGCCATTGCCGGCACCCTCTCGACGATGCGCATTCCGCTCGACGCACTGCCCGATCTCTCCGATACCCAGGTGATCGTGCGCACCGCGTGGCCGGGGCAGTCGCCGCAACTGGTCGAGCAGCAGGTGACCTATCCGTTGGCCACCACGATGCTGTCTGTGCCGGGGGCGACCGCGGTGCGCGGCTATTCCTTCTTCGGCGATTCGTTCGTGTACATCCTGTTCGCCGACGGCACCGATCCGTACTGGGCGCGTTCGCGCGTACTCGAATACCTGAGCCAGGCGCGCGACAAATTGCCGGCCAACGTCAGTCCAGCGCTCGGTCCCGATGCGACCGGCGCAGGCTGGATTTACGAATACGCGCTCATCGATCGCAGCGGCAAGCACGATCTTGGCCAGCTGACCGCACTGCAGGACTGGTTCATGCGCTATCGCCTGAAAACCGTCCCGAACGTTGCGGAAATCGCCACGGTCGGCGGCATGGTGCAGGCGTGGCAGGTGGTGCTCGATCCGCAGGCGCTGGCCGCGCACGGGCTGAGCGTGCCGCAGGTTGAAGATGCAATCAAACAGGCCAACGGCGCCAGCGGCGGTTCGGTGATCGAACAGGGCGAGGCCGAGCTGATGGTGTCCAGCGAGGGCTACCTGCAATCTCGCGAGGACTTCGCGCGCATTCCGGTGGCGACCGGCAAGGACGGCACGCCCGTCTTGTTGAGCGAGGTGGCAAGGATCCGGCGCGGCCCGGCCTTTCGTCGCGGCATCGCCGAGCTGGACGGCCAAGGCGAGGTGGTCGGCGGACTCGTGGTCATGCGCTATGGCAAGAACGCGCTGACCACGATCGAGGCGGTCAAGGCGAGGCTCGCCGAATTGCAGAAGAGCCTGCCGCCGGGCGTCAAGATCGTGACCACCTACGACCGCTCGAAGCTGATCCATGCCGCAGTCAGTACCTTGGGTCAGCGGTTGCTCGAGGAATTCATCATCGTCGCGCTAGTCTGCGCGCTGTTCCTGTGGCACCTGCGCTCGTCGCTGGTTGCAGTGATCACGTTGCCACTGGGCGTGCTGATTGCCTTCATCGTGATGGATCTGCAGGGCGTCTCGGCCAACCTGATGTCACTGGGTGGCATCGCTATCGCGATCGGTGCCATGGTCGATGCGGCAGTGGTGATGATCGAGAACACCCATAAGCACCTGGAAGCCTGGCGTCAAGCGCATCCGGACCTGCGCGAGCCGGACGCACGTGAGCGCTGGAAACTGGTGGGCGATGCCGTCTCCGAAGTTGGCCCCGCGCTGTTCTTCAGCTTGTTGGTGATCACGCTCTCGTTCGTGCCGGTATTCGCGCTGCAGGCACAGGAGGGCCGGCTTTTCAAGCCGCTCGCGTTCACCAAGACCTATTCGATGGCTGCCGCAGCCGCCCTGTCGGTCACGCTGATCCCGGTGTTGATGGGTTATCTGGTACGCGGGCGTATCCGACCCGAACGCGCCAATCCCATCAATCGGCTGGTCAGTGCGGTCTATCGCCCGATGCTGGCCTGGGTGCTACGGGCGCCCCGCACAGTGCTCGTTGTCGCGGCGGTCGTGCTGGTATCGGCATTGCTGCCGCTCTCGCGCCTCGGCACCGAATTCATGCCGCCGCTCGATGAGGGCACGCTGCTATACATGCCGACCGCGTTGCCGGGGCTGTCCGCGGGCAAGGCCACGCAGTTGCTGCAGCAGACCGACCGGATGCTGAAAACCGTACCCGAGGTCGCGCACGTGTTCGGCGTCGCCGGCCGGGCCGACACCGCGACCGACAACGCACCGTTGGAGATGTTCGACACCACGATCACGTTCAAGGCGAAGAGCGAGTGGCGTCCTGGCATGACCATGGACAAGCTGAAGCAGGAACTCGACCGTGCGGTGCAGGTACCGGGCCTGACCAATCTGTTCGTGTTCCCGATCCGCAGCCGCACCGAAATGCTGCTCACCGGAATCAAGACACCCATCGGCATCAAGGTAATGGGCCCCGACCTCGGCGAGTTGCAGCGCATCGCCCGTCAGATCGAAGACATCGCCAGGACCGTGCCGGGCGTCAGCTCCGCGATCGCCGAACGCAGCGCCGGCGGACGCTACGTGCAGGTGCGCATCCGTCGCGACGCCGCCGCACGTTACGGCCTGAGCCAGCAGGATGTGCAATCGCTGATCAGCACGGTGGTAGGTGGTGAGCCGATCAGTGAAGCGGTGCAAGGGCTGGAACGATTTCCGATCGTGCTGCGCTACCCGCGCAGCGAACGAGATTCGCTGGCGGCACTGCGCGCGTTGCCGATCGTCGCACCCGGCGGTGCACAGGTGACGCTGGGCCAGGTCGCCGACGTGGCGGTCACCAACGGACCGCCGATGATCACCAGCGAGGACGGCGTGCCGGCGACCTATGTCTATGTCGACACGGCCAGCCGTGACCTCGGCGGCGTGGTGGCTTCGCTGAAACAGGCGGTCGCCCAGCAAGTGCAAATGCCGGCCGGATACACACTGGCTTGGGCCGGTCAATTTCAGAACCTGCAGCACGCCAAGCAACGTCTGGAGTTCGTGATACCGGCAACCCTCGCGATCGTGTTCCTGTTGATCTCCCTGGTGTTCCGCGATGCCGCGCAAGCAGGGATCATCCTGTTGACCGTGCCGCTGGGGCTCGTCGGTGGCCTTTGGCTGACGTGGTTGCTGGGCTACGCGGTATCGGTCGCCGTGGTGATCGGCTTCATCGCCTTGGCGGGGCTAACTGCTGAGTTCGGCGTGGTGATGGTGCTGTATCTGCGCCACGCATGGCAGCGTCGAATGGATGCCGGCGAACTGACCCATATCGCACTGGATGATGCGATCCACGAAGGCGCTCTGCTGCGCGTGCGCCCGATCGCGATGACGGTGGCGGTGGTTGTTGCGGGCCTGCTGCCCATCATGATCGGCGGAGGTGCCGGTTCTGAACTGGTGCGGCGGATCGCCGCGCCGATGATCGGCGGAATGATCACTGCGCCGATCCTGTCGATGCTAGTGATACCCGCGGCGTTCCGGTTGCTCGAGCGGCGGCGGTTGCGCAAATGGAATCCGCAATCCTTCCCACACCCAAATGAGGGGGAGGCCTGAAAAATTGCATCGATTCTGTCGGTCGCCGCTCGTTTCCGATTTTCGGGAAATAAACGCCGCTCCGCAGCCGATCGGACTGCGCATCACGATGGCAGCCGGCTCACTTGCAAAGGCGGCTTGGCTGCCCTTCATCACCGCATAGCGGTCATTCCATGGGCCCAGCTCGATGTCCTCTTCGGGTCGTTCTGAGACCTTTAGTTCAGGCTTGCCGGCCTTGAAGGCACCGGCGGGTGCCACCATCCGGATCTCGGTCGACGCGCCGCGACAAACTTTGCGCGAGTCTGGCGACAAACTTTGGAAGAATGCATATTTGCCGGGAGACCATAAAGTGGCCGCTTGCCTCGCAAGGCTACCAGATGCCGTTCGAGCGGAAAGGGCGTGCCAGCGGTCATGGGGCGGAGGGACGCCGCGGACTGTCGAGCGGGAGGTGGTGCCTGGTACGGCATCCCGCACTCACGCGCCGGCTCTCGGCGAGGCGATAGTCCCAGCATCGCCCGATCATTCACGGTGATCATGGTCGCGAGCTGCATTGGCTTCCAAGCGATTGTCGAAACCGCCTGCTAGCAATGGCAAC
>DAIUEL010000113.1:3988-8893 GCA_036845145.1 Rhodanobacteraceae bacterium | reverse complement strand
TGACCGTGATCAGTGTGCCGGGCGTTGCCTACCTCGGTGCCTACGGTTTCGTCGAGCTGGCGTTCGGCTACCTGCTTGGGCGCAGCATTGTCGCGATCGTCCTGTTGCCGCTGTATGCGCGCGGCAACCTGGTCAGCGCCTATCAATACCTGGGGTTGCGTTTCGGACCCAAGGTGCAGGGCTTGGCATCGGCGACGTTCCTGATTACCCGCCTGCTGGCCGAAGGCGTGCGGCTGTTCGCGTCGGCGATCCCGATCGCGCTGTTGCTCGCGGCCATCGGCGTGCACGCAAGTTATCTGGAAATCATCGTGGTGCTGGCCGGTGTGACCGTCGCCTATACCTACATCGGCGGCATCCGCGCGGTGGTGTGGACCGACGCGATCCAGATGATGCTTTATCTCGGCGGTGCGCTGCTCAGCGTCGGCATCTTGCTGCACGGAACTTCGTTCGCCGAATTGGGCCACGCATTCGCCGCCGGCAAGTTTGAGGTCTTCGACTTCCATGCGCCGATCCTGACCAGTCCGTTCGCGTTCGTGGCCGCGATTTTCGGCGGCGCCGTATTCACGATGGCCTCGCACGGCGCCGACCAGCTCATGGTGCAGCGCATCCTCGCCTGCAGGAACCTGCGCGACAGCCGCAAGGCCATGATCGGCAGCGCGGTGTTCGTGATGGTGCAATTCGCGTTGTTTTCACTGGTCGGCACGCTGCTGTGGATCAAGTTCGGCGGCCAAACGCCCGCGCAACTCGGCTTGAGCGGCCCCGACGACCTGTTCCCGGAATTCATCATCCGCGGGCTGCCGCCGGGCATCTCGGGCCTGATGGTGGCCGGCATCCTCGGCGCGACCATGGGTTCGCTGTCGTCGGCCATGAACTCGATGTCCAACTCGACGCTTACCGACCTGATCCGCCTGTTCGGCCGTCGCGACCATGGCGACAAGGCCATGCTGCGCATCTCGCGGATTTCGACGCTGTTCTGGGCCGGTGCGCTCGTCGGTTTCGCGTCGATGTTCACCGACACCCACAGCCCGGTCGTGGTGCTTGGCCTCAGCATCACCGGTTATACCTACGGCGCGTTGCTCGGTGCGTTCCTGCTCGGGCTGCTGGTCAAGCGCGCCAACCAGCGCGACGGCGCGATCGCCTTCATCGCCACCGTGGTCATCATGGCCGTGGTGGTGCTCGGAGTGAAAATCCACGGCCAATCGCTGGCGTTTCCGTGGTACGTGCCGATCGGCGTCGCGATCACGCTGCTGGTTGGCGGCGGGCTATCACTGTCTCATCCGCGGGAACAACGGGTCCTTGCAGAGATCGCTTCCGACGATCCGGAAAGGCAACCCCGTGCGGCCGAGCAGCAGTGACGGTCCCGTGCGCATGGCGCAACGCCGCCGGCACGCTGAATCCATGATGTCGATCACTGCACATATCCCGGTTTTCTCCAGTAGGATGCCGGGAAATTCGATGCATGACTTTTCCGGCCGCCAAAACCGCGTGCGCGATCAGCGGTTTCATTTTCCAGTCGTTCCCGACGATCGAAAAATGCTGGCACGTCTTCGCGCCGGCCCGGGCTGCTGCATGCCATGGTTTTCAAGGGTGGCCAGCTCGGGAGGGTTCGATCGCGATGCGAAGTGAAAGAGGTCCCGATGGACAAGTTTCTCATTGACGGCGGGGTGCAGCTTCGCGGCGACATCCGCGCCTCCGGCGCCAAGAATGCCGCGCTGCCGATCCTGGCGGCATCCCTGCTGGCCGCAGAGCCGCTGCGCCTTCGCAATATCCCGCAACTGCAGGATATCGTGACGATGAACACGCTGCTCGCGCAAATGGGCGTCAAGCTGAGCCTCGGCAGCGACATGCAACTGGACGTCGACGCCAGCGACGTGCACGCCTGCTTCGCGCCATACGATCTGGTCAAGACCATGCGCGCGTCGATCCTGGTGCTGGGGCCGTTGCTGGCCCGCTTCGGCGAGGCCGACGTGTCGTTGCCAGGCGGCTGTGCGATCGGCGCGCGGCCGGTCGATCTGCACCTGCAGGGCCTGATGGCGATGGGTGCCGAGATTTCGGTGGAGGAGGGCTACATCAAGGCGCGCGCGAGCCGGCTCGTCGGTGCCGACATCCTGCTCGAGAAGGTGACGGTCACCGGCACCGAAAACCTGATGATGGCGGCGACACTCGCGAAAGGACGCACGGTCATCGCCAACGCCGCGCGCGAGCCCGAGATCGTCGACCTGGCGAACTGCCTGCAACGCATGGGCGCGCGCATCGAAGGCGCGGGCTCCAGCGTCATCACGATCGAAGGCGTCGACCGGTTGCACGGCGCCGCCCACGACGTGTTGCCGGACCGAATCGAAACCGGCACCTATCTGGTCGCCGGCGCGATCACGCGCGGCAAGGTGCGCATCCATGACACGCAACCCAAGCTGCTGCTGGCGGTGTTGTCCAAGTTGCAGCATGCGGGCGCCCACATCGAACTCGGTGACGACTGGATAGAACTCGACATGCGCGGCCGGCGCCCCAGCGCCGTGGACATCACGACCTCGCCGTATCCCGGCTTTCCTACCGACATGCAGGCCCAGTTCTGCGCGCTGGACGCGGTCGCGGAAGGTTCGGGCGTGATCATCGAAAACCTGTTCGAGAACCGCTTCATGCACATTCTCGAATTGCAGCGGATGGGCGCCAAGGCGAAGATCGAAGGCAACACCGTCATCATCACCGGCTCCGAAAGCCTGACAGCAGCACCGGTGATGGCGACCGATCTACGGGCCTCGGCCGGCCTCGTGCTTGCCGCGCTGGTGGCCGAGGGCACCACGGAGATTCGCCGCATCTATCACATCTATCGCGGATACGAAGAGATCGAGAGCAAGCTGAGACAATTGGGTGCGTCGATCCGCAGTCTCGCGGATGACGAACGAAACACGCTCGCCGGCAACGACGCAGTGCCTGCAGCCGGCGGCCCTGCCGTACCCGCACCCTTGTCTTCCGCAAGCTGAGCATCAGGCCACCGTTTCGAGTGGGCAGGCCTCGTCACGATTCCGAAGATCGAGGAAAGACCTCGGTGCAAATCGTATTGGCCGTGGACGTTGGCAGAACGGGTTGCCGTGCCGCATTGTGGATCGGCGACGCGCCGGGGCCCGAATCCATCGCGACCGGTGACGGCAGTCTTGGCCTGGGTGCCGCGAACGGACCCGATGTTGCCGAGACGACCATCCTTGCGGTGGTCGAGCCGCTGCTGAAGGCGCATGGTGTGGACTGCATCGACGCCGTCGGCGTGGGAACACCCGGCGCCATCAGCGCGCAGGCGTTCGCGCGCCGGCTGGCGGAGCAACTTGCCCGCTCGCTGCCGGCCCGAATGGTTGCGGTAACGAGTGATGCGATTACCTCGCATGCTGGCGCACTCGGCGGCAAACCCGGAGTGGTATTGGCGGCGGGAACCGGTGCGGTGGCCGTGGCCATCGATGCGGGTGGACAATTTCGCCGCGTGGACGGTTGGGGACCCTGGATCGGTGACGAGGGCAGTGGCGCATGGCTTGGCCGCCGCGGTTTGCAGGCGGCGGCGCGCGCCGGCGACGGCCGAGGCCTGTCGACGACTCTGGCGGAAGCGGCGATCAGGCAGTTCGGCTCCATCGGCGAACTCGCGGCGAGGCTCGGTTCCGATCCCAATCCCGCGCGCAGCATGGCGGCGTTTGCGCCGGCCGTGGCCGAGGCCGCGCGCGACGGCGATCCGGTCGCGGCGCAACTGATCGAAGCGGCCGCGTCTGCACTGGCCCGGTCGATGATTGCCGCCGCCGGCGCGCTGGACACCACGAATGCGGTGAGGGGCGTCGTCATCGGCGGCCTCGTGAACCTGGGGCCTGTTCTGCTGGACCCGTTGCGTGCGATCCTCGAGCAAAGCGACGTCAACCTGGAGTTGCAATCAGCGGAAGGGACTTCCATCGACGGGGCGCGCCACCTCGCCCTGGTCGACGACAGCATCCATGAACCGTGGGTGGTGAGAGCGAGAGCATAAAGAACCGTGAACCCGTCCCTGCACACGCCGGCACAGCAAGATGCCGCACTCGATGTCCTGGCTACCGAATCCGTCCGATCGGATCTGGATGATCTCGATCGTCGCCCGACCAATGAACTGGTACGCACGCTGGTTGACGGCCAGAGGGCCGCGCAAACGGCCGTCGCGGCGGCCATCCCGGCGATCGCTGCCGCTGCGGACGCCATTGCCGCGCGCATGATGCAGGGTGGCCGCCTGTTCTATGTCGGCGCCGGCACCTCGGGGCGGCTGGCGATTCTCGATGCCTCGGAATGTCCGCCGACGTTCAACACTTCTCCGGAGTTGGTGGTCGCGTTGATTGCCGGTGGCCCGGCGGCGGTGCAGGAAGCCGTCGAAGGCGCGGAAGACAACATCGATGCGGCCGGCGCCGAATTGCGGGCGAGGAATCTCACGCCGGATGACGCCGTGGTCGGCATCACCGCTTCGGGGCGCACGCCCTACGTGGTCGGTGCGCTACGTTACGCGCGCGAGGCGGGGAGCCATACCGTCGCGATCGTCAACAATGCGCAGAGCGTGCTGGCCGGCATCGCCGACACCGTCATCGAATTGTTGACGGGGCCGGAAGTCGTCGCCGGCTCGACCCGGCTTTGCGCAGGCACCGCGCAGAAAATCGCGTTGAGCACCTTGTCGACCGCGGTGATGGTGCGGCTTGGCAAAACCTATGGCCCCTACATGGTCGACGTGCGCGCGACCAATGCGAAACTTCGCCGGCGCGCGTTGCGGATGGTCCAGCAGATTACGGGCGCCGACGATACCGCCGGTGCTGCGGCGCTCGAAGCGACCCGGGGAAGGGTCAAGCCCGCGGTCGTGATGCTGCTCGCGGATTGCGATGCGGGGGAAGCCGAACGCAGACTCGCGGCGACGGGCGG
>DAIUEL010000113.1:0-3888 GCA_036845145.1 Rhodanobacteraceae bacterium | reverse complement strand
TCGCGCTCTTTGCGGGCAGTAAACCGGAATCCAGTCTTCGACGTTGAACGCCAGGCACGGCGAATCCGGAATGACGACCTGAGTTTTTTCGAGACAGCCGTCAATCACCGCCCCTGTCATCGCCATGCTCCGCGCCCGTTCCACTCGATCGATCGCCCTTCAGCGCCATCACCACCAATCGTTCCACCGCATCGACCATCCGCAATTTCGTTGCCGCGGCCGGTTCGCGCGCCTGCAGGAAATCGGTGGTCGTTTGCCTCGCCCACGCCTGCGGCGCTGGCTGTTTCTGGTCGATGTAATCAAGCGCCTGCAAGCCGATCCTCGACAGCGTCACCAGCGACTGCGCCAGCGGTTTGACCGGATGCAGGGCCGGTGCGGGTTGGATCAACGCCTCGAGCGCCGGATCGTTTGCAATCCATTGCTCGAGTTGTGCGCGAATCTGCTGCTCCGCATCGGGATCGGGATGTTGCACGAACCGATCGACCCATTCATTGAACTGGATCGCCGCCCACGGGTTGGCGGTCGCTGCGTCGGTGATTGATGCGAGCGGCGAATAGATCGTGTAATCGCCGCTGGCCATCCGCTGGTATCCCCGCACCGGCGAGATCACGTCGACCAGCACCCGCAACGATTCGACTTCGCGTTGCCCCGTCAACTGGCGTAGCAGTACGCCCTGATTGCGAATCTGCGTCAGGCCCAGTCCTTCCAACTGCAGGTTCACGGCGCGCAGGCGCTTGTACATCCACGCAACATCGCGCACGTCCTGCGGTGACCACAACCGCTCCGCGATGGCTGCGGCACTCGGCCAGATGCGCGAGTCGATCGTTTCGGGCCGCACCAGTTCGCTCCACATTTCGGCTTCACCACCGAGGATGTTGCGTCGGGTCGAACGCCCGAGATGCGTGTCCGGTGGAATGGGATCGTTGAGGTAGCCGTCCGAGGCAGGGTAGAGCAGGTCGAGGTAGTAGCCGTTCGACAGGATGGTCCGATGGCCTTCGCGTGCGGCTTGGTAAAGCGACTCCTTGCCGCGCCAGCTCTGGATGATCGCGCCCTTCTCCAGGCCCGGCTGCAGGATTTCGTCCCACCCGATGATCTGCTTGCCGTCGGCGGTGATCATCGCCGCGAGCTTCTGGATGAACTGTGTCTGCAACGCCGCGTTGGACGTGATCGCAGGCTGCATGTAGGCCTGGATCGCCGGATTGTTGCTCCACTGCGCTCCCGAGTTTTCGTCACCACCGATGTGGATGTAAGGGGCGGGGAAGAGGTTCGCCATCTCCTTGAAGAAGCGGCCGAGGAAACGGTACGTCTCCGGATTGCTCGGGTCGAACGCAGGATTCTTGCCACCGAACCGCGTGTACAAGTGGTACGGTCCCGGTGCGCTGGCCAGTTCCGGGTGGCTCACCAGCCAGCTCACGGCGTGCGCGGGCAAATCGAACTCGGGCACCACGATAATGCCGCGGTCATCGGCGTACTGGATGATGTGTTTGATCTGCGTCTGGGTGTAGTACTGCCCATTCGAACCCAGTCCGGTCAACTCCGGAAAAACGTTGCTCTGGATGCGCAAGCCCTGGTTGTCGCTCAGGTGCAGGTGCAGCACATTCAACTTGACTGCCGCCATGCCGCGGATGTTGCGCTCGATGACATCCACCGGTTGGAAGTGGCGCGCCACGTCGATCATCAGGCCGCGCCACTCGAAGCGGGGCTGGTCACGGATTTCGACGGCGGGAAGGTAGTAGCCGTTCGGATCGGATTGCAGCAATTGAAGGAATGTCTGCAATCCGCGCAATGCGCCGAGGCCATCTTCCGCCGTCAACACGGCATGTCCCGAATCGATGAGCAGTCTGTACGACTCGTCTTCATCGAGCTTGAGCACACCGGGACGGCACACGTCGATGACGAGTTCCGCCTGCTCGCCGCCAGAGCGCGCCTTCACTACATGCTGATCGAATTCGATGCCGGAGCGCCGCTGCAGGCTTTGCAGCAGCCGGGTGGCAGCGTCGTACACCCGCTGTCCCGGATGGCCCGTCACCGCAATATCGAACTGTTGCGTCAGCGCAAGGCGGCCTTCGTGGAGTCGGATATGCGCTGGCCACGGCATCAGGTTCATGCCGGATTGCTGCAGCGACGTGGGCACGCCTTCGGCAGACGCCGGAGCCGAAGCGAGCGACAGCGCAAACGCAAACACCACCAGGATCAGTTTCGCCACTTTGTGGAACCTCGTCATGTCATTTCGGTGAAAGCCGGGCCGATTGCAGAGCCTGTCCCGGGTCCGACGCGGGGTTGCGAACGCGAACACCGGAGGCGGCGCGTCGCCGGGATGGGGAGCACGGGCCTTTGATGGTTTCATTCGAGTTGCACGCCGGCGTCTTGCAGGCGTTCCCGCAGCCGATCCAGCTTGTCACCGTAACGGGCACTGCGTGCACTGCCGCGATGCAGGGGCTGCCGCACTTGCGAGGCGCTGGGCGTCAATACGGCGCGCTGTGTCTTGTGGAATTCGAGGCAGGCCGGATCGAACGGCAACCCGCAGAAATCCAGCATGCGGTGGATGACGGCTTCGGGATCGGCGATCAGCGCTTCGTACTGTAGATCGAACACCTGCGCCGGATATTCATCCAGCCAGAATCGCGTCAAACGGAGGAAGCCGGCACAGTAATCCGCCAGATCGTCGAGGTCGCAGGCAAAACCGGCCACGTCGGTGAAACTGTGTCGATAGCACGCCAGGCAAGTCTCCACGGGATCGCGCCGCACGATGATCACGCGCGCCGCCGGCAGCATCGCCAGCGCGGCGCCCACGTAGTGCCACCCCAGCAGGTTCTTGTCGGTGAAACGCGGTTTGCTCGCGCGCCAGCGCGCGGTCCGCGCAAGGTATTCGTGGCCGAGGCGCTGCCAATCTTCGACCGTGGCGTCAGCAACCCACAGCGGAAACATCGAGGCGCGGCGCCGGGATTCCGCGTCAACGAGTTGCAGCATGTCACTGATTTCATTGGCACCTTCGACGTCCGGGTGGGAGGCGAGGATCTGCTCGACCAAGGTCGAGCCGGAGCGCGGCATGCCCGTGATCAGGATGGCTTCCTTGCCGGCCGTGGCATCCGGCGATGGCGGCACGGCATTCGCGAAGGTGTTCCGGATCGCATCCACGAACCGGCGCTCTTTGGCAGCGTCCCACTTCACCCGCATGCTCGCGCGTTGCGACGCGTTCGCCTCACGGAGGGCATCGAACGCGCGCGCATGATCGTGCTGGTCTTCCAAAGCCTTCGCCAGTGCGAAGCCGAGCAGGTAGTGCGCACGGGCTGGCAAGTCGGTTCGCGCGAAAAGTTGCTGCAGATGCGCGGTATCGGCAGCGTCGAAAATCGTATTCAGTGAAAGCCCGTACCAAGCGTCGGCGTTGTCGGGATCGAGGCGCAGCACCTCGCGGAGTTCCGCGACCGCAGCCTCGGCGCGCCCCAGGCCGGCGTACGCCCGCGCCAGCGAGATGCGCGCCTGGATCTGTCGGGGTTCGAGTGCAAGTGCCCGCTGCAAGGCGGCGACGGCTTCCTCGCCGCGTGCTTGCTGCCACAGCGCCTCGCCGAGGTTGAACCATGCCGATTCCGAGTCGGGCGTCAATTCGCAGGCGCGCCGAAAGTGCTCCGTGGCCTGCTGGGCCTCGCCAAGCGAAAGCAGCGAGAGGCCGAGTTCGGTTCGCAGGAAAAAATCTTCGGGCCACGCCGCCAGAACCGTTTGGAAGCAATCGACGGCTTTGGCGTGGTCGCCGCGGCTGCGCGCAACCATTCCCAGCATCCGCAATGCCCTCGGATCACCCGGCGCCAATGCCAGCACGCTGGTCAGTGATCGCTCGGCGACATCGAACTGATGCGCTTCCCATTCGCTGCGTGCCCTCGCCAGCAAGCG
>DAIUEL010000112.1:7793-8922 GCA_036845145.1 Rhodanobacteraceae bacterium | reverse complement strand
TCGCCGCGCTGCGCCGGTTCCTGCCGGATGACGTGATCCTGCACGCCACCGAAGACTTGCGTCCGTACGAGTGCGACGGCCTGTCCGCCTATCGCCAGACTCCGATGGTCGCCGTACTGCCGCGCACCATCGAGCAGGTGCAGCAGATCATGCGTGTCTGTCATGAATGCGGCGTACCGGTGGTGGCGCGCGGTGCCGGCACCGGCCTGTCGGGCGGAGCGCTGCCGCTGGGCGACGGATTGCTGCTGAGCCTCGCGCGATTCATGTCGATCCTCGACATCGATCCGGTCAACCGCACGATGCGGGTGCAACCCGGCGTGCGCAATCTCGCCATTTCCGAAGCCGCGGCGCCGTACGGTCTGTACTACGCGCCGGATCCGTCGTCGCAGATCGCCTGCACCATCGGCGGCAACGTGGCCGAGAACGCCGGCGGCGTGCACTGCCTCAAGTACGGCCTGACCGTGCACAACATCCTCAAGCTGAAAATGGTGACGATGGATGGCGAGCTACTGACCTTCGGTGCCGATGCGCTGGATGCGCCGGGTTTCGACCTGCTGGCGCTCGCGACCGGCTCGGAAGGGATGCTCGGCGTGATCGTCGAAGTCACCGTCAAGCTGGTTCCGAAACCCGAAACCGCGCGCGTCGTGCTGGCCGCGTTCGCCGACGTGGAACAGGCTGGCGCCGCGGTGGGCGCGGTGATTGCCACCGGCATCGTGCCGGCGGGCCTCGAGATGATGGACAACCCGGCGATCCGCGCCGCCGAGGCGTTCGTCCACAGCGGTTATCCGGTCGACGCAGCCGCGATCCTTTTGTGCGAACTGGACGGCACCGCCGAAGCGGTCGCCGACGACATCGAGCGGGTGAGCGCGATCATGGCGCGGTGCGGCGCCAGTGCGACGCGCGTGTCGCGCGACGAAGCCGAACGGGCGAGATTCTGGGCCGGACGCAAGATGGCGTTTCCCGCGATGGGCCGCATTTCGCCCGACTACTACTGCACGGACGGAACCATCCCGCGCAAGCACCTGCCGCTGGTGCTGCGGCGCATCCAGGAATTCGGGCGCAAGCACGATCTGGCCGTCGCCAACGTATTCCACGCGGGCGACGGCAACCTGCACCCGATGATCCTGTA
>DAIUEL010000112.1:0-7693 GCA_036845145.1 Rhodanobacteraceae bacterium | reverse complement strand
GAATACGGTGGCCTGCACGTCCACGCCGGCGAGTTGCCGTTTCCGGAACTGGAACGCTTTTGACCGCGTCGCGCGATGCCAGCACGGACATCCAGTCACGCGTGATCGACGCGATCGAGCGGCGGATGCCGCTGGCAATCCTCGGCGGCGACACCAAGCATTTCCTCGGGCGTGAGGCGCAAGGCGAACCGCTGGCGCTCGTGGATCATCGCGGTGTCGTTGACTATCACCCCGAAGAGCTGGTCCTGACCGCACGCGCCGGCACGCCGCTGTCCGAACTCGAAACGTTGTTGGCCGAACACGATCAGATGTTTGCCTTCGAGCCGCCGCACTTCGGTGCCGCAGCTACGCTCGGCGGCACGATTGCGGCGAACCTTTCCGGTCCGCGCCGCGCTTACGCGGGTGCCGCGCGCGATTTCGTGCTCGGCACGCGCATCGTCAACGGCCACGGCGACATCCTGCACTTCGGCGGCGAGGTGATGAAGAACGTCGCGGGCTACGACTTGTCGCGCCTCGTGGCGGGGGCGATGGGTACATTGGGCGTGATCCTGGATGTCAGCCTCAAGGTGCTGCCACGGCCGCGCGAAACCATGACACTGGTCCAGTCCCTGACGCCGCGTGCAGCGGTGGAAAACCTGTGCCGATGGGCGGCCGCACCGTTGCCGATTTCCGCCTCATGCATCGAAGGCGAGCGACTCTGCGTGCGCCTGTCTGGAACGGTGAGCGCACTCGCGAAAGCCCGCGGCACCATTGGCGGCGAAGTGCTGGAAAACGCCGACGCGTTCTGGCTGGACGTTCGCGAACAGCGACGCCCCTTCTTCGGCGGCGATGCGCCGTTGTGGCGCATCTCCCTGCCGCCGGCTGCCATCCTGGATTTGCCCGGCGAACAGATGATCGAATGGGGCGGCGCGTTGCGCTGGCTGAAGAGCAACGCACCCGCGGAGACGATCCGCGCCGCCGCCGCGCAACATGGCGGTCACGCGATGCTGTTCCGCAGTCAAATTCGATCGCCCGAGCCGTATCACCCGTTGCCGGAACCGCTGATGCAACTCCACAAGCGCGTCAAGACGGCGATGGATCCGCACGGCATTTTCAATCGTGGGCGCATGTACGCCGAATTCTGACGGTTGAAAACTCTTTCCCTGAGCGAATCCAGTTTTCGATGCAAACCAATATTGCCCCACCGTTCAAGAACACCGCCGAAGGTCGCGAAGCCGAGGAAATCCTGCGCGCCTGCGTCCATTGCGGCTTTTGCACCGCAACCTGCCCGACGTACCAATTGGTGGGTGACGAACTGGACGGGCCGCGCGGCCGCATTTACCTGATGAAGATGGTACTCGAAGGCGAAGCGCCGAGCCGCAAGACGCAAGTGCACCTCGACCGCTGCCTGACCTGTCGCGCCTGCGAGACCACCTGTCCCTCGGGTGTCCGTTACGGACGGCTCGTGGATATCGGTCGTGGCGCGGTGGATGCACGAGTCCAGCGGCCACTCGTCGAACGCGTGATGCGCCGCGTGTTGCGTGGGATCGTGCCGTATCCGAAGCGCTTCGGCTTTTTCTACAAGCTCGGACGTATCGTGCCGCAGCGCTGGTCGGGCGGCATGTGCAAGACGCCACGGCGCCTAGAAGCCGCATCATGGCCCGCAAACCACGGCCTCGAGCGCAAAATGCTGGTGCTCGACGGCTGCGTGCAGCCGGTCGCTGCGCCCGCCACCAACGCAGCGGCGGCACGCGTGCTGGCGAAACTCGGCATCGAACTCGTGCGTGCCGAAGGCGCCGGCTGCTGCGGCGCCATCAGCCATCACCTCACCGCACCCGAAGAAGCCAAGGCATTCATGCGCCGCAACATCGACGCATGGTGGCCGCACATCGAAGCTGGCGCCGAGGCGCTGGTGATGACGGCGAGCGGTTGCGGCGCGATGGTGCGCGAATATGGTCACCTGCTGCACGATGACCCAGACTACGCGGCGAAGGCGGCGCGCGTTTCGGAGTTGACGCGGGATCTGGGCGAGGTATTGGCGCGCGAAAACCTGCAAGCCTTTGCAGGCATTGGCCACGGCCGCCGTATCGCCTGGCATTCTCCCTGCACGCTGCAGCACGGTCAGCAAATCGTCGGCGTGGTGGAACGAACCCTGCGAACCGCGGGGTTCGAACTCACGCCGGTGCGGGACAGCCATCTATGCTGCGGCTCGGCCGGTACCTATTCGCTGCTGCAGAAAAAGCTTTCGGAATCGCTGCTACGCAACAAGCTCGACGCGCTTCAGGAGGGTCGTCCGACCGTCATCGCCACCGCCAACATCGGCTGCCAGTTGCACCTCGGCAGCGAATCGGCGGTGCCGGTCCACCACTGGATCGAGCTGCTGGACGACCCTGCTCTCGCGGATCGCTGACCAATGGCCTTTATCGCCGCCCCGGCGAAGGCCGGGACCCAGTCATGAGTTGTAAGCCCGTCGCGAGCCGCGCCGAGTACCGGCCCACGCGAGTATGACGAGGTTCCTCGGCCTCACTTGTATAAAAGGTATTTCTGCCGAACCTTTTCAAACTGCGATAGCCCGGCTTGCCAGCGCCGCTGCATTTCGGAAACGGGAACATCTTTTTCGATGTCCTGGCGCACCCAGTCATTGCCGATCAGGCGATCGAAATCGGACGCGTTGAAGTGGAACTCATGCGGATAGAGATCGTGGATCGTCGCAATGACGGTGAGCCCGGCGACCACCGGATCGAATGTGTCGCGGTCCATGACGTGCACCTGGACACCGTTGCACGGTTTGCCTTCATATTTTGAAAACGTGGGCGTGAAATGGACCGGGCGGAATCGCACCCCGGCGAGGTGTCTGTCGTTGAGTGCGCGCGCCAATTGTTCGGCGTCGATCCATGGCGCACCGAGCAACTCGAACGGCCGCGTGGTGCCGCGGCCTTCGGAGACGTTGGTGCCCTCTACCAGGCCCATTCCCGGATACACCAGCGCGGTGGTTTCGGTCGGCATGTTGGGCGACGGCATCACGAATTGCAGAGGCGTATCGTCGTAATACATCGACCGCCTCCAGCCGCGCATCTGCACCACCGTCAAGTCGGCGCCGATATGGAACTCGTGGTTGAAGAGTCCGGCCAGTTCGCCGATCGTCATGCCGTAGCGCAGAGGAATCGGGTATTCACCGACGAACGAAGCGAATTTCGGATCGAGCACCGGCCCCTGCACCGCGATGCCGCCGATCGGATCCGGTCGATCCAGCACGATGATCGGGATGCGCGCCGCCGCTGCGGCCTTCATCGCGTCTGCCATCGTGTAGAGATAGGTATAAAAGCGCGCGCCGACGGCCTGGATGTCGAACACCAGCACATCCACGCCCTTCAGCATCGCCGGCGTCGGCTGGCGCGTCTTGCCGTACAGGCTGTACACCGGCAGCCCGGTCACCGGATCGCGTTCCGACCCGACGCCCGCACCTGCCTGATGCGCACCGCGGATCCCGTGCTCGGGGCCGAACAACGCCACCAGATGCACGCCCGGCGCGTGCGCCAGCAGGTCGACGTCGCCGACGAGCTCGTGGTCGACGCCGGTCGGATTGGTGATCAGGCCGACGTGCTTGCCGCGGATCAGATCAAGCCGATCGTGCAGCAAGGTTTCGATGCCCGTCCGGAAATCGGCCGTGGAATGCTTGTCTGCTGCAGCCGGCACCGCCGCGAACGACGCCGAACATGCCCACAGCGCGAGCAGCGCGACGATGGTCCGGCAGACGCGGGCGCCATCAATAGTCACGCTGCTGCCACTGGCTGTCGGTGATCTTCGGCTGCGCCGTTTTGCCGCCGGCATGGACCTGCAGATCGTCCACGTACCAGCCGCGGCCATTGATCTCGTCATCGGTTCGATACCGGAATTGGACGAACTGAGCATCCGCCGGCAACGCCACCGTCTTGGTTTGCCAACCGTCGCTGGAACCCGTCAACACATCGAGTGCCTGCCAATGGATCCCGTCCGGCGATGCCTCGATGCTGCCGTAATCGTCGTCGGGCTGCAGCCGATACCAGGTCTGGAAAGACAAGGTGGCGCCGGAATGCGGCTCCACTTTGGCGGTCAATGTCCGGTTCAAGTAATCGCCATAACCCGAGAACCATGCCGATCCGCCGTCGGGTGACGTGACGGGAATCGCGTTGGCAATGTCGGTGTTGATGTCGTGCAGTGCGGTGACGGCGGACGGACCGTGGCGATTCGGATGCACGCGGTTGGTCAGGATCACGGCAACGATATCGTTGCGCGTGTTGATGACCAGCGACGTCCCGGTGAATCCTTCGTGGCCGGATGAATGCGGCCCCGAAAGCGCGCCCATCAACCAACCCCGGTCGATCGACCAGCCGAGGCCGGTGGCATCGTCCGGGAATTTCTTGTCCCAGTTGGTCAGCAGCAGATCGACTGCGCGCTGCGACAACACGCGGGCGCCGTCGTAAGTACCGCCGTTCAACATCATCTGTCCGAAAACCGCCAGGTCGTACGCGGTACTGAAAACCCCGGCATGACCCGCGACGCCATCGAGCGCCCAAGAATTTTCGTCATCGACCGACCCCCACAGCATGCCGCGATGCGTCCACGGCTGGTATTCGCTTGCCGTGATCCGCGGCTTCAGTTTCGCCGGCGGATCGTACATGGTGTCCGCCATGTGCAACGGCCCGGTGAGGTGCTTGCGGATGAACACGTCTTCGCGTTCGCCGCTCAACTTTTCGATGAGCGCGCCCAGGGTGATGAAGTTGATGTCGCTGTAGACGTAATGCGTGCCGGGCGGATGTTCGAGCGGCAGTTGCAGCACGTAATCCAGGCGGTCCTTGCGTGAACCCTTGATTTCGAACAGCGGCGTCGGCGGGTCGGGACGGAATCCTGACGTGTGCGTCAGCAACTGGCGGATGGTCACTTCTTGCTTGCCGTGCACGCCGAACTGCGGCAGGTATTTGGCGACGGGGTCATCGAGCTTGAACTTGCCCTGGTCCCACAACTGCATGATCGCGACGGACGTGAACAGCTTGGACACGGACGCCATGTCGAAGATTTCATCCCTTTCCGTCGGCCGCGGATCACTCGCCAAGGCGTAGTCGGCGTTGGTGTAGAGCGACGCGTAACCGTAGGCCTTCCACTCGGCGATCACGCCGCGGCGCGCGACCAGCACCACGGCGCCCGGCGTCGCACGACGAGCCAGCGCACGGCTGACGGTGCCGTCGATGTCGTCCAGCGCCTGCGGCACGAAGCCGGCTTCGGCCGCGGAACCTTCGTGCAGGACGGTGGCGCAAGGGCAATCCGGATGACTCCACGAATGGGCGTACGACAGGTCGGCGGCTTTGGCAGAGGCCATGCCCACCGAAATCAGCATCAGCGCCAAGGCGGCGAGCATCATTGTTCGAATCTTGTTGTTTGGAATCATGCGCTTTCCCGATTATCACGATGCTCGGCCAAGTTCCGTCATTTCGGGGCTGCCTGTGCTGTTTGCGGGGCAGAACCCGGAATCCAGGTCTTGACTCCGAGGCGCGAAAAACTGGATTCCGGGTCCGCCACGATGGAGCCGTGGTGGCCCCGGAATGACGAGCAAAATCAGGCCATGCTTAGTGGTGAATCGCTCGGGTTTGCTGCTTCAACACGTCCCAGATTCCCGGATCTTCGAACCCCAGCACCCATGCCGAAAAACCGCGAAAGTGGTACTGGCGGACCAGCTTCAGCTTTTCGGAAAACGAGCGGGCGTTTTCAATGAACAACCATTCGAAAACTCCGTTCGGTCCCGGCCAGTACGCATAATCCACGCCCATCGAGTCCATCCATTGCGGCGTGACCTGATGGCGATCGAGCAAGTCCTGCACTTCGCGCCAGGTGATTTCATCGCGCGTCGGATGCGGACCTTTCTTGTCGCTGTACGCGGCGTACCAGTGATCCGAATAAGTGGGAATGCCGAATGAAACCTTGGCCGGATCGATGCCAAGCCGCACCAGGTAATCGGCCATCCGCCGCATCCATGGCAGGCCGGCAACGGGTCCGGGCGGCGTCAGGGCCGTGTTCTGGTCGTAGGACATGAACGACATGAAGTCGCCGATCGCGGCCAGTTTCTTGAAATCGAAGGCACCCTTCCAGTTTTCATAAAGAAACTTGCTGAAATCGGAACTATCTGATGCCGGCACCGGCTGCTCCGCCTTGACCACCGCCATCGAAATCTTGAAGCCGTGGGCATGCAATGCCTTGGCGGCCTCGCGGTAGAAATCCGTATAGGCATCGCCGTCGGTCACGTGCACGTTCTCGAGATCGAATTGCCAGCCGTAGTAGTGATGGTGCTGCGCGTCGTACAGCATGATGTCG
Organism: Rhodanobacteraceae bacterium; assembly: GCA_036845145.1. Taxonomy (GTDB): domain Bacteria; phylum Pseudomonadota; class Gammaproteobacteria; order Xanthomonadales; family Rhodanobacteraceae; genus 66-474. Next base: position 1,369 of record DAIUEL010000112.1, on the reverse strand, counting down.
ATCGCGCGCGCCCGTGCCTTGGAATCACTCAGGAACGCGTGGATCCCCTCCTGGTCGAAACTCGCGACGATCGGCATCACCTTGACATTGTTCGAAGCCGCGATCTGCAACACGCGCGGATCGACGCCACCGTAGACCGTGCCGTATTTGTCGATGTGATACGCCGCGGGCACGATGATGGATATTTGCGATGCATGCGCCCTGAAACTCTGCAGCGCGTCGATCGTGTCCGTCATGTAGAAGAGATTTTCCGACTGCACGGTTTGGGCCGCGGCACCACCCGAGGCAAACGCCAATCCGCAGCCGAGCAACAGGGCAAGACGAAAACGTCTCGATGTCATTTTGTTCATCTCCGTCCCATGGTTCCGCCGACTGGCGAGCGTGATTGCTTTCCGAACGCAAACGATCAGCCAACCGCACAAAGATGCGGCCATCGATGATCGCGCTCGCCCTCACCGCCGGCCAGCGAGGCAGCCCGGCTGCACGGCAGTTCCCGTGGCCGTCGACGGTATGTTCTCGTGACCGGGATCGTACACGCGCGCAACGCGTGTGTAGCCGCGGTTCCGATGGCGAGTCGGGCGGCGCTGCCGTGCACGCGGTTGCGCGAATGTGCAGCAGGCAAGCGGTTTCAAGGCGATTCGGGCTTCTCGACAGCCAACGACTCCATAACCGCCAGCTATGTCGAGTGACGGTCTTTTCATTGGTGGTTTTTGGCGGCCACTGATTATGCTCGGCAGCGTACCGCGGGCGCGCGCAAGACGAGTTCGAGGGTCGTGCGCATGATGCTGCTGCCCGCGGCAGCCGGCGTTTACACATGGCGCATGACTTCCACAGCAGCAGTGAAAGTGCCGCGCTCACCCCATCCGCAAGCCCGCTCCACGCGTGACCGTCCATCGGGGAGTACGTACATGACGAACAAGTCTCTGCGCACGACGCAACGCAACAACATTTTCAAGCGCAAAGCCCTGGCCATTGCCATCGGCTCGGCCGCCCTGGGTTTTGCCGGTACGGCTTGGGCGCAGGCCACCAGCGGCACCATCTACGGCACCGCGCCGGTGGCGTCCGGCGAAACCATCCAGATCACCGGCGGCGCAGGCTACAACCGCACCATCACGGTGGGGCCGTCCGGCAAATATTCGATCACCCTGCCCGTCGGCACGTACACGGTGTCTTTGCTGCAGGACGGAAGAGTCGTGCAGAGTCGAGCAGGCGTGACGCCGGCCGCGGCCGGCGCGGTGGCGGTGGATTTCGCATCCGCATCCGCCACGGCGGGCGCGACCACGCTCGGCGCGGTCAACGTCACGGCCAATTCGATCCCCGCGATCGACGTGACCACCACCAACCAGGTCACCACGATCACGGCCAAGCA
>DAIUEL010000111.1:0-8973 GCA_036845145.1 Rhodanobacteraceae bacterium | reverse complement strand
CCCGAGTGCATTTCCGCGGCGGCGCAGCGCGCGAAGGCGCGCGCGGCCTTGTCGGCCGGCCACACCTGCGGATGCGCCTCGGCCAGATACTCGGTGATCGCCAGCGAATCCCACACGCTGATGGCGCCGTCCACGAGGCACGGCACCTTGCCGCTGGGCGAGAAACCGGTGAACGCGCCACCGTGGAACGGCATCAATTTTTCCTCGAACGGAATCCCGAGTTCACGCAACAAGACCCACGGGCGCAGCGACCAGGACGAGTAATTCTTGTTGGCGATGTACAGCGTGGACATGGCGGACTCCGGCGTGATCGAAACGCGGATTTTATGCCTGCACGGAAGTCCCGGCGCCGGCCCTTTTTGCACGGGCGCCGACACCGGGGCACTGGCATACTCAGGGTTTCTCGTTCGACAGGAGCGCCCATGCGCCTGCTTTCCACCCTTGCCCTCGGCGCTTTCGTGCTGCCCGTCGCGGCGCAGGCCGCCGCCGATCGACATTCCTATGCGCAGCCAAGGGAAGTCGTCGTCCATCACGTCGACCTGAACCTCAAGGTCGATTTCCCGCACAAGCAACTGGACGGCGTCGCCACGCTGACGCTGGACTGGAAAAGCGCATCGGCGCAGAACCTGGTGCTGGACACCGAAAACCTGAAGATCGCCTCGGTGGACGCGCTGGACGGCAGGGGACGCGTCAGCCCACTGAAGTACGAACTCGCGGCGGCCGTGCCGAACATGGGTTCGAAACTGACCATCGCGGCGCCGAAACATCCGCACGAAGTGCGGATCGCCTACACCACGTCGCCTGACGCCAGCGGCCTGCAATGGCTGACCGCTGCGCAAACCGCCGACAAGAAGCTGCCGTTCCTGTTCTCGCAGTCGGAGGCCACCCACGCGCGCTCCTGGATTCCGCTGCAGGATTCGCCCGCGATCCGTTTCACCTACACCGCGCACGTCACCGCGCCGAAAAACGTGCGGGTGGTGATGAGCGCGCCGAATGATCCGAAGCATCCGCTGGACGGCTCGTTCGACTTCGAACAGAAGCACCCGATTCCCTCGTACCTGATGGCGATCGGTGCGGGCGATCTCGACGTGCGCGAAACCGGCCCGCGCAGCGCGGTGTACGCCGAACCGTCGGTGGTCGCGAAGGCCGCCCACGAGTTCGAAGACACCGAGAAGATGATCGAAACCACCGAGAAGTTGTACGGCCCGTACCGCTGGGGCCGCTACGACATTCTGGTGCTGCCGCCGTCGTTCCCGTTCGGCGGCATGGAAAACCCGAACATGACCTTCGCGACGCCGACCGTGCTGGTGGGCGACAAGTCGCTGGTGTCGCTGGTCGCGCACGAACTCGCGCATTCGTGGTCGGGCAACCTCGTCACCATGGCCACGTGGCGCGACGGCTGGTTGAACGAGGGCTTCACCACCTACGTGCAGGGCCGCGTCACCGAGGCACTTTACGGCAAGGGACTGGCCGACGAAGAAAACCTGCTGGCGATCCGCAGCCTCGAAAAGAACATCGGCCACATGCCCGAGAACGCGCAGCGTCTTGCGCCGCAGCCGCGCAACACGGACGCTGATGACGAGCTTTCCGACGTTTCCTATGACAAGGGTTCGTGGTTCCTGCGTACGCTGGAGCAGAAATTCGGACGCGAGCATTTCGACACGTGGTTGAAGGGTTACTTCAATCATTTCCAATGGCACAGCATCACCACCGAACAGATGCTGGCGTACCTGAAGCCCAACCTGATCGACAAATATCCCGGCAAGATGAGCTGGGACGAGGTGAAGGAATGGGTGTACGGCGCGGGGATTCCGAAGGATGCGCCGATTCCGGATTCGCCGCGGTTCGACGCGATCGACAAGGAACGCGCGGCGTTCCTCGCCGGCACGCTTGCGGCCGGCAAGCTGGATGCGAAAACCTGGAACACCCAGGAATGGATGTATTTCCTCGATCGCCTGCCCGACCGCCCGGCACTTCCGAAAATGCAGCAGCTCGACGCCGCGTGGCGCCTCACCGGCACGCCCAACGCCGAGATCGGGATGCGCTGGTATGTGCACGCGATCGCCGCGGGTGACAAATCGGTATGGCCCGCCGCCGCCGAGCACATGACGCGGATCGGCCGCCTGTACCTGACCATGCCGGTGTACAAGGCTTTCGTGCAGACGCCGGAAGGTTTCGCGTACGCGGAAAAGGTGTATGCGAAGGCGAAGGATGGTTACCACCCGTTGACGCAGATGGCCGTGGAACGGTTGTTCGCGAAGGCACGCGCGGCGCAGGAGCAGTCACCGCCGAAAGCCAGCAAGGGTTGAGCGATGTCGAACAATCCCGCCCGCGACGTGCTGCTCGCGCGCCTGGCACGCCGCCTGAAGATCCTGGGCGGCGTGGTGATCGCGCTGGCGGTGATCGGCCTCGGCGTGTACTTCATCGCGCCGCAATGGGTCCTGCGCGGCGCGATCGCGTGGCAGACCTGGCGGGACGGCTTGCACCAGGAATCGGTGCAGGTCGGCGACACGCGCTGGGTGTACGTCGAGGGCGGCAAGGAAAACGGTCCGCCGCTGGTGTTGCTGCACGGCTACGGCGGTTCGTATGCGGACTGGCTGCTGGCCGCGGACTATCTCACCGGCAATTTCCGGGTGATCATCCCCGACCTGCCGGGCTGGGGCGCTTCCACGCGCCTGCCGGACACCGACTACGGCTACGCCGCGCAGGTCGAGCGCCTGCACGGCTTCGTCGATGCGCTGCACCTCGGCGAAATCGCGCTTGCCGGCCACTCCATGGGCGGCGCGATTGCTGGCCTTTACGCGGCAAAGTATCCGAAGGATGTCGCCGCGCTGGCGCTGATCGATTCGTCCGGCGTGCCGTTCAAGGAAAATGGCTTCGTCCGTGAACTCAAGGCTGGCAAAAGCCCGTTTGACATCGACGATCGCGCGCAATTCAGGCACCTCGAAGCGATGCTGTTCGCCGACCCGCCCTCGGTGCCGCCGCGTATCCAGGACGTGTTCGTCGAAAAATCCAAAAGCGATCGCGCGTTCGCCGACAAGGTCTTGCGCGCACTCGCCGCGCCCGACGCGCGCAATGCATTGCAGTCGAAACTGCCCGACATCACCGCGCCGACGCTCGCGATCTGGTGCATGCAGGACCAGATCATCGACGTGTCGGCGCTGGACGCGATTCGCGCCGGGCTGACGCAGGCGCCCAACATCGGCGTCACCGAATTGAACGGTTGCGGCCACATGTCGATCATGGAAAAGCCGCGCGAAGTTGCGCAGTCGATCACGCGTTTCGTGTTGCTGCCTTGACGCGACTTGTCCCTTCCCGGAGGGTGGTCAAGCGCATCACGCGCCGGGCGCGATCAGCCGTTCCATTTCGGCCTTGAGGATGGCGCCGTGTTCGCGCAGCCAGTCGCGCTGGGCCTGGTAGCCAGGCATCACGTCGCTGACGCGCGCCCAGAAGCGCGGAGAATGGCTGCGCACTTTCAGGTGACACATTTCGTGCACCAGCACGTAGCGCAGCGCGGCGGGCGGGGCGAGCGCCAGCGCCAGATCGAGGGTGATGCGATCGCGAGCATCCAGACTGCCCCACAGGCTTTTCAGCGACTTGATGCGCAAGCCGGTGGGTGCGGCGTCCAGTCGCTCGGAGGCGTGCGCCATCCAGCGCGAAAGGTCGCGGCGCATGTGGGTTTCGAGGAACGCGGCGAGCAGGTTGCGCGCGGCCGGCATCGCGGTGGTGAACGGGCGTGGCACGTGCAGGCGCAACTCGTCACCGAGATATTCGATGCGGGGATATTCGCTTTCGCGCCAAGTGAGTTCGATGCTCTCGCCGCGCAGCGGGATCAGCGTGGGGACGCCAGGCTTGAGCGGCGGCGGGCCGCGCCGCGGCACGCGCAGTTCGGACAGCTTGCGTTCCAGCCAATCGCTGTTTTCGCGCAGGAATGCGTAGACTTGCGCGGGATGCGTGCCGCGCGGATAAGAAATGCGCGCACCGTGCGAGGTGACCGACAGGCGCAGACGACGCGCGCGCGGGTGCATGGCCTTCAGCACCTTGATGGTGCCGCCCTTGCCCGTCGCCAGTTCCAGGAAGTCGCCTTGCGGAATCATGCCGCCTTCTTGCCCTCATCGGGGCGTTCCAGCCCGAACCACTGCTCCAAACCCTCGAACACCCGCTCGAGCTCCAGCGTCATCAGCGCGAAACGTGCGTCCAGCTCGGCTTCGGCCGAGTCGCGCCCGTCGGCGTCGAGCGAATCCTGCACGACGTCGAGAAAGCGCAACTTGCGGATCACCAGATCCTCGCCGAGCACGAAACTGGCGCGATCGTCGAACTGCAAGCCAAGCTGGAACACCTGCTTGCCCTGTTTCAAATGCGCCCGAATCTCGGCGCTTTCAAGCTCCTGTTTGCGGCAACGGATGATGGCCCCGCCGGCCGGGTCGCGCAGCTCGCACTCGTCGCCGAGGGTGAGTCCCGACGGTAGCTTGCCAGAGCCAAGCCATTGGGTCATCAGGGCGCGAGGGGTTTCGGCGGCGGCCAGCGGCTGGGCCGGAAAGCTGCCCAGCGCTTCGCGCAGGGCGGTCAGCGCCGTTTCGGCGGCCTTGCGGCTGGCCGTGTCCAGGACCAGCCAGCCGTTTTTCGAGTCCAGATAAGCATTTAGCCGCGACGGCCGGACGAAGGCCTGGGGCAGCAGGGTATCCAGCACCTCGGCCTTGATGGCCCGGCGCTGGCGTCCGCCCACCGGCCGGCCGCGGCGTTCAGCTTCTTTCCGCAGGCGCTTGCCCAGCTCGGCGTTGATCACCGCCGCCGGGAGCAGCTTTTCTTCGGCGCCAAGCGTGACCAGGGTCGCCTTGCCGATGGTGTGGCTCAGGACTTCGGAATCCGGCCCGAACGGCGACACGAAGCCGCGCGTGGCGAGCTCCAGCGGGCCGCAGGCGCGCAAGGCGTGGTGGGCGAGGGCGCTGTCCAGGTCTTTCAGCGACTTGGCGACGGCGGGCGAGAAGCGGAACAGGGTGAGATTGCGGAAGAACATGGGTTATCCGGTGAAAGGTTCATGAGGAATCGTAGGAGCCTGCCTGCAGGCGACGATCGGATGCGACATCGCAAAGCCGGTCGCGAGCAGGCTCGCTCCTACACGGAAGCTTCTCCGCCCAACCAATCGTGAGCATCCGGCTGCGCCGTCTCACTGCGCGAGCCAAGCGCGGCGAAATCGAACAGATCGGTATCAGCCAGTTGCGATGGCGCGACATGCGACAGCGCGCGGAACATGATTTCGCTGCGGCCGGGGTGTTCGCGTTCCCACGCGTCCAGCATCCGTCGCACCTGCTTGCGCTGCAGGTTTTCCTGCGAGCCGCACAGGTTGCAGGGGATGATCGGGAACGCGCGCTGTTCGGCGTACTCGGCGATTTCGGCTTCGCGGCAATAGCTGAGCGGACGGATCAGCACGTGCTTGCCATCATCGGACAGAAGCTTCGGCGGCATCGCCTTCAACATGCCGCCATGAAACAGGTTCAGGAAAAACGTCGCGAGGATGTCGTCGCGATGATGCCCCAGCGCGATCTTGCTGAAGCCTTCGCGTTCCGCGAACGCGTACAACGCGCCGCGCCGCAATCGCGAGCACAGGCTGCACATCGTCTTGCCTTCGGGCACCACGCGCGTGACGACACTGTAGGTGTCCTGCTCGATCACGTGGAACGGCACGCCGCGCGCGCGGCAGTAATCCGGGATCACGTGCTCCGGAAAACCCGGCTGCTTCTGGTCGAGGTTCACCGCGGCCAGTTCGAATGGGACCGGCGCCTTCGCCTGAAGCGACAGCAGCAGGTCCAGCAGCGTCCAGGAGTCCTTGCCGCCGGACAGGCACACCATCACCCGGTCGCCGTCCTCGATCATTCCGAAGTCGGCGATCGCGCGGCCGACCGCGTGACGCAGGCGCTTGGCCAGGCGCGCGGCTTCGTGCGCCTGCTTGCGGTCGGGGGTGCGGGGTGGGTGTTCGACGGCTTGCATGAACGGGCCAGTTTAGCGCGCCCGGCCACGGCGCTACACTGCCGCCATGCAGTCCGAGAACGACCCCGCCGTGCTGGTCCGGCGCCTGGCCGAGTTGCGCGAGGAACACCGCGATCTCGATGCGGCCATCGCCAAGCTTGCCGGGGATACGGCCTGCGACCAGTTGCAGTTGAGCCGGCTGAAAAAGCGCAAGTTGAAGCTCAAGGACATGATTGCGTATTTCGAGAACAAGCTGATCCCCGACCTGGACGCCTGATCTTTCATTCGCCATCCCGGCGCAGCCCGGTATCCATGGATTTGCCCGAATGCCGCTATCGCCTGTAACGCTGCAGAATGGGTTCGTCGCACTGGAGCCGTTGAGGCTGGACCACGTACCCGGCCTTGAAGCCGCCGCGGCTGATGGCGAGCTGTGGAACCTCCGCGTCACCTACGTGCCGCCGCCGGGCGCGATGCGCGCGTACGTCGAGGCCGCGCTGGAAATGCGGGCAGCCGGCGATTCGCTGCCGTTCGCGGTGCGCGACAAGCGCGACGGCGCGATCGCAGGCAGCACGCGCTATTACGACTTCAAATCCGACGTGCCACGCGTATTGATCGGCTACACGTGGTATGGCGCCAGCCGCCAGCGCAGCCACGTCAACACCGCCTGCAAGTTGTTGCTGGTCGACCATGCGTTTCACGAACTCGACTGCGCGGCGGTCGGTTGGGAAACCGACATCCTCAACACCCGCTCGCAGCAGGCCATCGAGCGGTTGGGCGCGCATCGCGACGGCGTGCTGCGCCAGCACAAGCGGCGCCACGACAACACGATCCGCGACAGCGTCGAGTATTCGGTCATTGCGGATGAATGGCCCGCGTTGCGGGCCAAGCTCGCGGCAACACTGGAGCGTTGATCGACGCAAAATGTTGGACTTCCGCGACGGAGCCGGCGTCAGCCTACCCCGGCGGCAGCGAACTACTCCGCCGGTCCCGCAGCCACCACATCGGGCGTGATCTTCAGGATCGACTGCCGCACTTCGCGCGCGAGGATCAGGCGCGCATCGCGGGCGACGTCGTTCAACACCGCGTCGAATTCGAGCTTGCCGTCGGCGTCGGTCCAGATGATGCGTCGTTCGCGCAACTTGTGGATGAATCCGCGGAACAGGCTCTTGTCGAAAAATTCCGGTGCACTCTGCTGATACAGCAGCGACAGGCGCTGCGCGGCGAGTTGGCACAGGTTTTCCAGTTGTCCGGCGGTCAGCGCGTGCGGCCCGTTTTTCACCAGGGCGGCGACCGCGATGTAGTAACGCTCGAATGCCTGCAGCAGGCAATGCGCGAGCAGGCGCAGTTGATACGCGTCGTCCTCGCGACCCGCCGCGAGATGCAGCAGGCGTCCTTCGCCGCCTGCGAGCAGGCCGCGCGCGATCAGGAAGTCGATCAGCGCCTCGATGCGTGCCGCGAACCCGTCCGCATCCCACGGCAAGAACAGTTCGGACTGGATGAACGGATACACCGTGCGGCCCAGCCGCACCACCGACTCACGCGCGATGCGCCGGTTGTTGATGAAGCAGCACGCCACCCAAGCGCCGGCCGCGAACAAATGCAGCACGTTGTTGCGGAAGTAGGACAGCAGCACCGCCTTCTCGCCCTCGACCGCCAGCACGTCACCGAGCGGATGCTTGATGCGGCGAATCCAGGCCATCTGTTCGGCGTATTTCACGATGTCGGCGGGCGCCATTGGCGTCACGGTGGTGCGATCCGAGTAAGGCAACTCGACAAGGATCGCCTTCATCAACTCGATCTGCGCGATCAGGTCCGTTTCGGCCAGCGCGTGGCGGGGCGAAGCGAGCAATGCCAGCGCGATCAGGTTGATCGGATTCACGTCGGCCGCGCGATTGGTGTTGACGAGGATCTGCTCGCCCAATCGATCGAGCGCATGATTCAACCATTCGGGCTTGCCGTCCTGGCTGTCGCCTTGTGAACGCCAATCCGGATTGGCGGCGTCCAGCAACGTGTTCAGTTCGATCGGATCGCCGAAGTTCAAGGTGACGCGGCCGTAGTGTTGGCGCAGCGCCTTGCGGCCGCCGCGCAACAGCGCAAGCCAGGTTTCCTTTTCCTTCTTCCGACCGGACAGCTCGCCGATGTAGGCGCGGCCTTCCATCAACTTCTCGTAGCCGATGTAAACCGGTTGGAACAACACCGGACGACGCGGGGCGCGCAGGAAGGCGCGCACGGTCATGGACAGCAGGCCGAAGCGCGGGGCGAGCAGGCGCCCGGTGCGCGAGCGGGTGCCTTCGACGAAGTATTCGATCGGCACGCCACGTTCGATCAGTTGCGCCATGTACTCCTTGAAGATCACCGAGTACAGCGCGTTGCCCTTGAAGCTGCGACGCAGGAAGAATGCGCCGCCCTTGCGCAGGAACGTGCCCAGCACCGGCAGGTTGAGGTTCACGCCGGCCGCGATGTGCGGCACCACCACGCCGCTCATGTGGAGCTGGTACGACAACAGCACGTAGTCGGCATGGCTGCGGTGGCTGGGCACGTACACCACCTCGTAGCCCGGCGCGATCGCGCGAAGCGTATCGAAGTGGTGCATCGCGATGCCGTCGTACAGCTTGTTCCAGAAATTGGAAAGCAGGAACGACATCGAACGCACGAACGGCGGCGAGTAGTCCGCCGCGATTTCGTCCATCAACTTCTGCGCCTGCCGCCAAGCCTTGGCGTGCGGGATGTTTTCGCGCGCCGCGGTGGCGGCGATCGCAGCTCGCACGCTTTCCGCGTTCAGCACCGAATCGACCACCGTGCGGCGGTGCGAGAGGTCGGGTCCGATCACCGCGGTGCGCACGCGCCGGAAGTGCGCGCGAAGCACCCGCGCGAGCTTGCGTTGCAGGCGCTCGATGCGTTCGTCGGCGGATTCCTGGCGAAGGTCCTGCAGCGAAATCGGCGGCGAGAACCGCACGATGGTGTCGCGCCCGTTCAACAGCATCGCCAGCAGCCGGCGGAAGTGTC
>DAIUEL010000110.1:0-9096 GCA_036845145.1 Rhodanobacteraceae bacterium | reverse complement strand
GGAATGCCCGCGGCGCGCATCAGGAACGTGAAGGCGCTGGCGTAGTGTTCGCAGAAACCGGTCCTGGTGTCGAACAGGAAATCGTCGATGCTGTCGCGCCCGAGCGGTGGCGCGTCGAGGTCGTACGCGAAGCCGCCGCCACGGAAAAGATCCAGTGCATCGCGAATGATCGCGGCATCGTTGGCACCGGCGGTGCGGCGCCAGCTTTCCGCAAGCGTACGCGTGCGCGGATCGAAGCCGGCCGGCAGTTCCAGTGCCGCCGCGCGGATGCGCGGGCCGAGCGACTCCGGTGCAAGCCGGTAATCGGTGGCCGATGCGACGCGGTAACGCCGGGTCTGGTCGATGGGCTTGGTGGACCACAACGTATGGTCGGGTCCCATGATTGCGTCTTCAGGGGCGTCGACCGGCACGTCCAGCGCAAACATCCAGTGCCGATGGCTGGGCAGCAGCGTGACCTCGTACTGCGTGACGGGATCGCGCACGCCGATCGGCACCGGCCGGGATGGTCGGCGGGCGGCCGGACCGGGCAGCCACGCGCGGCCATCGAACTTCCATAGCACCATGCCGCGGAAATAGCGCTTGCTCTCCGGCGGCGGCGCGCCGTCGAACCCGACCCGCATCGCCACCGCGTTGTCGTTCAAAAGAGCATGCAGATCGCCCGGGGCCATTCGATCGCCGATGCCCGTGCGCGCGACGCCGCGATCGGGTGCGCCCCACAGCGGCGTCGACAGGCGCGGTATCAACAGGAATCCGAGCAATGCGGCCGGCAGGCCCGCGGCCAGCAGCACCGTGCCGGTCCTGAAAGCCGGCAGCCATCCGGCATCGGGCAAGCCCGGTTGCAGCGCGCGCAGCGTCGCGAGCGCGGGCAGCAGCATCAGGCCGACCAGTATCGTGAACCCGAATGACTGGTCGAACAGCAGCGCGCTCATCAGGATGAAGCACGCGAAGCCGACCGCCATGCGTGCGTCGCGAACCGATTCGCTTTCCAGCACCTTCAGCACCAGCAGCCCGCACACGATCGCGGCGCCGGGATCGCGGCCGATCGGCGTTCCGTACACGGCGATGGCGGTCGCCAGCACCGCGACGAGCATGGCGACGCGCAGCCAGGCATCGACGCGTCGCGGCTGCCGCCGGCGCTGCCACCAGCGTCCGGCCAGGATCACCGCCAGCGCTGCCGTGTACCAGAGCGGGAGATGCGCCGCGTGCACCGCGAGTACGCACAACACCGTCATGCACAACAAGCTGAAAGCCAATGGCGCGAGCGCCGACGCAACGATGCGGGTGCCGGGTGGGGCATCGTGCCGCTTCATGGCAGTTCCGCCAGCGCGGTGAGGCAACGGTGGTAGTGCGCGGCATCGTTGGCGGGTCCGATGGCGCGCTGGTCTTCCAGGACCAGCACCCAGGGATGCGCCGCGGCGTACGCGTCGCAGACCCAGCCGGTCAGGCGCGAGATGCGGGTTTCGCGATCGATGCCCGAAAGCGCGTGCCAGTCGAATCGCAGCGGCTGGCCCGGCGCGGCACGGTCGAACTCGCGCACCAGCAGATGCGCATGACGCGCGCTGGCTTTCCATGCGACGTGCCGGATCGGATCGCCGACGTGGTATTCGCGAAGGCCCGCGAACTCGTCGCCACCAGCGATGCGTTCGTTGGGATCGTCGTTGCGCGTGATCGGCCGGGCGTCGGCGAGGATGCGCGGATACACCAGCACGCGTTGTGCGGGCGTGATCCAGCTCCATGCGCGGAACAATCCGAACGGCAGCGTGCTGGCAATCCGCATCCGTGGAACCTCCACCCAGCCGCGCGCATCCGTGGGCATGGTGATGCGGGCGCGTTCGGTACCGGGGCGAAGCGGGCAGGGCTGTTCCAGGTCATCGACCGCAATGGTGAGGCCCGGCCGAGTGCGGCCGTCATCCGCAAAGGCGAGCTGCAGCGGCAGGCGCGCATTACAGAACCCGTGCTCCGCGTGCAGGGCGCGCAAGGTCAGGTCATGCAATTCGCGCCAGGTCAGCAGCATGCTGCCGGCCAGCGCGGCGCCCAGCACGCAAGTCAGCAGCAGCGCGGCATTGTTCTGGTAATTCAACGCCCCGAACAGCATCACCAGCAGCACCAGCCCGAATCCGAACCCTGCGCGCGTGGGCACGATGTAGATGCGGCGCCGGTCCAGCGTGACCGGCAAGGCTTCCGGCTTGCGGCCGCGCGCGAGACCCGGAATGCGATTCAAGGCGCGCGCTGCGGCGGCAAGTGACCCGCGATGCGCGACGCCATCCATTGCGCTATTCCACCGCCACGGTGTCCAGCAGCGTCTGTGCCAGCGCATCGCGCGCGAGGGTGCGGGCCGGGATCAAACGGTGTCCGGCCACGGCCACGAACACCGCCTGCACGTCTTCGGGCAAGGTGTAATCGCGATCACCCAGCAGCGCCCAGGCACGCGCCGCGGCCAGCAGCGCGAGGCCCGCGCGGGGCGACAGGCCGGTGCGAATGTCGTGATGTTTGCGGCTGGCGGTCACCAGCGCCTGCACGTAATCGATCAGGGCGGGGCTGGCGGTAATCGCGCGTGCGCGCTGCTGCAGCGTCACGATGTCGGACGCGGACAGGCATGGCGGAAGCCGGCCCACCATGCCGGAACGATCCTCGCCGGTCAGAAGCCGGCGTTCGGCCTCGACATCGGGATAGTCGAGCGCGATCCGCAACGTGAAACGGTCGAGTTGCGAGTCGGGCAGGGGGTAGGTGCCGGCCATGTCCAGTGGATTCTGGGTCGCGACCACGAAGAACGGCTGCGGCAGGGCACGGCTTGCGCCATCCACCGTGACTTGGCCTTCGGCCATCGCTTCCAGCAACGCGCTCTGGGTCTTGGGCGTTGCGCGATTGATTTCATCCGCCAGCAACAGTTGCGCGAAAATCGGTCCCGGCTGGAACCGGAAGCCGCCGCTGTCGCGATCGAACACGCTGACACCGACGATGTCGGTCGGCAGCAGATCGGAGGTGAACTGGATGCGCCGGAAAGTCAGCCCGAGCGTCGCCGCCAGCGCATGCGCCAACGTGGTCTTGCCGACGCCCGGCACGTCTTCGACCAGCAGGTGCCCGCCGGCGAGCGCGCACGCGAACGCCATCCGCACTGCGCGGTTCTTGCCGACCAGCACCTCGTTGACCTGCGCGATCGCGCGGTCCAGCCGCTGGCGCAACAGGGTGTCGGCGGGCGCCGCGATGGCTGAGGGTACGCTTTGGTCCATGCCGGTCTCCGGGCGATCGAGACGTCCGGTCAGTGTACGGCAGCCCGTGTCACGTCGGCGCGAAGCGCATCAAGGTACCGGAATGCCGGATGCCCGCAGCAGCCGCGCCAGCGCGATCAATGGCAGCCCGACGAGGGCGGTCGGGTCCGCGCTTTCGATGCGCTCGAACAGGGCGATGCCGGCGCCTTCGGACTTGAAACTGCCGGCGCAGTCGAGCGGGTGTTCACGCGCGAGGTAGCGGCGGATTTCCTCGTCGGAAAGGGTGCGGAAGACCACTCGGGTTTCGTCGGTGTATGACTGAAGCCGCCCGTCGCGACCGTCGCACACGCAGAGTCCAGTGTAAAAATGAACCACATTTCCGCTGCTTGCGCGCAATTGTTCATGTGCGTTGTCGCAGCTGCGGGGCTTGTGCAGGATCGCATCGCCGAGCGCCGCCACCTGATCGGAACCGATCACCACCGCATCGCGATGCTTCGCCGACACGGCCGTAGCCTTGGCGGCGGCAAGCCGCGCCGCCCGCGCCGCGGGGGCCTCGCCGGACAACGGCTGCTCGTCGACGTCGGGCGCGATCTGCTCGAAATCATCCAGCAGCCGGTGCAGCAATTCGGCCCGGTAGCGCGAGGTCGAAGCCAGCACGATTCGCGGCGTGCTCATCGCTGCGAGAGGTCCTCGATTTTTTCGCGTACCGCGGTTTCCAGCGCACGCTGGGCGGAATCGAGTTCCTGCAATTGTCGACCCAGCGCCCCGCGCGCCTTGCCGATCGCGGTGACCGCGGCATCCAGCTCGCGCTGGTGGGCGTTGTCGGCTTCGTCGCGCAGCCACAGCCGGTGCGCCAGCAGTTCACGAAGCGCGGCATCGACCGCCAGGCGCGCCTCGGCTTCGCCGGCCGCGGGCTGGTTGGGACCCATCGACATGGATGCATGCGCACGCGCGAGCCGGTTGCGGCATTCCTTCAGGTCGTGCTCAAGCCCGTCGGCTTCCAGATACAGGGTGCGCATCGCGCGCTGGTGGCGGATCTGGCGGGCCAGCAGGAACACGACGATCGCGCAGACGATCACCGCCACCACCGCAGGCAGGACGATCGCGAGCAAGGTTGCAGGCAGGGCGGTCAAAGGTCGGGCTGGTACAATGGCATGCGGGTAGGGCAAGCATGATACGGGCCAAGCCGTTGGCCTGCTCGGCGGTTGACTTTGTGCAGTGCGGAATCTAGCATTCCGCGCTTATGTCTGCGTCCCTGCCAGCGAGTGTGGACGCCGAACGCATGGTGGCCGGGCGGCGGTCTTTCGAGGGTGTCTTGCCGGTCGCGGAATTGCCGCGATTGGTCGAAGCACTGGCGGACGATCGCGGCGAAGTCACCTATCGGCTGGACTTCGAGCAGGGCGAGCTGGGCGGTCTGCAACTGCACGTGGTGTTGAGTGCGAGGCTGACGCTTGAATGCCAGCGTACGCTCGATCCGTTCGTTTATCCGGCGGCGGTCGATACCCGGCTGGGCTTGCTGGCGGACGAGCAGGATGCCGACGCGCTGCCGGGCGATTGCGAACCGCTGCTGCTGCAAGGCGGCGCGCTGTCACCGCGCAAGGTGGTCGAGGACGAATTGTTGTTGGCCTTGCCGCTGGTGCCCATGAAGCCCGGCAGCGAGATCTTGCAGGGCGAATGGACCACGCCCGCTGACCATCCGCAGGATGCGGAGCGGGAAGAGCCCACCACGCGTCCGTTCGCGGACTTGCGCAAACTGCTCGAAGACCGCACCAAACATCGCTAGGGAAGGTCTGATCCAGTGGCCGTTCACCCGTTGACATGTCGGGGAACAGCCAAATATTTGATCCCGTTCGGTGAGGTATCGAACCAGGAACGGGACAACGCATGACCTCGGCACGATGCCCGGCCTTGCGTGAACGAACCGTCAGGAGAGCCATCATGGCCGTTGCAAAAAGCCGCAAATCACCGTCCCGCCGCGGCATGCGCCGTTCGCACGACGCGCTGAACAAGGTGCAGCTCGCCACCGACCAGACGTCGGGCGAGATCCACCGCCGCCATCACATCACCAAGGACGGCTACTACCGTGGCCGCAAGGTGATCGAGGACAAGCAGGCGATCGTCGACGAGGACTGAACGTCCTTGTCGCGATGTGCACGAATGTTGCAGACCGACGTGCGGCGCGATGATCGCGCCGCCGCGTTTTCATGTGCGCGCAACGCCTGAACCGGGACCCACGCCTTGACCTACGCCCGCATCCTCGCCACCGGCAGCGCGTTGCCCGAGCGCGTCGTCACCAATGCCGATCTCGAAAAGCTGGTCGACACCAGCGATGAATGGATCCGCAGCCGCACCGGCATCCGCGAGCGCCGCGTCGCGGCCGACGGCGAAACCACCGGCGATCTGGCCTATCGCGCCGCACTGCAGGCGTTGCAGGACGCAGGCGTCAAGGCGTCCGAACTCGACATGGTGGTGCTGGGCACCACC
The DNA here is from genome assembly GCA_036845145.1 of Rhodanobacteraceae bacterium. Taxonomy (GTDB): domain Bacteria; phylum Pseudomonadota; class Gammaproteobacteria; order Xanthomonadales; family Rhodanobacteraceae; genus 66-474. The sequence goes on along the minus strand of DAIUEL010000110.1, from coordinate 3,403 downwards.
ACCCCGGACATCATCTTTCCGGCCACCGCGTGCCTGATCCAGAACCGGCTGGGCGCGAACGGCTGCATGGCGTTCGACGTCAACGCTGCGTGCTCGGGCTTCATGTACGCGCTGGGTGTCGCCAACAATTTCGTGCGCACAGGCCAAGTGAAGAAGGCGCTGGTGATGGGCGCGGAAACGCTGACCCGGATGGTCGACTGGTCGGAACGCGAAACCTGCGTGCTGTTCGGCGACGGCGCAGGCGCGGTGGTGCTGGAAGCCTCGGACGAACCAGGCATCGTCGCGACCTGCCTGCACGCCGACGGCGGCTACAAGGAACTTCTGTACAACCCGGTCGGTGTGTCGGCCGGATTCACGGACGAAAAAAACCACGGCGTGCGCATCCGTATGAGCGGGCGCGAGGTGTTCAAGGTTGCAGTCAAGACGCTGGATGCGCTGGTCGACGAGACGCTGCAGGCGGCTGGCATGCACGAGGACCAGATCGACTGGCTGATTCCGCACCAGGCCAACCTGCGCATCATCGAGGCCACCGCCAAGCGTCTCGACATGTCGATGGAGCAGGTGATCGTCACGGTCGACAAGCATGCCAACACCTCATCGGGATCGGTGCCGCTGGCGCTGGACGCCGCCGTTCGCTCGGGACGCATCAAGCGCGGCCAGAACCTGTTGCTGGAAGCCTTCGGCGGCGGGTTCACCTGGGCCTCTGCGATGGTGAGGTACTGAAAGCGGGGATCCGGGATGGGTGGCGGGATGCACGATTCATGCAGCGACAGCGGCTTCGTCTTGTGCCCCCACGATCCATCCCCATCCCTTTTGTGTGAGCAAAGCATGTCATGAACACTCAAGCACCCATCGCCCACCTCGCCTTCGTCTTTCCTGGCCAAGGTTCGCAATCGGTCGGGATGCTGGCGGAACTCGCCACCGAATTTCCGGAAGTACGCAAGACGTTCGACGAGGCCTCCGAAGGCGCAGGCTTCGACCTGTGGTCGCTTGCGCAGAATGGCCCGGAGGCCGAGCTCGGCAAGACCGAAAACACCCAGCCGGTGTTGCTGGCTGCAAGTGTTGCGGTGTGGAAAACCTGGCGGACGCAAGGCGGTCCGTTGCCGGCGCAAATGGCCGGCCACAGCCTAGGCGAATATTCGGCGCTGGTGTGCGCAGGGGCGTTGCCGTTGCGCGACGCGGCATCACTGGTGGCCGAGCGCGGTCGCCTGATGCAAGCCGCGGTGCCCGCGGGTGTCGGTTCGATGGCGGCGGTGCTGGGTGCCGACGACGAAATGATCCTGCAGGTCTGCAAGGAGGTGTCGGGCGAGGAAATCGTCACCCCCGCCAATTTCAACAGCCCCGGCCAACTGGTGATCGCCGGCCATGCGGCCGCCGTCGATCGTGCCATCCAGCGCCTTGGCGAACTCGGCGTGCGCAAGGTCATCAAGCTTGCCGTGTCGGTGCCTTCGCACACGCCGCTGATGCGCGAGGCGGCGCAGCAGCTCGCCGCGCGCATGGCCGACCTGCCGTGGCAGGTGCCCGAGATTCCGGTATTGCAGAACGCGGACGCCAAGGCGCACGCCGGCATCGAATTCATCCGCGCGGCGCTGGAGCGTCAGTTGTACATGCCGGTGTTGTGGACCGATACCGTGCAGTCGCTGGTGCGCAATGGCGCCACCAAGGTTTTTGAATGCGGCCCCGGCAAGGTGCTGGCCGGCCTGTGCAGGCGCATCGACAAATCCATCGACGCGCGCGCGCTCGGCACGCCTGCGGAGATGGCCCAGGCGATGGCCGACGTTTCCCGTTGATCCGGGAACTGCAATGAGCAACCCGCCAGACGATTTGCCGATCTATCGATTGCTGACCGGACCGGACGACGCGAATTTCTGCCGTCGTGTCAGCGAGGCGTTGGCGCTGGGCTATGTCCTGTACGGCTCACCGGCGGCAACCTTCGATGGCGAGCGCGTCATCGTGGCGCAGGCCATCGTTTGGCCCGAATCCTGATCTCTTCACGGAGCATGGCATGACGGGAATATTGCAGGGCGACATAGCGCTGGTCACCGGCGCCTCGCGCGGCATCGGTGCCGCAATCGCGGACGAACTGGCGGCGCAGGGCGCGACGGTGATCGGCACCGCGACGTCCGAAGCGGGCGCGCAGGCGATCGGCCAGCGACTCGCCGCGCACGGCGGCGAGGGACGCGTGCTGGACGTCACTGACGGCGCGGCGGTCGAAGCGCTGATCGAATCCATCGTCAAGAATCACGCGGGTCTTTCGATCCTGGTCAACAACGCCGGCATCACCCGCGACCAGTTGCTGATGCGCATGAAGGACGAGGACTGGCAGGCGATCCTCGACACCAATCTCACCTCGGTGTATCGCACGTCCAAGGCCGTGATGCGCACGATGATGAAGGCGCGCCGCGGCCGCATCATCAACATCGGGTCGGTGGTCGGCGTCACCGGCAATCCCGGCCAGACCAACTATGCCGCAGCCAAGGCCGGCATCATCGCGTTCTCCAAATCGCTGGCGCGCGAAGTGGGTTCGCGCGGGATCACCGTCAATGTGGTCGCGCCGGGTTTCATCGACACCGACATGACCCGCGCGCTCAGCGAAGATCAGCGCAGGGCACTGGAAGGTACGATTGCGCTGGGGCGTCTGGGTGATGCGTCCGACATCGCGCATGCCGTGGCGTTCCTCGCGTCACCCGCCGCGAGTTACATCACCGGTGAAACCCTGCACGTCAACGGCGGCATGTACATGGCGTAGGCGTTGATGATCCAATCGAAGCAGCTTTGGAATGTCAGGCCAAGGGTGGCCGTTCTGGTGCACGAGGGCCGTTGCGGCAGCACGCGCGAAATGGCGGGACGATGCAGCGCGCAGGGATGATCGCACAAATGAAAGTCAGGCCATGAAAGGCCGCTGGTGTCGATGGCGCGATAGAGTTCCGGACTTCGCTGCCGGTAGTTCAGCGGCGATCCGGGATGATCGCAATCAATATTCGAACCCTGTAATATGGCCTCTTTCGTGTGGCGATCTGCAGGTCAAGCAATCGCCACACCGGCCCTTCGGGGTCTTGATTGAAAAAACCTGTACCGTGCGGGCCGTCCGCGGCGCGTGCGGGTCGAGTGGGGAAGGGTCAGTCCCGACCTCGAATGCCAATGTCCCGGGAGGCACTGTCTCATGAGCAGCATCGAAGAGCGCGTCAAGAAGATCGTGGTCGATCAGTTGGGTGTCAAGGAAGAGGACGTCACGCCGAATGCCTCGTTCGTTGACGATCTGGGCGCGGATTCGCTCGACACCGTGGAACTGGTGATGGCGCTCGAAGAGGAATTCGAAACCGAAATTCCCGACGAGGAAGCCGAGAAGATCACCACCGTCCAGCAGGCGGTGGATTACATCAAGGCGCACGTCAAGTCCTGA
>DAIUEL010000109.1:2000-9125 GCA_036845145.1 Rhodanobacteraceae bacterium | reverse complement strand
ATTGCACCATCGCGGTGGTGGTCGGCGCGATGATGCCGTTCAAGATCGGATCGCCCGAGCGCTGGCGCGGCGAATACGGGAATGGATCCCAGGCAGTGAAATTGGAATCGTAGCGGCTGCCGAGCTTGCCTTCCGAGCGATACACCTCGCGCAGGTACGCCTGCGTTTCGAGGCGCCCGCCGGAACGCTTCACGAATACGGGATCGAGCCCCGTCAGTTCGGTGACCTTCTTGATCATCGCGTCATGGGCCGCCGGATCGCTGCGACCCTTCATCAAAGCCTGCGCGTATTCGCCGCGGGTGTAGGCGATGATCGGCGCCATGTTGGCGGCATCGAGCTTGCCTTCGCGCTCGAGGTGCGCGGCGGCGATCGAGGGCAGGGTGGTCATCCAAGCCATCGGCGAAACGAACTCGTCGCCCCACGCCAGTGGGTCGAGGTACGGCGACAGCAGCACCATGCCGTTCATGGCCACGCCGAGGCGCGTCTGCAGATAGGAGGTGATGCGCGGGCCGCGGAAGCCACCATAGCTTTCGCCGGTGATGTATTTCGGCGACGCCATCCGACCATTTTTCACCAGCCAGTCATAGACGATGCGCGACAGGTACGCGATGTCGGCGTCGGTGGAATAGAAATCCTTGGTCGACTGCTTGTCGTCCACCAGTGAACGGCTGTAACCGGTGCCGACCGGATCGATGAACACCAGGTCGGTGAAGGACAGCCAGGTGCTCGGATTGTCGTGCAGTCGCGCGGGTTCGGAAGGCGAATCGCCATTGACGCCGAAGTTGACGATCTTCGGCCCGATCGCGCCCATGTTGAGGAACACCGACGCCGCGCCCGGGCCGCCGTTGAACGCGAACGTCACCGGACGATCCTTGCCCGCAGCGGTGTATGCGGTGTAGACGACCTGCGCGATGGTCTTGCCCTTGTCGTCGCGCACCGGCAGCCAGCCGACCGTGACGGTGTAGTTCAGCGTGTGCCCATCCACGGAGATGCTCTGCGCCTTGCTCGCAGCGGCAGGCAGCGGCGGCAATTGGAAGTCCGAACTGTTGTCCGTTTTGGCCTTGGCGGAGTCGGCGTGCGCCGACGGCGAAGCCGCGCAGGCGAAACAGACGGCGACGGCGAACACCGTCGCGAGAAGAGGCTTGTGCATCGTCAGGTTCCCCGTGGACGTTGTGAAAGGCGCAAAACAATCCGTCCGAGGCTTGTCAGCGCAACGGATCCGGCAAGTGTCCGGTTCCCGTCAGGAAGAGCGGACGCTCGCGGCATCGGCTCCCGTGCGGCACATCCCGCGCCGGGATTCCGTGAAGCGATATCCCCGGTATGACTTTAGCGATCGACGCGCAAACGCGACTGTGCTGAAAGGCACGGTCGTCGCGTTTGCATCGTCCGATGCGCGATGGAATCAGTTGTGGACGCTGGCTGCTGCGGCTGGTGCAGCCGGCGCGGCCGGAGCCGCCGGAGCCACTACGGTCGCTGCCGGAGACGCGGCGCTGCCGGCCGTCGCAGCCGGCGCGTTGCCCTGCACGTAATGGCCGATCTGCAGTGCGTAGCCTGCCTTGGCGCCGGGCGGAACCGCCGCCGGATCGGCGTAAACGCTGATCGTGTAGGTCGCCGCCGCTTCGACGGGCGTAGTCCAGCTGGTGGTCGTGCCCGCGGCGTTGTCGATCAGGGTCTGGCCGTTGGCCTGGTTCACAACCTTGAAATGGACATTGGGGCTGCGGGTCACGAGATTCACGGCCAGCGTCTGGCCGGCTGCGATCGCCACCGCGTAGTCGCGCGAAGCGGCCTGCGAATCGAGCGTGCCCACCGCCTGCACCCACGGCTTGTTTTCCTCGAAGGTCACGGTGGTGGTCGGCGCGCGCATGTCCGACTGTCCGTACTGCCCGATCTGCAACGCGTAATCGGCAACCTCGCCGCGCTGCATGGCTTCAGGCTGGACATACACCTGCACCGTGTAGGTCGCCGCGTCCGTCGTGGCCGTGGACCAGGTAGTCGCACCGGTTTGATAGGTATCCACCAGATCATCGCGCGTGGTGTCGTTGTGCACCTTGAAGAACACGTTCGGGTCGCGCGTGACCAGATTGATCTGGAATGTCTTGCCGGCCGCGATCGCGACCGTGTAGTCCTGCGCATTGTCCATGCGCGTGACCTTGCCGATTTCCTGCGTCCATGGATTGTTCGGCTGGAACGTCACCGCGGTGGCTGAGTCTGCAAAGGCGGGCAGGGCTGCGCCGATCACGGCGATCGCGGCCGCGACGGTCAGGCAGCGGAGAAAGCGAAAGGACGACATGAGGAAATCCTCGGGACGGTTGAGTGGACGTTCTTGCATGGCGACACGCGCCGCACCCCGGCGCCGGATGTCCCCATACCGCGCCCCAGCATACTACCTTGCGCGTCGGCGGCGGTCGCCGCCTGTGCGGAGACCGCCGCTGCGCTGCCCATCAATGCCGGTTCTGCCCGGCTCCCTGGCACGCCGTACCGTCTTTCACCTGCGTCACCGCACCCGCGACAGCGACGACCGTACGGCTAGCACCCGCCGCGGCGCTGATGGCGGCCAGGCGTCCCGCGGTTAGTATCACGGTGCAGTGTGGCGAGCCGATGCGCTGCATGGGGTGTCCTCCTCCTTGCCGGGTTGCCCCCTGGACAGGCCGTCCAGCCTGGCAAACGTGGCCGGAAGTTACATCTGTATTGCATGGGTTCGCTTGTGAAATTTGCCGTTGACTACTCCATTCAAAAAGAATCGACATGATCCTTACACTTGCCATCATCGCCGTCACCTGCGTCGTCTCGTGGATTGCCTTCAAGGATGGCAAACTGATGCAGCGCTTGCTGCTGTGGCCGCCCGCGGTCGGGAAGAAGCACGAATACTGGCGCCTGCTCAGCTACGGACTGGTCCACGCGGATTTCCAGCACCTGCTGTTCAACATGATCACGCTGTTCTTCTTCGGCCGCGCGATGGAGTGGCTGTACGCGCGGCATCTCGGGCCGCTCGGGTTCCTCTGGTTTTATCTCGGCGGCCTGCTGGTTTCGATCTTGCCCACGTACATCCAGAACCGGCGCAACGCGAACTATCGCAGCCTCGGCGCATCGGGCGCGGTATCAGCGGTGCTGTTCGCGTTCATCCTGCTGTCGCCTTGGTCGATGATCTTCGTGTTTTTCTTTCCGGTGCCGGCGATCCTGTATGCGGTCGCGTTCGTAGCGTTCTCGATCTGGATGGATCATCGCGGTGGCGGCTCCGTCAACCACAGCGCACACATGTGGGGCGCGGCCTACGGCATCGTGTTCACGGTGCTGATGGAACCGCGGGTGATTTCGGTTTTCCTGCAGCAGTTGCGCAATCCGCATTTCGGGATGTGATGACCGCAGCGGCGTTACAATGAAATGCTTCAGCGCAGCGATGCGCGTCCATTCCTTCGCACGAATGTCATGAGCGAATCCGCCGACAAGCTCCGCCCGCTGCCCGGCAGCAAGTTCATCAGCCCACAGGGCACGCGCGCGGTCAAGGATGGCATTCGTCCAAGCCCCTTGAGTCGCGTGCCGGATGCGGCGCGCAAACCGCCGTGGTTGCGGGTGAAGTTGCCGGCCGGCGCGAAGTACGAGGAAATCCGCGACATCGTGCGGACCCATAAGCTGTCGACGGTGTGCGCGGAATCGAAGTGCCCCAATATCGCCGAGTGCTGGGGACGCGGCACCGCGACGTTGATGTTGATGGGCTCGGTGTGCACGCGCGCCTGCAAGTTCTGTTCGGTGTCGACCGGCAATCCGCACGGCTGGCTGGATCCGATGGAACCGGCCAACGTCGCCGACGCCGTGGCGCTAATGCATCTGAAATACGTGGTGCTGACCTCGGTCGATCGTGACGACCTGCCGGATGGTGGCGCCGGACATTACGCGGCATGCATCCGTGCGATCCACGGCCGCATGCCCGGAACCGCGGTGGAGGCCTTGACCCCGGATTTCGCGGGCCGCCACCAGCACGTCGCCAAGGTTCTCGATGCAGGTTTGGCCACTTACGCGCAGAATCTCGAAACGGTCGAACGTCTGACCCACCCGGTGCGCGATGCGCGCGCGGGTTACAGGCAGACGCTCGACATCCTGAAGTTCGCCAAGGGCTACGCGTCGCAAACCGTCACCAAGACCAGCATGATGCTGGGCCTCGGCGAAACCGACGACGAGATCGAACGGGCACTGGCCGACATCCGTGCCGCCGACGTGGACGTCGTCACCATGGGCCAGTACATGCGCCCGACCCAAAACCATTTGCCGGTCGAACGCTTTGTGACGCCGGAACAGTTCCAGCAATACCGTGAACTGGCGCTGGGCATGGGCTTTCTCGAAGTGGTGTCCGGGCCCCTGGTGCGCTCCAGCTACCGCGCCGAACAAGTGTTGGAGCGCAACAACGTCGGACTCGATCCGGCCGTCGTCGACGGCATCCGCGAGACGGCCGCGCTGCGGTGCTGAATCCGGAAACGAGCGCCAGCTGGCGCGCGGCGCGGCCGTTCGCATGGATGGGCATTGCCGCGATCATCGTCGGCGGGCTGGTGGCGGCTGTGGTGGCGCATCGCCCGGTGCAACAACTGGTCTGGATGTCGGCTTACCTGGTGCTGATCGTGGGCGTCGCCCAGATCGTGTTAGGCGCGGGGCAGGCGTGGCTTTCGGAGCGCGCGCCCTCGCTCGGTTGGGTCGCGGGCGAGTGGGTGGTTTTCAACCTCGGCAACGCCAGCGTGATCGCGGGCACCTTGGCCGGGTCTTTCGGACTGGTGGCGGCGGGGACGGCCTTGTTCGCCCTCGGCATTGCCTTGTTCCTGCTCGGCACGCGCGGGACGGGGGGCAGTTGGCAACTGGGCTATCGTGTCCTGCTGGGGCTCGTTTTCCTGAGTTCGCTGGTCGGGCTGGTGCTTTCGCTGCACGCCCATTGAGTCCGCGGCGAAAATATCATTCGCCAATTCGCGAAATCACCTGTATGATGCATGGCACTGTGTTTGCCGGGTCACGGTAAATTGTGGCCCGATGCGCCTGATCTCGCGATCTCGCCCATCGTCATGTCCCGCTTGCTCCCCTGCAAATCAGTTCAAGTCGTCGCCAATGGGGCGGCGGCATTCCCAATGTTGCAAGGAGTAATCCATGTCGGATCGTAAAACCGGAACCGTGAAATGGTTCAATGACGCCAAGGGCTTCGGCTTCATCAGCCAGGAAGGTGGCGAGGACGTGTTCGTGCATTTTCGCGCGATCGAAGGCAGCGGTTTCAAGTCGCTGCAGGAAGGCCAGAAGGTCAGCTTCGTGGTGACCAAGGGCCAGAAGGGCCTGCAGGCCGAGCAAGTCCAGGCGCTGTAATCAACGCCGCTCAAGTTGTGACGCCGGGCGGAGCATTCCGCCCGGCGTTTTTGTTTTCAGGTGCCCTGAAATGCCGGCGATCGCGCTCCGCAGCCCGCTGCGCCGCAGGCGATGCTGAACGCCGCATTCCGGCCGCGACTCATCCCCAGGGTTCGGCTTCGGCCAGCGAAGCGCGCAGCGCCGCCTCGTCGGAGTCGGCAAGCCATTGTTCCGCCTCGCGGTAATTGGCGGTGTCCAGCGCCCTGTGCAATACACCCTCGCCGCCGATGCGGCTGAAAATCAGCGATACGTTGCCGAACGAGGCCTCCATCAGCGCGGCTTGCCAGTGGCCGCCGTGTTCGTCGTCGAAACTGCGCATCGGGTCGCCTTCGGGAAAGGGATCAACAGGATACACGTGCGGGAAAGCCCGGTTCATGCGATAATTGCCGGACTGACGCTGGGGTTGGACGCATGACGACTTGGCGTGGTGGATGCCATTGCGGACGTATCGCCTTTGAAGTGGAAGGCGAAATCGGAACCGCGATGGAGTGCAATTGCTCCCATTGCCGGCCCAAGGGTTACCTTTTGTGGTTCGTGCCGCGCGAGCAGTTGCGGCTGTCCACGCCGGAGGCGGACATGAGCACGTACCGGTTCAACAAACACCAGATCGCCCACCACTTCTGTCCCGTCTGCGGCGTGGCGCCATTTGCGGACGGCAAGCAGGAAGGGCACCCCATGGCGGCGGTGAACGTCCGCTGCCTGCGAGGGGTCGAACCGGCCAATCTGAACATCCAGCAAGTGGACGGACGCAGCTTCTAGCACAGGCCGATTCGGCAACAGGGGCTCCGTCTCGAACGATTCAGCACACTCGTGGACAACCCGTGCATCGGGTGTGCGCTGTGACAACATGAGGAAAGCTGCAATGGTGACAAAACGGAACTCCAAGGCCGCAAGCAAGGCCGCGAAGACGACCCGCAAGACCGCCAAGTCGAAGCCGACGAAGGCGGCGGCACCGCGCAAGGCCGCCAAGCCGACACGCGCCGCGGCCAAGAAGCCGCGCCCGGTCGCCAAGACCGCCAACCGCGTCGCCCCCAAGACCGCGGCGCCCGCCAAATCCGCAGTGTCCGCCAAACCGGCCGCGCGGCCGGCTTCGGTGAAGACCGCCGCCAAAGCGGTGGCTGCCGCCCGAGCCAACGCCCGGCGGCGCCCGCCTTCCTACATCCCGCGTTCTCATTTCGGCGACGACTGGATGCTCGGCGGTCCGGTGGAGTTGCCCCGTTCGCCCACGCCCGCCGCGCATACGCCGACCCGCAAGCCGCCGAAGCCGCGTGCGCCCAAACCCAAGGCCATCAGCCACGAGCAGGCCGTGGCGAACCTGAAGGCATTGCTGGAGTCGCGCAAGCGCAAGGATCGCAGCGGCGAGGCAGCGGCATCCAAGGGAGCTTGAATCGGCTGAACGGTTAGCGCTTCCATAACAAAACTCTTCAGTATAGATTTATCCGTGTATGGGATACTGACGCCACCTTCACACGGGGAGTCAGCCATGAAACGCGGACCCGGTTCACTTCGCAACAAACTGATGCTCGCCTGCGCGTTGACCGTGGCCGCCGTGCTGGCGACCCCGGCGGCCATGGCGCGCGACTACCGCGGCCATCGGGATGATTCCGGCAAGGTGCTCGGCGCACTGGTCGTCGGCGCGGTGATCGGCGGCGTGATCGCCAGCGCCAGCCAGAGTTCGCGTACCTACTACGACGATGGCTACTATTACCCGGCGCAAAGCTACCCGGTGCAGGGGTACTACCAGAGCTACCC
>DAIUEL010000109.1:0-1900 GCA_036845145.1 Rhodanobacteraceae bacterium | reverse complement strand
AGCTACCCCAGCTACCCCAGCTATCCGGCGTATTCGTATGGCTCGGGCTACGGCTATCCGAGCTATGGCTACGGCAGCAGCGTGAACGTCGGCGTGGTGTACAGCAGCGGCGGCAGCCACTGGCGCGGTCGCGACGGGCGGCGCTATGACGGTGGCCACGGTTACTATCGGGGCGGCGGTTACTACCGGGGCGGTCATTACGACAACCGCGGACAGTATTATCGGCGCCACGGCCATTGATCGTACGTTCGCATGACGAAAGACCCGGCTGCCGCAGCCGGGTCTTTTTTGTTGTGCGGCCGGACATGCGGCCAACCTTTGGCACGGGCAGCGCGGCGGCAGCGTTGCTAGCGTGGGCATTTCGGCATTGAACCTCATTCCGATCGGAGAGACTGCATGGTGCGCGAACTGGGCAAGGGCTGGTGGCTGGCGATGTTCGTCCTGTTGTTCGCGCCGTGCGTGGCGGGCGCTGCGAAGCCTGCCGATAGGGCGGCGGATCAGGTATTCGCACGACTGGCCGACCAGTACTTTGACACGTTCTATTTGCCGACCAATCCGTCGGCCGCTACCAGCTATGGCGTCCACGAGTACGACGGCAAGCTCGAGGATTATTCGCGCGCCGGCATCGATGCCGAAGTGAAGGCACTGAAGGCCTGGGAGCAACGCGTCGCAGCGGTCGATCCGGCATCGCTCGGTCTCCGCGTGCGCGGCGATCGCGACCTGGTGCTGAACAACATCCGCAGTTCGTTGCTGACGCTGCAATCGATCCGCCCATGGGAAAAGAACCCGGACTTCTATTCCAGCGGCATCACATCCAGCGCGTTCACGCTGATGGAGCGCAAGTTCGCGCCGCCGGAAGCGCGCCTGCGCGACCTGATCTCGCGCGAGCGGCAGATGCCGGCCGCCTTGCTGGCCGCACGCACGAACCTCGTGAATCCGCCGAAGATCTACACCGAGATCGCGCTGGAGCAATTGCCGGGTTTGATCGAGTTCTTCCGGCATGATGTGCCCTCCGCCTTCACCGAGGTCAGCGACGCCGCGCTGAAAAAAGAGTTCGCGGCATCGAACGGCGCCGTGATCCAGGCACTGCGTGATTACCAGACTTGGTTGAAGGACGAGGTGCTGCCGAATTCGCATGGCGATTTCCGGATCGGTGCCAAGGCGTTTCGCGAGAAGTTGAAATACGACGAGATGGTCGACTTGCCGCTGGACAAGCTGATCGCGCTCGACGAAGCCAACATGAAGGCCAACCAGGCCGAATTCGCCAAGGTGGCGAAGGAGCTCGATCCGGACAAGACGCCGCGTGAAGTGCTCGCGGAACTTGCGGCCGATCACCCGCGGCCGGACAAGCTGCTCGACACCTTCCGCTCCACGTTCGACACGCTGATCGGTTTCATCGACAGCCACCACATCATCACGATTCCGTCCACGGTGCATCCGACCGTGGAGGAAACGCCGCCGTTCATGCGCGCGACCACCTTCGCGTCGATGGATACGCCCGGTCCCTATGAAAAGAAGGCAACCACGGCCTACTTCAATGTGACGCTGCCGGAAAAGGATTGGCCGAAACAGCGGACCGACCAATTCATGGCTCAATTCAGCTATCCCGTCATCACGAGCATCGCGACGCACGAGGCGTATCCGGGCCACTACATCCAGTTCCTGTGGATGCACAAGGTGGACGATCGCGTGCGCAAGTTGCTGGGCTCCGCGACCAACGCCGAAGGCTGGGCGCATTACTGCGAGCAGATGATGCTGGACGAAGGCCTTGCGCAGTATGCGTTCCCGAAGGATCACCGCCAGCAGCTGCTGCTGAAGCTCGGCCAGTTGCAGGACGCGCTGCTGCGCAACGCACGCTTCATCGTCGGCATCAAGTTGCACACCGGACAGATGACGCTGG
>DAIUEL010000108.1:0-9138 GCA_036845145.1 Rhodanobacteraceae bacterium | reverse complement strand
GTTATCCCCCACGACTGGGCAGATTCCGATGCATTCCTCACCCGTCCGCCACTCGCCATCAAGAGAGCAAGCTCTCTCATGCTGCCGTTCGACTTGCATGTGTTAGGCATGCCGCCAGCGTTCAATCTGAGCCAGGATCAAACTCTTCACTTAAGGTTTCGACAACCCGAAGGCTGTCTATTCTGAGTAGAGTCCGAAACCTGAACTGCAATTCATCGCTGAATCACTAAGGTTCAAAGGTTTGGACGTCTTGCATCGATGAACATTCGTCCACCTGCAAGCCGCCCACACAAGTCACCTGTGCACACTGTCAAGGAACTTTGCGGTGCGAAACCTTCCGGTTTCGCGTCGCGTGACATTTCGTCTCGCGAGCCGCCCATTGTAGCGAATCTTCCGAGGCTGTCAACAATCTTCGAAGAAAATTTTCGAGCCCTGGAACCACGCGGATCGACTTCCTCCGTCGCGGGCCGACAAGGATAGCGTGATCGATTCCGGTTTGGAAGAGATGGCGCGCAAACCGCGTTACACTGCGGCTTTCAGCGACGGGAGAAGGTTCGGATGCGCAACATTTCCTGGCTGCTTTCGCCCGTCATGGCCGCCGCGCTGGCGTGCACCGCGTGCGCCACCGCGCCTGCATCGGCACGCAGCCCCGGCGTGACGCTGGGCGGCCATCATTTCAGCGTGGAAATCGCGGCAACGCCTGCGGAGCAGGCGCATGGCTTGATGGATCGCACGTCCATGCCTGCCGATCACGGCATGCTGTTCGTGTTTCCGCAGGCACAGCCGCTCACGTTCTGGATGAAGGACACCTTGATTCCGCTGGACATGCTGTTCTTCGACGAGGCACACCGACTGGTGACCGTCCGCGCGGATGTGCCGCCCTGCCAAGCGGACCCTTGCCCGACCTATGCGAGCACTGCACCGGCGCGTTACGTGCTGGAACTCAATGCCGGTACGGCGGCGAAACTGGATTTACACAAGGGCGACGTGATCACTTTTTCCGACGTGCCTTCGGGTACCCAGTGAAAGACGCCGTCCCCGGCGCGCACGCAGGTAACATTGGCGGGCAACGGCACCAGCGGCCCCGGCAGATCGTCATCGAACCAGCGGTCGTCGAACGGAACGAATTCGCGCACCTCAGGTCTCCTTGCCCCTTGACGGATCCATCCAAGCACACGCGCGTGAACCTGGGGTGACCCAATTGGGGCAAGGAAATGGCGGTTCAGCCTTCGATTTCGATCATCTCGAAATCGTCCTTGGTGACGCCGCAGTCCGGGCAGGTCCAGGTATCGGGAATGTCTTCCCAGCGCGTGCCGGGCTCGATGCCTTCTTCCGGCAGGCCGGCTTCCTCGTCGTAGATGAAGCCGCACACCACGCACATGAATTTGCGATAGGTGACGACGGTTTCGGCGGAAGCATTCATGGCGGGTGACGCAAAAGGAGATGTCGTCTATTGTCGCAAGTTGCGCGCCTGCATGAAAGCGAACCCTTGACGCAAGTCAAACCCCCGATGCCACCCCATCCGCAGTTCCGGGATGGCAAACCACCGCGCAGGCTCGGCGCGGGACTTTACGCCATCACGGACGGCCCGCGCGACGATCTCGTGACGGCGGCGCGCGCCGCGCTGGAAGGTGGTGCGGCAATGCTGCAATACCGGGACAAGACAGGGGATGCGGAGCGCCGGTTGCGGGAAGCGCGCGAAATAGCGGCACTGTGTCGCGCATTCGCCGTGCCGCTGATCGTCAACGACGATCCCGAACTTGCCCAGGCCAGCGGCGCCGCGGGCGTGCACCTCGGCGAAGACGACGAGGCGATTGCCGGTGCACGTGCCACCCTGGGTGCCGGAGCGATCATTGGCGTCTCCTGCTACGACTCGCTGCGGCGCGCGCAGAATGCCGCCGCGGCGGGAGCCGACTACCTCGCATTCGGTGCGTTTTTCCCCTCAAAAACCAAACCCGGTGCGCGCCACGCAACCCCCGATCTTTTGCGGGACGCGCGCGGACTCGGTTTACCGCTGGTGGCGATCGGCGGCATCACCCACGAAAATGGGGGGTCGCTGATCGAGGCAGGTGCCAATTACCTCGCCGTGGTCTCCGGCGTGTTCGGCGCAAGCGACATTCGTGCCGCGGCGCAGCGGTACGCAGAGCTTTTTCTGACTCGGATCACAGGGGATGAACGCGGATAGAGCGGTTCCTTGCTGCCTTGATCGACTTTTACCCGCATAGATCCGTGCCTGATGCTTTTTCGCTTTTCCTGCACTGCTGAGAATTCCCAGATGCCAACCAATCACGAACTTTTTCAGCAGGCGCGGAAGCTGCTGCCCGGCGGTGTCGATTCGCCGGTACGCGCGTTCCAGTCGGTCGGCGGCGAACCATTCATCGTCGCCCGCGCCGACAGTGCGTATCTGTGGGACGTCGAAGGCAAGCGATACATCGACTATGTCGGCTCATGGGGACCGATGATTGCAGGCCACAATCATCCGCACGTCCGCGAAGCCGTCGAGCGCGCGGTGCGCGACGGGCTGTCGTTCGGCGCGCCATGCGCGGCGGAGGCGGAACTGGCCGATGCCATCCATGCGTTGATGCCCTCGATGGAGATGGTGCGCTTCGTCAACTCAGGCACGGAAGCCACGATGTCGGCGCTGCGTCTTGCGCGCGGCGCGACCGGCCGCGAACGCTTCGTGAAATTCGAGGGCTGCTACCACGGCCACGGCGATTCATTTCTCGTGAAGGCCGGCTCCGGCGCATTGACGCTGGGCGTGCCGGATTCGCCCGGCGTGCCGAAGGCGCTGGCCGACCTCACCATCACGCTGCCCTACAACGACATCGAAGCTGCGCGCGCGCTGTTCGACGCGATGGGCACGACCCTCGCCTGCGTGATCGTGGAGCCCGTGGCCGGCAACATGAATTGCGTGCCGCCGCGACCCGGTTTCCTGCAGACGCTGCGTGACCTCTGCACGCGCGACGGCGCGCTGCTGGTCTTCGACGAGGTGATGACCGGGTTTCGCGTGGCTGCGGGCGGCGCACAATCACTGTACGCGGTCACGCCCGACCTCACGACACTCGGCAAGATCATCGGCGGCGGGATGCCCGTGGGCGCCTACGGCGGCCGCCGCGATTTGATGGAGCAGATCGCCCCGGCCGGGCCCATCTACCAGGCCGGCACGCTCTCGGGCAATCCGGTGGCCATGGCGGCGGGGCTCGCAATGCTGGAACTGGTGCGCGAACCGGGATTCCACGAACGTCTGTCGTTGAACACGCAAGCGCTCACGGATGGCTTGCTCGATGCGGCGCGCCAAGCCGGCGTGCCGTTCTCGGCGAACCGTGCGGGCGGCATGTTCGGCATCTTCTTCAGTGCCGACAAGGTCGAAACGTTTGTGCAAGCCATGGCGTGCGATCGCGAAGCCTTCAACCGGTTTTTCCACGCGATGCTGGTTCGCGGCGTGTACTTCGCGCCCAGCGCCTTCGAGGCCGGCTTCATGTCGACGGCGCACGGCGACGACGTGATCGCAGCGACACTCGAAGCCGCCCGCGCCGGATTTGCCGCAGCCGCCCGGGCATGACCCCAAGCCGATCGCGACAAGTGCAGCACTGCAGCGCAGGACAGTCCAATCCGCGCACCCGCTCTCTCGCCCGCAGATGCAGCGAGAGCGACGCCCGTTTACCAGACGCCGGTGTTCGGCATCGACATCCAGGGCTCCGACGCCGGCAACGGATCGCCCTGCTGCAGCAACTCGATCGAGATCAGGTCGGGCGAACGCACGAACGCCATGTGCCCGTCGCGCGGCGGACGGTTGATCGCGACGCCCATTTTCTGCAAGCGTGCACAAGTCGCATAAATGTCCTCGACGCGGAACGCGAGATGGCCGAAGTTGCGCGCGGACCCGTAATTCTCGTCCGCATCCCAGTTGTACGTCAGCTCGATTTCGGCTTCGGGGCTGTCGGGCGCGGACAGGAATACCAGCGTGTACTTGCCTTGCGGCACCTCCTTGCGACGCGCCTCGCGCAGGCCCAGTCCATCGCAATAGAACCGCAGCGATGCATCGAGATCGCGCACGCGAACCATGCTGTGCAGGTATTTCATTTCGCTCCCTCACTCATTTCGCCTTGCGGCGATTCGGTTATCGTGGACGGATCGAAGGGATCCATGCAAGGCCGGAGACAATCATGACCCACAAGTTCGACACGTTGGCGGTGCATGCTGGCGCGGAACCCGATCCCGTCACCGGCGCGGTGGCGCCGCCCATCCAGCTTTCCACGACGTTCGTGCATCGCACCGACGGCGAACCGGACACCTTCAGCTATCAGCGCAACGGCCATCCGACCCAACGCCGGCTCGAAACCGCGCTTGCGGCGCTGGAAGGCGGAACGCGCGCGCTGACGTTCGCGTCCGGCATGGCCGCGGTCGCCGCGGTGCTGGATACGCTGCAGCGCGGGCAAACCGTGGTGGTGCCCGAGGACTGCTACGTCGGCACGCGCGGCTACGTGACCGACGTGCTGCCCGAACGTGGCGTCGCGGTGATCACGGTCGACACGACCGACCTCGATGCCGTGCGCAAGGCCTGCAACGGCGGGGTCGCGCTGCTGTGGGCGGAATCGCCTTCCAATCCCCGGTTGCGGATCAGCGACCTCGCCGAATTGGCGAAGATCGCCCACGCCGCCGGCGCGCGCCTGGCCTGCGACAACACCTTCGCGACGCCGGTACTGCAACGCCCGCTGGAACTGGGCGCCGACATCGCGATGCACTCGACCACCAAGTATTTCGGCGGCCACAGCGACGTGCTGGGCGGCGCGCTGGTCTTTGCGAAGAACGACGATTTCGCCGAGCGCATCGCCGCGCGACGCCTGCTCACCGGTGCGATCCTGTCGCCTTTCAGCGCCTGGCTGACCCTGCGCGGCTGCCGCTCGCTGCCGGCGCGGATGGCGATGCATTGCGCGAATGCGCACAAGGTTGCTGAATTCCTGGCTGCGCATCCTGCCATCGAACGGGTGAATTGGCCGGGCCTGCCGGCGCATCCGGGCCATGCGATCGCGAAGCGCCAGATGCATGACTTCGGCGCGATGCTGAGCGTGGAAGTGCGCGGCGGCTACGACACCGCGCTGTCGCTGGCGCGCGGCACGAAGATCTTCACCAACGCGACATCACTGGGTGGCTGCGAATCGCTGATCGAGCACCGCGCTTCGTCCGAAGGCGCACATACGCATTCACCGCCCGGACTGGTGCGGCTGTCGGTGGGGCTGGAAGACGCCGATGACCTGATCGCGGATCTGCGCCAGGCGCTTGCGTCGTAGGCAGGTTTCAACCCACCGGGCCGGTTGCGGCGGTCAGGACCGGTTCAAGCCTCGTCAAGGCCCGCCCGGCGGATTCACGTCATCTCGCTTCGGCGATCCGCCTATCCTGAACCGGCACGTTGCCGCCCCGTGCAACATGCATTGCGTGCGTTGCACCGGCCGCCCGGTCGCAGCGCTCATGAAAGCCACGTCGAACCGGCACACGTCGGGGTGCTTCCGGGCCAATGCATGGAATACGCAGTTCCACGCCTCGACTTCGATGTGCCCACCGGCCTCCACCGTTTGCGCTTCATAACCCAGCACATCCATCTGCTCGGCCAACAGGCGTGCGGCTTCGTCCGGATCGGTCGCGGTCGCGACCCGTTCGGCGGCGTCCCTGCCGAGCTTCGCGCCCATGTCGCCCAGCATTGCCTGTACCGCCGCGACGCCGCCGTGTGCGTACAGGTATTCCAGCATGCCTCCGGCCATCAACGCGTAGTTGCGCGGGAACAATTCGCGCCCCGCCGGCATCAAGACGAAACACGCGCGCGGACGGCCTCCGCTGGGAATCGCTTCGCCACGCGCGACGAAGCCCTGCGCCATCAACGCGGTCAGGTGCTGCCTGACCGCGTTGTGGGTAATGCCGACCGCCTGGCACAACGCTTCCACCGTCGCACCCTGTGGCGAAAGCAGCAGCTTGCGCAGCAGCTTCTGCTGGGTGTCGCCGAGCTGGCGCAGGGCAGCCGCGCGCTTCATCCGATCAATGTGCCTTGTTCGGGAACTGCTTGGCGATACCGTCCGCCAGCACGTCCGAAATCATGCCCATGTGATGCTGCATCTCGGTCCAGGACTTCGCTTGCTGGGCGGCGGGTGCATTCGACATCATCTCGTCGAGCTGGGTCTTGTGGTCGTTGACGTGCATCATCAGCGCACCCTGCAGGGCCCCTTCGGTCCAATTGGGGTTGGCACCGGCGAGGAATTTGGCGATCGCGGTGGCGTTGCTGGCCAGGTCGTTCATGGCCTTCTGTTCGCCCGCCGTATCGCCGGCCTTGGTGGTATCGGTCAGCGCCTTCACGCCGCCCCAGTGCCCGGCCAGCAGGTTCAGCAGGCCGTCGCCCGCCGCCTTGCCGTAGAAACCCGCCACCGCATCGGAGAGCTGCTTGGCGTTGGCGACCACGGCGTCAGCGGCCTTCTTCTCGTCGGCCTTGTTGCCGGCGTGCACGGCCAGCGCGTAATCGCGGGTCGCCGCGATGTGCCCTTGCCAGAGCGAGCGCAACGCTTGATGCAACTGCGGGGCGGCGGGCGCCTGCGCGGTAGCCGATGCAGCCTGGGCGGGCTCGGCGAAAGCCGCGGGTGCGCTGGCGACCAGCGCGAGTCCCAACGCGAGCGCACAAGCGATCGAAAGTTGTTTCATGAAGATTCTCCTGTGGTGGTCGTCGATATGGCGACGTCACCATCATCGGTCCTTCCGACATATAGTAAACACGTATATGTGTAAAGCGTATATGGACGACCGTGGCTCGCCTACGGAACGCAAAATTCTCCCGTCCCTTATCCGTCGCGGAGCACCACCGTTGCACCGGCGCGGGCGAGATCCGCCTACGGCTTCTGAAAGCGTGGCATGGCATCCCGCAACGCCGTCAGCCGTTCCACGGGATCGGTGACCTCCAGCAAATGCTGGCGCTCGGCGTCACCCAGCGGCAGCAGTTCCGCCAACCGGAAACCGACCCAACTGGCATCGTCGTAACGTTCGCGGGGGCCATTCCGCCATGACAAACCCGACTGTTCGGCCAGGCGCTCCAGGATCGCGGGCAGCAACGAAAACTCGAGTGGCACCGGCACGACGGGTTCGTCCGGCCACCCGCGCACCTCACCAATCACCAGCCCGTTGCCGCGGATGCGGGATCTTTGCACCCGAAAGCGCGCGCCGCCGGTGACGCTGATGCCCAGCAATCCGTCGGGCAACGTGTCGAAGTCGACGATGCTCGCCAGCGTGCCGACCGCGGCAGGCAGCGCCGGCTCGCCGGCTTCCTGGCCCTGCATGATCAGGCACACGCCGAAGCCGCGCCCGCTGCGCGCGCACTCGCGCACCATGTCGAGATAGCGCGCTTCGAAAATGCGCAGCCCCAGCGTGCTGCCCGGGAACAGCACTGCATTGAGCGGGAACAACGGAATTTCGCGGCGCTTCACGCCCCGAGTCTAGCCGGCCCGCAACCCATCGAGAAAACGGCGCGGCGCGCTCTCGAAACCGCCATTGGACATGAACACCACGTGGTCACCGGCACGCACGCGGAGGCGCAGCGCGGCGAGGAGTGCATCGACCGACGCGGCGGCCGAACCGCGCCCGCCCAACGCGGTGATCACACGCTCGGCATCCCATGGCAATTCGGGACGCTGCAGCAGCACCACGGCGTCCGCATCGGCCAATGACGGTGCGAGGGCGGCCGCGTGGGCGCCCGCGCGCATGGAATTCGAACGCGGCTCCAGCGCCACCACGATCCGCGCGCTGCCGACTTTTGCGCGCAGGCCCGCAAGCGTCGTGGCGATGGCGGTCGGATGGTGCGCGAAATCGTCGTACACCTGCACGCCGTTGAACGTGCCCAAGGATTCCATCCGGCGCTTGACGCTCTCGAAGCTCGCAAAGGCGGGCAACAGCGTACGCGGATCGACGCCTGCCGCATTCGCCGCGGCGAGTGCGGCGAGTGCGTTCATCACGTTGTGGCGGCCGAGAAGATTCCAGCGCACGTCGCCGAGGGTTTCGCCCTTGCGGACCACCGCGAAAGCGGAACCATCGGGTTCGATCAACCGTGCGCGCCAGTCGCCCACATCGATGCCGAACGTTTCCACCGGCGTCCAGCAGCCCATCGCCAGCACTTCCTTCAAACGTTCGTCTTCCGCGTTGACGACCAGCCGGCCATTGCCGGGCACCGTGCGCACCAGATGATGGAACTGGCGCTGGATCGCGGCCACGTCGGGAAAGATGTCGGCGTGGTCGTATTCGAGATTGTTGAGGACCGCGATGCGCGGCCGGTAATGCACGAACTTCGAACGCTTGTCGAAGAACGCGGTGTCGTATTCGTCCGCTTCCAGAACAAATGGGGTCGCCATAGGCGACGCATTATTTCCTTCTCCCTCCGGGAGAAGGGGCGTGAAAACGCCGTCTTTTCTTTTGCGCGCAGCGCCGGATGAGGGTACGGGGTCGCGCCAACCTGTGCCGGGCGTCACCGAACCCTCACCCCTGCCCCTCTCGCGGAGGGAGAGGGGTTCAAGGGCACCCAGCCGCGCCGACACCCCGAAGTTCCCCGGCACGCCGCCAATCAGGAACCCGGGCGCCAGACCTGCGGCGTCGAGCAGATGCGCCAGAAGACTGCTGGTCGTGGTCTTGCCGTGGGTGCCCGCCACGGCCAGCACTTCGCGCCCGCGCAACACGTTCTCGCCCAGCCATTGCGGGCCGGAGATGTACGGCAGTCCAGCGTCCAGCATGTACTCGACCGAAGGATTGCCGCGCGACAACGCGTTGCCGACCACGACGAGGTCCGGCGCCGGTTTCAGGTGCTCGGCCGACCAGCCTTCCTGCAGCGTGATGCCCAGCGCCCGCAACTGGTCGCTCATCGGCGGGTACACGTTGGCGTCGGAGCCTCCGACCTCGATGCCCAGCTCGCGTGCCAGTGCCGCGATGCCACCCATGAACGTACCGCAGATACCCAGGATGTGGATACGCATGGCTTTCCGTGACCCTCAGGCCACGCCGATCATGCCGGCGACCAGCGCCGCGACGATCAAATTGACGAAGGCCAGCAGCAGCAACACCAGCACACCGCCAGCCACCGGAATCTCCAGTGCCCGGCGCAGCACGCCGACCCACGCG
>DAIUEL010000107.1:0-9214 GCA_036845145.1 Rhodanobacteraceae bacterium | reverse complement strand
GCCTTGCCGCGCACGTTGCGGGCGCAGCGGCCGATGGTCTGGATCAACGACCCGGTCGAACGCAGGAAACCTTCCTTGTCGGCGTCGAGGATCGCAACCAGCGACACCTCGGGCATGTCGAGGCCTTCGCGCAGCAGGTTGATGCCGACCAGCACATCGAATTTGCCGAGGCGCAGGTCGCGGATGATTTCCACGCGCTCGACCGTTTCGATGTCCGAATGCAGGTAACGCACCCGCACATCCTGCTCGGCCAGGAAGTCGGTGAGATTCTCCGCCATGCGCTTGGTGAGCGTGGTGATCAGCACCCGATCGCCCATTTTCACGCGCTCGCGGATTTCGCCCAGCACGTCGTCGACCTGGGAACGCACCGGCCGCACTTCGACTTCCGGGTCGACCAGCCCGGTCGGACGCACCACCAGCTCCACCACGCTGTCGCCGGACTGCTTGCGTTCGTACGGGCCGGGCGTCGCCGACACGAAGATGGTGCGCGGTTCGCGCTGTTCCCATTCCTCGAATTTCAACGGGCGGTTGTCGAGCGCGCTCGGCAGACGGAACCCGAACTCCACCAGCGTTTCCTTGCGCGAGCGATCGCCCTTGTACATCGCGCCCAACTGCGGAATCGTGACGTGCGATTCATCGATCACCAGCAGCGCATCGGAAGGAAGGTAATCGAACAACGTGGGCGGCGGCTGGCCTGGCAGTCGCCGCGTCAGGTGCCGGGAGTAATTCTCGATGCCTTGGCAATAACCGACCTCGTGCATCATCTCCATGTCGTACAACGTGCGCTGTTCGAGGCGCTGCGCTTCCACCAGCTTGTTGGCGGCGCGCAACACTTCCAGCCGCTGTCCCAGTTCTTCCTTGATGGTGTCGATCGCGTTCAGCACGCTCTCGCGCGTGGACGCGTAATGGGTCGCCGGATACACCACGCAACGCGGCAGCTTGCGCAACACGTCACCGGTCAGTGGATCGAACATCGAGATCTTCTCGACCTCGCCATCGAACATCTCGATGCGGATGGCTTCCGTTTCGCTCTCGGCCGGGAAGATGTCGAGGTTCTCGCCGCGAACGCGGTAGGTGCCGCGGTGCAGTTCCATCTCGTTGCGGGTGTACTGCAGCTCGGTCAACTGCCGGATCAGCGCGCGCGGATCGACGCGGTCGCCGATCGACAGGATCAACCGCAGCGACAGGTAATCCTCGGGATCGCCCAGACCGTAGATCGCAGACACGGTGCCGACGATCAAGGCATCACGCCGCGAAAGCAGCGCCTTGGTCGCGGCGAGGCGCATCTGCTCGATGTGGTCGTTGATCGAGGCGTCCTTCTCGATGTACGTGTCCGACGACGGGACGTAGGCTTCCGGCTGGTAGTAGTCGTAGTAGCTGACGAAATACTCCACCGCATTGTGCGGAAAGAACTGCCTGAACTCGCCGTACAACTGCGCGGCCAGCGTCTTGTTGGGCGCCAGCACCAGGGTCGGGCGTTGCACCGCCTGCACCACGTTCGCGATCGTGAAGGTCTTGCCCGAGCCGGTGACGCCCAGCAGCGTTTGCGCGGCAAGGCCCGCATCGAACCCTTCGATCAGCTTCGCGATCGCTTGCGGCTGGTCGCCCGAAGGCCGGTACGGCGCGACCAGTTCGAAACGTTCATTGTCGTGTTGCGAAGCGCGGCTTGCATCCATGCCGACATTATACGTTTGCCCTGCTGACGGCCCTTGTCAGCAATGTCTGACGCACTTCTCCGCAAGCGGCCGCTACAGGCAACCCGGTCGGTTGCGCAGACTGTCGCCCTCGCATGGAGGGAATGGTCATGGCTCGATCCGTACGCACCGCACGCGGGTTCACCTTGATAGAACTGATGATCGCGCTGGCGATTGCCGGCATCCTCGCGATGATCGGTGCACCGGCGATGGGCAGCCTGCTCGCACGCACGCAGGACTCCGGCATCGAAAGCGCAATGGCCGCCGGCCTGCGCGGCGCCCGCAATGCCGCGGTAATGCGCAACGCACGCGTGCTGGTGTGTCCGAGCGCCGACGGCCGTCACTGCGGGCCGGGCGCGGACTGGCAACACGGCTGGATCGTCGCGCAGGACGCGGACCACGATGACCAACCCGATGCAGGCAAGTCGATCCTCGACGTGGAGGCTGCCGTGCCCACCGGCACCCGCGTCGTCAGCAGTGGCGGGCGCAGGCGGATCAATTTCCAACCCAGCGGCAGCGCAGGCGGCAGCAACGCGACGTTCACGATTTGCCACGCGCGCGCACACGATGGAAAGGCGGTAATCGTGGCCAACTCCGGACGCGTGCGGGTCGCGCGCGCCGATGCCGCGCACCTGCAGGCGTGTCTCGCGGGGATGCCCTGAAGCGATATTCCGATCGAAGCGGCTTTGGTGGAAAGTCAGGCCACGGATGGCCGTTCTGATCCTCCATAACCGGAGACCCTCACGCGTGGATGGCGCTTCGGCGATGCTGCGATCAGGGATGACCGCAAAGCTATGGCTGACCAAGATACCGGTAATACGCAATCCCGAAATCCTGGAACGCATGCTCGTTGCTCGTGCCCACGCGATCGATCACCAGGCCCGACATGGTCGTCGATCGCGTACCGTCCAGCATGCCGCCATCGTGCAACGCGGCGTATTCGGATTCGTCGAGGTCCACCTCGCCAGCCAAAGCATCGTGGAAACCGATCGTGCGCGCGGCTTCGCGCCAGCCCCGCGTCACGCGCGCGGGAATCGCTTCGGCCGCATCGCCGCTGCCGTAGCCAAGCAACAACAAGCCCCGGCCTTCCAGCTCCAAACCGCGCGCCGCCGCGTCATCCAGTCCCGCAGCCAGCCATGCCGGCAGTGCCGCCGTGTAGAGATTGCCGAATTCCATCATCGCGTTGGAACCGGTCTGCAGTTTGTCCTCGACCATGCGTTGATACGTATCGCTCTTGCGGAACATCTTCAGCACGGCCGACGATGCGGGGTAGGCATCCGCCGGCAACGCTTCCGGCGCGCAGCCATCCACGCCGGCTTGCCACTCGCGCATCACGGCTTCGCGCGACGTGGCGGCTGCGGTGCAATGGAGGTCCAGTTCGCGCGCCGCATCCTGATCGCCTTGCGCCGCGTCGTGCCCTAGCGCCGCCAGGTAACCCATCGCCAGGGCATTGCGCGGCATCCGGTGATATGGCCGGTGCATGAACACAGCCGCGAGTCCGCGCAGATAGCTGGCGCGTGAACCGCCGCGTCGCGCGAACATCGCATCCAGCGCGCGCAACGTCGCGTCGGTGTAACAGTCCGTCGAATACTTGCCGTTGAACACCGGCAGATCGCTCAGACGACCGTGGATTCCAGGGGCCTGACCCGCGAAGCGCAGGAATGGCTTGCGGAAATCCAGTCCGCGGTATTCCGAGGCGCTGCCGCCGCGTGCCAGATCCAGTTCCAGCAGGCGCGGCGAGGCTTCCAGCAGCATCGCGACCGCACCCGCGCCCTGGGTGGGCTCGCCGCTGCTGCCGCGGGCGTACTCGGCGATGTCGGCGCTCACCACGATGGCTTGGCGATCGCGACCGTCGCACGCGAGATAACGCAGTCCACCCTTCAGCGCGTACACGCCGCCGAGGCAGGCGTGCTTGAACTCCGGCACCTCGCAGTCGCGCGCCAGCATGGGCTTGCCTTCCGACGCCAGCGCCTGGTCGACCAGCCCGCGCACGATCACCGCGCCCGCGGCATTGTCGATGCTGGATTCGGTACCGAGTGCGAGGTAACCAATGCGGCGCGGATCGATGTCGCAGTGCGCGATCAGCCGCAGCACCGCGTTCGCGGCGAGCGTGTAGACGTTCTGATCCGGACCCGGCATCCGGAATGCGTGGCCGACCACCGCGCGTATTTTCGAAGGATCGTTGCCGGTCCAGCCCGACCATCGTTCCAGATCCACCCGGTACGGCGGCACGTACACCGCCATGCCGCTGATGCCGACGGGAGGATTCGCTGAAAACGGTTGCGCTGACACGGTGCGGTTTCCTGTTGCGAGGAACGAAACGCGCGAGTATGCGGGAAAACCGCATCCACGTGACGTCAATGGCGCCACCAAACAAGAAGGCCGACGCGATGCGTCGGCCTTTTGATTTACACGCCGATTTATACAGATCGGCTGAAACTGGCGCCCGAACTTGGACTCGAACCAAGGACCCCCAGATTAACAGTCTAGTGCTCTAACCAGCTGAGCTATTCGGGCAGCGAGCCGTACATTATCGTGGCTGCAAGAAGTGGTGTCAAAGCGCCGACAAGAGGATGTAGGAGCGGCTGGCGCTGCGCGCTCGATTCTTCTTTTGGCCGCGACCGGTTTCGGACACGGCAACGTTGGTCGCGCGCCGGCGCGCTCCTACAACGCAATGGGCATCGCACACCCGGGGCGCCGCGCAGACCGGCAGCGGCCTCCCGGCACCCTACGAACTGGGGATCAACAGCACCTGCCCCGCCTGGATCCCGCCACCGGTCTGGATCTTGCTGGCGTTGGCCGATCGCAGCGCGTTCATGCTGACGCCATAGTGCTGTGCGATGCCGGACAGGGTTTCGCCCCGTGAGACCTTGTGCATGTCCTGGGCGTCGGCGTCGGCGCGGACCGCCTTCGTCACCGAAGCGACCAGGGTCGGCGCATCCGGGACCACCGCCTTCGCGCCCGCCGCGGCCTTGCCGTTGGCTGCCACCTCGATCTCCGCGTTGGTCGTCAGGTGCAGGCGATCATTGCGTTGTTCGGCAAACCACGTGCCGGGCGGCGGAGTGGTTTCGAAATACTGCTTCACGCCGGTCAGTACCGCTTCCGCCAACCGCTGGCGGTCCGTGCTGCTGCCCAGCCGCCGTTCGTCGCTGCGATTGCTGATGAACGCGGTCTCCACCAGGATCGAAGGCACGTCCGGCGAACGCAGCACCACGAAATTGGCGCCCTGCACGGTGTTGCGGTACAGCGGCCCGATCTTGCCCAGTGCAGTCAGCACCTCGCTGCCCACCTCGTGCGCCGCATGCATGCTGGCGCCCTGCGAGAGATCCAGCAGCACCGAAGCCAGCATGTGGCTCTTGTCGTCCAGCGAGACGCCGCCGATCAGGTCGGAAGCGTTCTCGCTTTTCGCCAGCCACTTGCCGGCCTCGCTCTGCTTGCCGTGGGTGGAAAGCACCCACACCGACCCACCGCGCGCATCGCAGTAGTCCGGGCAGGAATTGGCGTGGATCGACACGAACAGGTCGGCCTTGTGTTCGCGCGCGATCTGGAAACGTTTTTCCAGCGGCACGAAGTAATCGCTCTTGCGCGTAAGCACCGCGTGCATGCCGGGCTGCGCGTCGATCAGCTTGGCCAGGTCCTTGGCAATTTCCAGGGTGACGCTCTTCTCCAGCGTGCCGCCTTGCCCGCGGGCACCGGGATCGTCGCCGCCGTGTCCCGCATCAACCGCGATCACCACCGGCCGCGGCTTGCCATGGGCCACGTCGTCGTCGATCGTGCGCACGATCTGCGACGGCTTGCCGCTCGGCGTGCCGAGGTCCAACACCAACCGGTAACCGTATTGGCCGGCCGGCGTCAGCAGGAAACTTTTCGGATGCGCGGGCGCATCCAGGTCCAGCACGATCCGCGCCTTGCCCTGGAAATGTCCGATTCGCATGTCCTTGACCACGCCCTTGCCCGGCTTGGCGCCGACGCCCTTGCCGAACGCGCCGTTGTCCAGGTCCAGCACCACCCGATCGGGTTTGCTCAATTGGAACAACCGGTAGTCGACCGGCGCCGAGAGTTCGAACACCACCCGCGTGGAATCGGGCCCGCCCCAGATGCGCACCGCGTTGACGGTACTGGTGGAGGCGGCCGCAGCGGCGGAGGACACGCACGCCAGCACCCCGCAAAGGAATGCGAAAAACGACAGCGATGGATGGCTCGTCCCCCTCATGGTGCTGAATTCAACCGCAAGCAGCGGCGAATTGCAAGCATTTTTCCCTTTGTTATCCGTGAGCTGCGACGGTTTTATCGATACGGATTCAGAAAGTCGCGCCAAGTCGGCATCGCTGCGCGCTTATCGACCCTCCGCTCCCGCCAGGATCGCCATCCAGCGCTGGCCGCGTTCGGAAACCGGCGTCAAGTAGGCACGCCGGCCGGCACCATCGTGCTCCAGCGCCACTTCGAGATCGGGCGCCGGCAAGGCACCGCCACCACGTTCGGGCCATTCCACCAGCACGAGCGTTTCCGGCACGTCCAATTCGTCAAGGCCCAGCCATTCCAGTTCGCCCGCGTCCGCGATGCGATACAGGTCGAGATGGAACGCCTCGTGACCATTCATCGCGTAGCGTTCGAGCAGGCTGTAGGTCGGGCTTTTCACGCGTTCGCCGACGCCGAGCGCACGCAGCAGCGCGCGCGCGAAGGTGGTCTTGCCGGCGCCGAGTTCGCCCCGCAGGAAAACCACACCGCCATCCAGCAACGCTGGCGCGAGGCGCCGCGCCAGCGCCATGGTCGCGGCTTCGCCGGGCAGGAAGATCACGAGTGCGGGAGCGGGTTCAGGCACGGCCATTCACCAAGGCGCGCAGGTAGGAAAACAAATCCGACGCCAGCATGCCGCGCTCGCCCGCCCGCGCCGCCAGGTCGCCGGCGCGAGCGTGCAGGCCGACGCCGAGGCAGGCCGCTCCCCAAGGCGTGAGGCCTTGCGCCAGAAGACCCGCGATCACGCCGGTGAGCACATCTCCGGTACCACCGGACGCCATGCCGGGATTGCCCCACGGGCACACCGCCACCCGGCCTTCGGGATCGGCGACAAGCGAACCGCCACCCTTCAGCACCACCACCGCGCCATACGAGCGCGCAAGCCCGCGCGCGGCTGCGAAGCGATCCGCCTGCACATCGGCGGTCGTTGTTTCCAGCAGTCGCGCAGCTTCACCCGGGTGCGGCGTCATCACCACCATTTCCGGCAGGGCGTGCGGGTGGGCGGCCAGCAAATTCAGGCCATCGGCGTCGAGCACGGTGGGTATGCCTGCGTCCAGCGCCGCGAACCACAGGCCGTGCCCCCAGTCGTCCTGGCCGAGCCCGGGGCCCAGTGCCAGCACGCTCGCCCGCGCCAGCAATGCTTCGAGATTGCGCGGCACATGCACGCCGTGCGGCATCAACTCGGGGCGCGCGGACAGGATCGCGCCGACATTCGCTTCGCGCGTCGCGATGCTGACCAGCCCCGCGCCCACGCGCGCGGCGGCCTCGCCGCACATGCGCACCGCCCCGCCGGCGCCCAGGTCACCGCCGATCGCAAGCACGTGCCCAAAGCGTCCCTTGTGGCTGTCGCGCGCACGCGGCGGCAGCGCCTGCGGTGTCAGCAAGATCGCATCGGCTTCGGCATGCGTGTACGGGGGGGCGGGAATATCCAGCGTGGCGAGGCTGCACTCGCCGCACTGGCCGGGTCCTTGCGCCGTGAACAATCCGCGTTTCCAGCCCACGAAACAAACGGTCGCGGTCGCCCGCAGGCACGGTTCGAACGCAACACCCGTGTCCGAATCCAGCCCGCTCGGCACGTCCAGCGCCAGCACCGGACGGGATTGCGCATTGACGGCCGTGATCAACGTCGCCGCATCGCCGGCCGGCGCGCGATTCAGGCCGGAACCGAACAGCGCGTCCACGTACACGTCGGCGTCTGGCAGAGATTCGGTGACCGACGAAACCTGCCCGCCGTCGCCAGTGAAACGTTCACGGGCATGCGCCGCATCTGCGGAAGGCTGGCCCGGCAGCGCGATCACGCTCACCTGCAGGCCCGCCGCGCGTGCAAGCGACGCCAGCAGAAACCCATCGCCGCCGTTGTTGCCCGGTCCGCACAGTACGCACACGCTGTGCGCCTGCGGCCAACGCCGCCGCAGCGCGTCGAGCGCCGCGCGCGCCGCGCGTTCCATCAACTCGATGCCGGCGATGCCGTCGCCGATCGCGGCCTGGTCGAGCGCCCGCACCTGTGCGGTGGTGAAAAGTGCGGACTGCGGGTCGGGGTTCGCCATCGCGTGATCCTACAATGTGGACATGCAAACGGGCAGTGAAGCCATCGCCGACGACATCGATTTCGCCGCGCTCGCGCAGCGGATCAAGACATGGGGCGTGGAACTCGGCTTCGCGAAAATCGGCATCACCGGTGTGGATCTGCGCGAAGACGAAGCGCATCTGCAAGCCTGGCTGGAACAGGGTCGCCACGGCAGCATGGATTACATGCAGCGGCACGGCAGCAAGCGCAGCCGTCCGGACGAACTGCAACCCGGCACGGTGCGCGTGATCTCCGCACGCATGGATTATTTCCCGCGCGACATGAACGTCGAGGCCGCATGGCAGGCACTCGCCGACGGCAATCGTGCCTACATTTCACGCTACGCGCTCGGACGCGATTACCACAAGCTGATCCGCAGCCGCCTGCAGAAACTCGCCGACCGCATCGCCGGCGAAGTCGGTTCGTTCGGCTATCGTGCCTTCACCGATTCCGCGCCCGTGATGGAAAAGGCGCTGGCGCGGAACGCCGGCCTCGGCTGGGTCGGCAAGCACACGCTAGTGCTGGATCGCGATGCAGGTTCGTGGTTTTTCCTGGGCGAGCTTTACACCGATCTGCCGCTGCCCATCGACAAACCGTCGACGGCGCACTGCGGCACCTGCACGCGTTGCATCGACGTCTGCCCGACGCAGGCGATCATCGGCCCGTACCAGTTGGATGCGCGGCGCTGCATTTCCTACCTGACGATCGAGTCGAAGGATGCGATTCCCGAAGACCTGCGCCCGCTGATGGGCAACCGCGTGTTCGGTTGCGACGACTGCCAGCTCGTGTGTCCATGGAACAAGTTCGCGAAACCCACCCGCGAAGAAGACTTCGCGCCGCGCCACGGGCTGGACGGCGCCAGGCTGGTGGAACTGTTCGCGTGGACCGAAGCCGAATTCCTGAAGAAGACCGAAGGCATGCCGATCCGCCGCGCGGGCTACGACGGATTCTCGCGCAACGTCGCGGTGGCACTCGGCAACGCGCCGCATTCGGAGGAAGTCATGGACGCACTTCGTGCGCGCGCCAATGACACCTCGCCGCTGGTACGCGAACACGTGGCGTGGGCGCTGGCGCAACAAACCGCAAAGTCGGGTATTGCATGAGCCAGGAACCGGATTTGACCATGCCGCCGCAACGGCGGATAACCCGTAGGGCGGGAGTAGCGCAGCGGACCCCGCCGCATGAACACGAGGCGGGTTATCACCCGCCCTACCAA
>DAIUEL010000106.1:7036-9248 GCA_036845145.1 Rhodanobacteraceae bacterium | reverse complement strand
TCGATGAAGTGCAAGGCCGAGAAGCGCGGCGACGTGTGGGTCGCCAACGGCAACAAGATGTGGATCACCAACGGCCCCGACGCCGACGTGGTGCTGGTGTACATGCGCACCGCCGATCGCACCGCCGGCAGCCGCTGCATCACGGCCTTCATCGTCGAGAAAGGCATGAAGGGTTTTCGCACCGCGCAGAAGCTCGACAAGCTCGGCATGCGCGGCTCCAACACCTGCGAGCTGGTGTTCGAGGATTGCGAGATTCCCGACGAAAACCGCGTCGGCGAAGTCAACGAAGGCGTGCGCGTATTGATGGGCGGCCTCGATACCGAACGGCTGGTGCTGTCGGGCGGCCCGATTGGCCTGATGCAATCGGCGATCGACGTCACCCTGCCCTACGTGCGGGAGCGCAAACAGTTCAACGCGCCGATCGGCAGCTTTGAAATCATGCAGGCCAAGATCGCCGACATGTACACCGCGCTGCAATCGGCGCGCGCGTACGCGTACATGATCGCGCAGCAGTTCGACGCCGGTGTGAAGTCGCGTATCGATCCGGCGTCGTGCCTGTTGCTGTCATCGCGCAACGCCGTGGCGGTGGCGCTCGAGGCCATCCAGTCGCTGGGCGGCAACGGCTACATCAACGAATTTCCCACCGGCCGCATCCTGCGCGACGCCAAGCTGTACGAGATCGGCGCCGGCACCAACGAAATCCGCCGCATGCTGATCGGGCGCGAGTTGTTCTACGGCAACGCCTGATCACGGCATGCTTTCGTAGGGCGGGTGACAACCCGCCGTTGGCCGTTGTCCCACATCGGCCATCCGTCCGCAAAAGATTGAACCCTTTGAACGGCAACCGCGCTCCCGCAGTCAGCGATCTCTACGAGCGGTTCGCCGATCACTACATTGCCGATCGCTCCCGTACGTCCTGGAATGAGGAGCGGTGGCTCGATCGGTTTCTGGACGGTATGCCAGCGGAACGACGCATTCTCGATCTGGGCTGCGGCGCTGGCGCTCCAATCGGCAAATACCTGCTGGAACACGGTTGTTCAATCACCGGCATCGATACGTCTCCGACGCTCATCAACCACTGCCGCGAGCATTCCCCGCAAGGCCAATGGCTTGTCGCTGACATGCGCCGCCTGTCATTGGCAACCAAATTCGACGGGCTGATCGCGTGGGACAGCTTTTTTCATCTCAACCATGCCGATCAGCGCGACATGTTTCCCGTATTCCGTGAACACGCTGAGCCTGCGGCCCTGCTCCTGTTCACCAGTGGCACAGAGCACGGTGAAGCAATCGGCGAGTACCACGGCGAGCCGCTGTACCACGCCAGTCTCGCTCCGGCGGAATACGAATCGCTGTTGGCCGAGAACGGATTCAGGGTCGTTGCGTACGTTCCCGAAGATCCTGCTTGTGGGGAACATACGATCTGGCTTGCCAGGCACACGAGCTGACTGTCCGGGTTCGTCGTTGCGCCCGATGGCGGGATTCGCTGCGCTGCTCCCGCCCTACACCCACTGCGCTCAGCGCCAACCTGCAAGGGCAGGCCGAACGGTGTTCACAACGCCTGCGCTTGGAAGGTGTCGCAGGCGTTGACGTCGCCGGACTGGAAGCCGGTCTTGAACCAGCGCACGCGTTGCGCGGAGCTGCCGTGGGTGAAGGAGTCGGGCACGACGGTGCCGCGTGCTTCACGCTGCAAGGTGTCGTCGCCGATTTGCGAGGCCGCGTTCAAGGCACTGTCAATGTCGCCGGGCTGCAGCCATTGCAATTGCTGTTGCGAACGGTTGGCCCACACGCCGGCAAAACAATCCGCCTGCAATTCCAGGCGCACGGACAAACCGTTCTCGCCTTGCATCGGCTCGCCGCGCTGCGCGAGTTGCTGCTCCATGTCCATGATCCCGAGCTGGTCCTGCACGTGGTGGCCGACCTCGTGCGCGATCACGTAGGCGCGCGCGAAATCGCTGTCGGACTGGAAGCGCGTCGCCAGTTCCTGGAAAAAGTCGAGATCGAGGTACACGCGCTTGTCGCCGGGGCAATAGAACGGTCCGACCGCCGCCGATGCGCCACCGCAGGCGGTGCCGACCCGGCCATGGAACAACGTGAGCTTGGGATCGACATACTGCTTGCCGGCTTGCTGGAAATACGTCGTCCACACGTCTTCGGTACTGCCGAGCACCTTGCTGACGAATTGCACCTGCGGGTCGCTCATGTCGGCTTGCGT
>DAIUEL010000106.1:0-6936 GCA_036845145.1 Rhodanobacteraceae bacterium | reverse complement strand
CCGGTCGCCTGCTCCACGTTTCTGCTCGAACGGCCCTTTTGCCAGAGCATCGCGCTTCTCCTTGCCCGCCGCGAACCCGCGTCGCGCAAACTGTGCGGCAACCGTCCACCACGCGCAAGTGCGGCACCACGGAGCGCCGTGCATCGCGTGCGGGCGCCCGTTTCATGAACCGCCCACAACACGTGCCGCGTGAAATCGCCAACGCCGGGTTAGGCTGTATCCAACGCGGACGGAACCCAGGAGATGACACGCACCGGACGCATCCTCGCATGGATCGTGGCGGCGATCGGCGCATTGCTGATCGCCTTGGTGCTGTTCATCGCGCTGTTCAACTGGAATCGTGCGCGGCCATGGCTGGGCCAGAAGCTCGGCAGTTCGATCGGCCGGGCGGTTGCGATCAATGGTGATTTGACAGTCGACTGGCTGCGCAATCCCGACGCAACCGGATTGTCGAACTGGATTCCCTGGCCGCGCTTCGTCGCGCGCGACATCAGCATCGCGAACCCGGATTGGGCGAAGCAGCCCCGTTTCGCGAGCGTGCAGGAGGTACGTTTCAGCCTGTCTCCGCTGGCGCTGATCGGGCACACCATCGACATTCCCTCGCTGAAACTGATCGGCCCGTCGGTGGACATCGAGCGCGACAGGCAGGGCCGCGCCAATTGGCACTTCGACTTCGCCAAGGGCAGCGGCGGCAAATGGAAGCTCGACATCGGCGAGGTCGCGCTGGGCGCAGGCAAGATCCGGATGGACGACGACAAGCTCGACCTGCACATGGATTTCACCCTGCAGCCGCTGGGCAAACCGATTCCGTTTTCCGAAATCATGCCGCCGGCCAGCCGCGCACGCTCCAGTGCGCCGCCACCGCATTCGGAACAGAAGTATTACTTCGCGTGGACCGCCAAGGGCACCTGGCGCGGCGCCGATGCCAAGGGCAGCGGCAAGCTCGGCAGCGTGCTCGCGATGTCCGATGCGTCGATGCCGTTTCCGCTGCAGGCGGACCTGCGCCTGCGCGACCTGCACATCGTGGTGGTCGGCACGCTCACCGACCCGGTCCATCTCGGCGCGCTGGACATGAACCTCGAGATGTCCGGTGACAGCATGTCGCACCTTTACGCGCTGACCGGCGTCGCGTTGCCACCGACCGAACCGTTCACCACGCACGGCCGCCTGTTCGCCAAGGTGCACGAAGGCATCTTCAAGTACGAGCAATTCGACGGCAAAGTCGGACGCAGTGACATCCATGGCAGCGCCACCTACGCCACCGCCGGCGCACGCCCGAAACTCACCGCCACGCTGACTTCGGACGTACTGGACTTTGGCGATCTCGCGCCCTTGATCGGCGCCGACAGCAACGCCGCCAAGGCCAGGCGCGGCGACGCGCAGAAGCAGCCGGCCGACAAGCTGCTGCCGGTGGAATCCTTCGACACAACGCGCTGGCGCAAGATGGATGCCGATGTGCGCTTCACCGGCAACCGGATCGTGCGCAAATCCAATCTGCCGGTCAGCAATCTTTCCGCACACCTCCTGATGGACGACGGCATGCTGACCCTTGATCCGGTCGCGCTGTCGGCGGCCGGCGGCGACCTGAAGGCGCACATCGAGCTGGACGGCCGCAAGCACCCGATGCACGGCGAAGCCACGTTGTCGCTACGCCATCTGGAACTCAGCAAACTGTTTCCGACCGTCGATCTGATGCACACCAGCCTCGGCCAGATCAATGGTGACGCGAAGCTCGACGGCGACGGCAATTCGGTGGCGGCGCTGCTCGGCACCTCCGACGGCGAAGTGAAAATCCTTATCAACGACGGCGCGGTCAGCAAACTGCTGCTCGAGGAAATCGGACTGAATGTCGGCAACATCATCATCACCAAACTGGTGGGCGACGAGCCCGAGAAGCTCAACTGCGCGGCGGCCGATCTCGTCGCCAGGCAAGGTTTGTGGCGTCCCGAAATTTTCGTGATCGACACCGAGCCCATGACGATCAACGTCGATGGCAGCATCAATCTCACCAATGAAACGCTGAATTTGACGATCCATCCGCACAGCAAGGGCGTACGCGTGTTGTCGCTGCGCTCGCCGCTGTACCTGCGTGGCACGCTGAAGTATCCGGACGCCGGCGTCGAGAAGGGCCCCTTGCTGGCGCGTGGCGCGGGCGCGGCGGTGCTGGGCGTCGTGGCGGCGCCGGTCGCCGCGCTGGCCGCGCTTGTCGCGCCCAGCCACGACGAAGAAAACGCCTGTCGCGGCGTGATCGAAGCCATGCGCAAGCCCGCAAAAAACCGCTGACGACCACGCTGGTCGGCGTGCGCTGCATTATTCTTGTGCGTCCGCCCTTCCCGACCCACAACCGATGACCCCGCAGGCCAAGGCGCAATGGCAGCTCCATCTTTGCGTGGTGCTGTGGGGCTTCACCGCCATCCTCGGCAAGCTGATCACGCTGACCGCGCTGCAACTGGTGTGGTGGCGCATGCTGATCGTGACCCTGGCGTTGCTGCTGGTGCCGAAGGTGTGGCGCGAACTGCGCGCGATGCCCGCGCGGCGGATCGCGGCCTACGCGGGCATCGGCGTGCTGGTCGCGCTGCACTGGCTGACGTTCTACTCGGCGGTGAAGCTCGCCAATGCTTCGGTGGCCGCCACCTGCATCGCCCTGGCGCCGGTGTTTCTCGCCGGCATCGAACCCGTCGTGGTGGGACGGAAATTCGAACCGCGCGAATTGCTGCTGGGCGCGGCGGTGGTGCCGGGCGTCGCGCTGGTGGTCGGCGGCGTGCCGTCGGACATGCGCCTCGGCATCGCGGTGGGCGTGGTGTCCGCCGCGTTGTGCGCGACCTTCGGCGCGTTCAACAAGCGCGTGGCCGATCGCGCCAGTTCGCTGACCGCAACCTGCCTTGAACTTGGCGCGGGCACGCTGTTCCTGACGCTGGTGACGGCCTCATGGCACGCGGAAGGTTCGTTCGTGCTGCCCGACGCGCGTGACGCGTTGCTGCTGCTGACACTGGCGCTGGCCTGCACGTTGCTGCCGTTCGCGCTGGCGATGAAGGTGTTGCGCAAATTGTCGGCGTACACGGTCCAGCTCGCGACCAACCTCGAACCCGTCTATGCAATCGTGCTGGCCGTGATCCTGCTGGGCGAACAGCATCAACTGGACGCATGGTTCTACGCCGGCGTCGCGATCATCCTGGGCGCGGTGTTCGTGCACCCGCTGCTGACGCGCCGGCCCGCAGGCAAGCCGCCCGAGACCATGTTGGGCACGGCCGAATCGAAGGCAATCGAATAGGCGCGCTCCAGCGGCGCGTCAGGCCCGGCCCGGCCTCGCCACGCGAAGCCGCTACTTCTTCGCGAGCGGTCGCGTTTCCTGCTTCTTGGCTTTCGTCGACACGGTCTCCTGCTTCTTGGCCAAGGGCTGCAGCAGCGGCTGCGGCTTCGGTTGCGGCGTGGCATCGCCGGGTTGTTTGGCATTGTTCGTCATTTCGCATGCTCCTTGCGTGCCCGGGAAACGCGCCGCCCGGGCGTCGGCGTAACCGTCAATCCATTCAACACGCCGCTCGTGCGCGAATCATTGCCTCGTGGACGACGGCGGCGGCAATCCGACTTTCCTGCAGAACGCGGCGAAGCGCGGGTCGCGCCGGTAGGCGGTCAGGAACGGGTCGTAAAGCAGGTAGGAAATGCCCGGGTCGCGGTTGGACCACGCGCGCTCCAGCCATTCGAACATCAGGTCGGGTTGCTTGCGCAACGCATAGATCCCGGCGATCTGGAAGGCATTGCCTTCGCCGTATTTCGCGATCACGTCCTGCAGCGCCGCGTCGGCGGCGGCAGGATCGTCCCCGATCTGCAGCGCCAGCGCCATGGCCAGGTCCCGCCACGACCCCGGCGGGCCCGAGCGGGCCGCGCGCAAAGCCGCCTGCGCGTCGCCGCGCTGGATCGCGACCACGGCGAGGGTTTCGTGAAAGCTCGCGCCAGTCGGCTGCAGCGCGATAGCCTTCTCGATCGCGCGCTGCGCATCGTCCAGGCGCCCCAGCGTCGAATAGTAAGATGCCAATCCCTCGAACCACGTGGCGTGCAGCGGATCCCTCTCCAGCGCGCGCTTCTTCAATGCGATCGCTTGTTCCACCCGGCCCAGCGAGGCCGAGACGCCGGCCAGCAGATTCATCGCATAGCTGTCGTTGGGCGCGAGTTGCAGGGCGCGGCGGAACTCCGCCTCTGCGCCGTGCCAATCGAAGTCCGCCCACGACAGCAGCACACCGCGCGCAATGTGGGCATCGGCCAGATCCGGATTCAGCAAGAGCGCCGTCTGGGCCGAGGCACGCGCGTCGAGATAGGCCTGCTGCATCTCGCGGCCATCGAGGAACGCGCCGGCCAGCATCGTCCACGTGACGGACAACGCGGCGTGCGCGCTCGCGTACTGCGGATCGATCCGCACCGCTTCCCGGTAATAGCCGATCGCGGTGCGGTCGTCGGCCTCGGTGCTGCGCGCGCGGTAGAAGTTGCCCTGCAGATAGGCGTTGTACGCTTCCAGGTTGCCGCCGGGTGGATTGTCGGTGGGTCCGATCGGGTTGCCGAGCAGCGTGGTGCGCAGCGACGCCGCGACCGAGCGCGCGATATCGGACTGCACCTCGAAGATGTCCTTCAATTCCCGATCGTAGGTCTGTGACCACAGCACCCGGCTGTCCGATGCGGAGACCAGGCTGGCGACGATGCGCACGCGGTCACCCTGCCGCCTCACGGTGCCTTCCAGCAGGTTCGCGACGCCCAGCTTGGCACCGATGCCGCGGCTGTCGCTCAGGTCGCCCCGGAACCGGAACGCGGAATTGCGGCCGATCACCTTGAGGCCGGTCACCTGGCCGAGCACCGAGATCAGGTCTTCCGACAGGCCGTCGGAAAAATACTGGTCGCCGGCATCGCCGCTTTCGTTCAGCAGCGGCAACACCGCCACGGAGTTCTCCATGTCGGCCGCGGCCCCATCGGGCTGCCGGACCAGGGTGTTCGCCAGCAGCACCACCACGATCACGCAAAGCACAGCGATGATCGCGTAGTCGAGTCGCCTGCCGGTTTGCAACCGGATCGACGCCGCGCGCGGGACTTCGCGCTCGAGCTTCAGGCCCTCGGGCGTCAGCTCGTAATACCAGGCGAACGCGAGCAGGAACGGCATGCCGAGGGCCGCCGCGACCACGATCAGCCGCACCACCCAGTCGGCGATGCCGAAGAACGGGAAGACCTGCGTGGCGACCTGCACGACCAACCACGCGACGGCGGCATACAGCGTGCCCGCGCGGAACACATTGCGGCGCCTGAGCTCGGCCAGGAACCTGATCACCGCCACACCTCTGCGGCAGTCGCCGGAGCCCGAGTATACGCCCGCCATCGCACCGCCTCGCAACATCGTCCAGCCAACCTATACTTCCGGAAAACCATGGCGGAATGACGGTGCGCGATGGGTTCGACCGAACCGAGGCGGGGCCTGTCCACGGCGCACACCCAGCGCGTCGGCAGCGATCGCAGGCGGGAAGTACTGGATCGTGTGATCGAGGAGGCGCCCGTCGCGCTGGTCTACAACGGCGTGCCGTTCGCGGTGATGATGGCGACGCCCTGCGATCTGGAAGATTTCGCGCTCGGCTTCGCGCTTTCCGAAGGCATCGTCGCAAGTCCCGGCGAATTCGAACTGGTCGAGGCGCTGAAAACCGACCGCGGCATCAGCCTGCAGGGCCTGATTCCCGGCGAACGTTTCGTGGCGCTGCAACGGCGCAAACGCAGCCTGTCGGGACGCAGCGGCTGCGGGCTGTGCGGGATCGAATCGCTGGAAGAAGCGGTGCGTCCGACGCCGCGGGTGGCGAACGGACCGGACCTGGATCGCGCCACCATTGCGGCGGGCATGCGCCGGCTCGCGCAATCCCAGCCCCTGAACGCGGCCACCGGCGGCGCGCACGCCGCGGCTTTCATCTCCAGGGAACATTCCCCGGTCGTGCGCGAAGACGTGGGCCGCCACAATGCGCTGGACAAGCTGATCGGCGCACTGGCGCGAACGCCCGGCTCACCGCCCGTCGCGGCCGGATTCCTCGCCATCACTTCGCGCGCGTCCTGGGAGATCGTGCACAAGGCAGCGCATGCCGGGATGGCGGTGATCGCCGCAATTTCGGCGCCGACCTCGCTGGCGATCGAAGCGGCCGACGCCGCCGGCATCACGTTGATCGCATTCGCGCGCGATGACTCGATGAATATCTATACGCACGCCGCGCGGATCGCCTGATCCGGCGCGCGCGGTGTGCCGCATCGTCAGGTGCGCTCGGCCTTCTTCGCATTCTTCTCCGCACGCTTCTCCTTCAACGACTTCTGCGGTTTCTTCTTGGTTTCCTTCTTTTTCTCGAGACCTTTCATATCAGACTCCGTTTGGCAATGGACCCGCAGGTGCAAAGATGCGCCAGCCGGCGAAACTTGGCAAGAGGGTTTCGGCGCTCATGCGTTTTTTCGGTCCGGGAGAATTCACGCGATCGCGCCAAAGCACTCTGTCATCCCGGGACCGCTCACGCGCAGCGGGATCGGAATCCGACTGCGTTTGCAGGACTGCAAACGCGAACGCCGAAGGCGGCGCGCAGCGCGAGCGCCATGGACGGCGCGAGTCAATCGGTGGCTCTCCACGCGTACGAAAGCGGGCTCGCTGGGAACGGCGCATCGGAGCGCAAAAACTGCAGCCGGGTACTGAACGCAAAACCGATTCCGGATCGCGCTGCGCGCGTCCGGAATGACGATCAAAACCGGCGCCGGGTACAGGTTTCGGATTGAATTGGCTAGACTCGACGCACGCATGGGCGCATTGGCACGCCGCACGCCCACGCGCAGGAGTTTTCGCATGTCCTCGCACGCCAAACAAACCACCGCCACCGTCATCCCCTGCCTCCGCTACCGCGACGCACTGGCCATGATCGAGTGGCTGCGCAAGGCGTTCGG
>DAIUEL010000105.1:0-9432 GCA_036845145.1 Rhodanobacteraceae bacterium | reverse complement strand
TCCATGGGCTGCACGGGATGAGTGCATCCTGCACTCACTTGATCAGCCGAAGCGCGAACGGATAGCGATAGGCCACGCCTTCGTTGGCTTTGATCGCGGCCAGGATGATGAACACCAGCGCGGCGATGCCAATGATGATCATCAGCGGGATCGCGACGAAGAAGCCCACCCCCAGCGTGGCGAAGCCGAGGATCGTCAGGATCACGAAAACGATCGCGATCGTGATGTTGAAATTCAGCGCTTCCTTGGCTTGGTCGTTCACGAACGGCATGGTGTCCTTCTTCACCAGCCAGATGATCAACGGCCCGAGAAACCAGCCCCAACCGCCGATCCAGCCGGTGACGAAGGCGCCCAGCAGCGCGGACAGGTGCGCGAACATGGCCCACTGACGCTCTTCCGCGGAAGGAACGCCTGCAGGTGGTGGTGTGCCGGCAGACGCCGGGGGTGTCACGGATTCCGGTGGAACGCTCATCGCCAACCTCCCTCAAAGCAGTGATGGACGGGCCGCGACAAGAACTGTCGTCGCTTGCAAAGCGCCTGTCAAGCACTGTTTTGGAGCAGAAAAATCAGGCTGTCGCGCATTTTCGCGCCCAACGCCACCCGAGCATTTCGGTGCACGGTCCCTCGCGATTCGGCAGCACTACTCGCCCGCGACGGTCATCTTCCCGACGAGGATCGATCCGACCAGGATGGACGAGCGCGGATCGACATCCGTGCCGATCGCCTGCACGTTCATGAACATGTCGCGGAGATTGCCGGCGATGGTGATTTCCTGCACCGGATAGGCCATCTCGCCGTTTTCGATCCAGAAACCCGCCGCCCCACGCGAATAGTCGCCGGTGATGATCGACACGCCCTGCCCGATCAATTCGGTGACCAACAGACCCGTGCCCATTCGGCGCAGCATCCCGCGAAAGTCGGCCGCGTCGCCGTCGACGGAACCGGCCGCGACCGCGAGGTTGTGCACGCCGCCCGCGTTGCCGGTGGTCGTCAGTCCCAGTTTGCGCGCGGAATAGCTGCCCAGCACGTAGCGCTGCAATACACCGCCCTGCACCAACGGCGATTCGCGCGTCGCCACACCCTCGGCATCGAAAGCACTGGATGCATGGCCGCGCGGCAAGAATGGCTTTTCGACCATGTCGACGAACACCGGCAACACGGATTTGCCAGCGTGGTCCAGCAGGAAACTCGCGCGCCGGTACAACGAACCGCCACTGACCGCCGCAGTCAGGTGCTCGACCAAGGACCGTGCGACTTCTGGCGCGAACATCACCGGACACTCGCGGGTGGACAACCTGCGTGCGCCGAGCCGCGCCGCTGCGCGCCCACCGGCCTTCCGGCCGATCGAATCGGATGACGGAAAGTCGGCTGCGTCACGCACGTATTCATACCAGCCATCGCGCTGCATCGTGTCG
The DNA here is from genome assembly GCA_036845145.1 of Rhodanobacteraceae bacterium. GTDB lineage: Bacteria > Pseudomonadota > Gammaproteobacteria > Xanthomonadales > Rhodanobacteraceae > 66-474. The sequence continues at coordinate 8,017 of DAIUEL010000105.1, read as the reverse complement.
CCCTTGCCGACGATCAGCGCGCACGAAATCGAATGGTGGGTGCCGCGCTCGCGGCCCACGAATCCGTGCGAGTTCGCATACACGCCCAATGCGTCGCCGCACTGCACGCTCGCACCTTCGGAATTGGTGACTGCAGGATTCTCGCGACCGGCGGCTTCGACTTCGCGGCCGATCTCGATCGCGTGATCCACGTCCAGTTGCCACGGATGCCAGAGGTCGAGTTCGGGGAAGGACGTCTGCATCAAGGCTGCATCGGCCAGGCCGGCGCAAGGATCGGGTTCGGTGTAGCGCGCGATCGCGCACGCCTGCCCAAGCGTCGCTTCGATCGATTCGGGTTTGAGATCGGCGGTGGAAGCGGTGCCTTTGCGCTGCCCGAAATACACGGTCAGCCCGAAGCCGCGATCGCGGGTGCGCTCGACGGTTTCCACCTCGCCCATGCGGACGTTGACCGAAAGCCCGCTGCTGACGCTCGCGGATATCTCCGCCTGCGAAGCACCGGCCGCGCGCGCACGCCGGATCACGTCCTCCGAGAGATCGGCCAGATGGTCCAGTTCCGCGCTGCCGGTTTCGGCTGTCACAATGTTCGTGTTCACTTTCGTTTTCCGTTCAGACCCGCGACCATGCCCCGCACCGAAGAAGACGCCGACGACGAACGCCCCAGCCGCAGCGCGCGCCGCCGCGAGGCGCTGGACGTGCTGGCATTCGCCACGCAATTGTCGCAGTTGCCACCGGCGCGCCTCGACAAGCTGGAACTGCCCGACGACGTCCGTGACGAACTCGCCGAAGTGCAACGTACGCCATCGCACATCGCGCACAAGCGCCAGCTCGCGCATCTTGCCAAGCTGATGCGCGCACATGACGAGGAAGACTTCGCACGCGCACGCGCCGCGCTGGCCAACGATCGCGGCAAAAACGCCCGCGAAACGGCCGCGCTGCACCGTACCGAAGCACTGCGCGAAAACTTGCTGGGCGACAACGGCGACACGGCCCTCACGTCGTTCATCGCCGAGAATCCCGGTGTCGACCACCAGCACCTGCGTTCGCTGATCCGGCAGGCGCGACGCGAGCGCGATGCGAACAAGCCGCCGCGGGCACAACGCGAACTGTTCCGGTTGCTGCGCGAAATCGAACCCTTGTAGGAGCCAGCCAGCTGGCGACCGTGGTGCGGTACCTGTCGCGCGCAGGCGCGCTCCTACATGATTCCGACCGAATCACGCGGACGTTCCGCCCACCGTCATCGCGGTGATTTTCGTCGTCGGCATGCCGACGCCCACCGGCACGCTCTGGCCTTCCTTGCCGCACACGCCGACGCCTTCGTCGAGCTTGAGGTCGTTGCCGAGCATCGCGACGCGCGTCAACACCTCGGGACCGGAGCCGATCAATGTCGCGCCCTTCACCGGCCGCGTGATCTTGCCGTGTTCGATCAGGTAGGCCTCGTTGGCGCTGAACACGAACTTGCCGTTGGTGATGTCGACCTGCCCGCCGCCGAAGTTCACGGCGTACAGTCCACGCTCGACCGACGCGATGATTTCCTGCGGATCGTGCTCGCCCGCGAGCATGCAGGTATTGGTCATGCGCGGCATCGGCAGGTGCGCGAACGATTCGCGCCGTCCGTTGCCGGTGGGCGCCATGCCCATCAAGCGTGCGTTGTGCTTGTCCTGCATGTAGCCGACCAGCCGCCCGTTTTCGATCAGCGTGGTGCAGTGCGTGGGCGTGCCCTCGTCATCGATCGAAAGCGAACCGCGCCGACCCGGCATCGTGCCGTCGTCCACCACCGTCACGCTGTCGGCCGCGACCTTGTCGCCGATGCGGCCGGCGAACGCGGAGGTGCCCTTGCGATTGAAGTCGCCCTCGAGGCCATGGCCGATCGCTTCATGCAGCAACACGCCGGGCCAGCCGGGGCCGAGCACCACGTCCATGGTGCCTGCGGGCGCGTCGACCGCATCCAGATTCACCAGCGCCTGCCGCACCGCTTCGCGTGCCCACCCGTGCGCGCGGCCGGAATCGATCAGCTCGCGATACGCGCAGCGCCCGCCGCCACCCGAATATCCGGATTCGCGGCGGCCGTCGTGTTCGGCGATCACCTGCACGTTGACGCGAGTCAGCGGACGCACGTCCGCCGCCAGCGTGCCGTCGGCCGCGGCGATCAGCACCGATTCGTGGGTGGCGTTCATGCTGACGATCACCTGCTTGATACGCGGATCGAGGCTGCGCGCCAGCGCATCGAGCTCTCGCAGCAGCGCGATCTTGGCGGCGTTGTCCAGCGCGTCGATGGGATCGTCGGCCGGATACAGCGCGCGGGTGTTGCGCATTGCCAGCGGCTTGCCCGCGCCGTTGCCGTCCTGCGCGATGGCGCGCGCCGCACCGGCGGCTTCCAGCAACTGCGGCAACACGATGTCGTCCGAGTAGGCGAAGCCGGTCTTGTCACCGGACACCGCGCGCACGCCCACGCCCTGCTCGATGCTGTGGCTGCCGTCGCGGACGATGCCGTCCTCCAGCACCCACGATTCGCTGCGCGAATGCTGGAAGTACAGATCGGCCGCGTCGATGGACGGCGCCATCACCCGCGCGAATACGCGTTCGAGATCGTTGGTGGACAGGCCGCCCGGTGCGAGCAGGCTGCGTTCGGCAAGCGTCAGTTGGGAATCCATCGAGTCACGCAAGGAGATTGCAATCGGACTGAACGTAAGGGCGCGCCACCGGAATCGCAAGCACGGCGACGTTCAACCGCCGCTGCCGGCGCTGGCAGGCGTCGCGACTGACGCCCCCACCGCGGGCGGCGGCACACTCGGTGCGGATGACGCGCTTGCGGCTGGCGACGGCAGCGCCGTGCCGGCCGGAATCGGCGCGGAAGCGGCGGGCGCGGCAGTGCTCGCGTCGGGTGCGGGCAGCGGCAGCGAGGCGATCGTCTCGATCTTCGGCTTGTCCCAACTGCCGGTGACGCGATAGATGCTGCCCGCGGCCTTGTTGAGCCCCTTGCCGATCAGGCCCTGTACCACCAGTCCGGCCGCCGCGCCGACCGGACCGCCGATCACCGCGCCCACGACCGGCAACGTACCGCCGACGTGCGGCGTGACGTCGACCGTGAGGTCGTAATCGCGTGCGCGGAACCCGGTGCGGCCCTGCATCACGATGCGCGCCGCAGGCGCGGTGATGATCATGTTGCGGGTGTGGGCGCTGCCGTCCCGCAACTGGAAATTGGCGGTCACGCTGTCGAAGCCGAAGCCCGACTTGAACACGTCGCCGAAATGCAGCATCAGCCGGCTCGGGATCTCGCGCAGCGAAAGCAGTCCCAGCAACCGCCCCAGGCCCGGTTTCACCGCGAGGATGCGGCCCTCGCCCACCTTGATGTCGAGTTCGCCCGACATCCATGCCAGCGAAAACCCCGATGGCGCGCCGGGCCAGGTGCCGTCGATGTGCAGGCGTGCATCCTTGCCGCCGGCCAGGAGGCCGCTGAAACCGAACGCCCCCAGCATCTTGCCGAAGTCATGCGATGCGACGTCGATGACGAGGTGCGACTGGCTGGAAGCCATGGTGCCGATCCAGTCGCCGTGCGACTGGATCGTGAAATCCGCGCCCTTCGATTCGAACTTGTCGATGCGCATGCCTTGCGGCGTCGACGTGCTCTCGAACGTGGTCGCCCCGAGTTGCGCTTTCCCGAGTTTCAGATCGCCGATCGTGACGTGCAGCGGCGGCACCGTGGCCGGCGCGATCGGTGAATTCGCAGGCGGCGGCGTCGGTGGCGGCGGAGGACCGGATTCCTGCTTCGGTTCCGGTGGCTCGGGCCAATGCAGGTAATCGAGTTTTGCGGTGATGCCGCGCGTGGCGAGATTGCTGGTTGGCAGATCGATCGTGCCCTTCACGGCCGTGCCATCGAAGGCGATGGTGTCGTCCTCCGCGCCGGCATCGAACGAAAACCGCAGCGCGCCGAGATCGGTGCCGAACACCTCGGCGGCGTCCGTCCCGACGTCTGCCTTCGCAAGTTCCGGGAACGCGCCGCCCGATTCGCCACCCAGTGCCTGCTGGATCCATCCGCTCACGTCCAGCCGCGGCGCGCGCCCGTTCACCACCAGCCCCCGCTCGGGCACGCTCGCCGGCATTCCCCTGCCGAAGTTCATCGCCAGCGCCGTGGACACGCTGCGCGCGGCGTCGCCCAGACGTCCGCGCACCTGCAGCACGTCGCCCAGCGACACCGTCAACGGGGCACCGGCGGGCGGAAGCTGCAACGTGAGATCGAGCGGCAGTTCCTTGTCCGCGGGTTTGTCGAGCGGCGCCGGAAAATCCAGCGCCAGCCCGACGAGGCTGGACTTCACGTCAAGCATCGTCGTGGCCGGCGCGCCGCCTTCGCCGTTCATCACGCGCACCGCGATGTGGAACGGCGCCGCGCCAGTGGCGTGTTCCACCAGATTCGTCAGGTCGGGATAACCCTGCACCAGCGCCTGCGCGGAAGCCATGGTGTCCATCGACGCTTCCACCATGACCTTCGGATCGCTCACCGCATTGCCGCCGACCGCCATTGACAGCTTCGCGGGCGCGCCGCGGAACACCGTCGAGAGGTCCTGCGCACGAAAGCCCTTGTTGTCGATCAACAACGGCCCGGTCAGATCCTTCAACGCGATGTTCCACTTCGCCGCGGTCACGTCCGCATTGGCCAGATCCACCTTGCCGTCGAGCGTGAAGTTTTCTGCCTGATCCAGCGGAATGGACAACTTGATGCCGAATTTGGCCTTGCCGCCAACCTTCAGTCCGTCCAGCACGTCCTTGGCGGTCGCGCCGACCGGGCTGTGGCGCACGAAGTTCAGCAACTCGGCGCCGGTGCCGCCGCCCTGAATGTCGAGACCGAGCACGCCGTGGTGCAGATCCGGAATTTCGGCCACCGCGTGGGTCGTGGTGACGCCTTGCACCGTCGCGTGCGTGGCGACGATGACCATGTGGTTGTCCACGAAATCCAGCGCGGCATCCACGCCGGTCGCGCGTGGCCACTCGTCGGAAAAATCGAACGTGGCGTCCTGCACGGCGCCAGTCGCCTCGAAGCGACCCTCGTGATCGAGGAATGGCCAGTCATCCAGGTTCCCGCGCACCACCACCCGCCCCGCGGTCACCGCGCCGCCCACGAAGGCGTGATCCAGCCACGCGATCAGCGAAGCCGGCATGCTGCGATAAGGCCAGAAAATCTTCGCGTCGGTGATCGTGCCGTGCTCGAGCGCGCCGCACGCGGAAATGAAAGGCTTGTGCCCGTTGCCACGCAAGATCAAATACGCCTGACCATTGCCGGCGAATTCGCCGGTATCGAAGTGCAAGCCATCGGCCGCGATGTTCCACAGCCCGTCCTCGCGCCACGCCACCATCGTGCCGCCGAGCTGGCGAAACTGGAACGGTTTGCGAAACACATCCGTCAGCGCGAGCGTCGCGCCCTGTGGCGGCAGCTCCAGCGACAGCGCCTCGTTGTCCGCGCGAACGATGCCCCGCGCCAACGCGATGCCCGGAATGGCACCCGTCGCGCTCGACTGCAACCCGGAAAAACGCACCGTCGCGTCGTAGCGTCCGCCCTCGCGCCATGTCAGCGCCGCGGCATCCAGCCGCACGTGCGCCTGCGCCTGCGCGGCCCAGTCAATCAGCGCCTTCGGCGCCTGCGGTGCCATCGCGGCCAACGCCAGCCACGGCGAAAGGTCGATCGCACGCGCCGCCGCGGACACCCCCCACGTGCCGGCGTGACCGCGCACGTGCACGATCGCGCCGCCGGCCTGATCGATGTTGGTGCCCGCCTTGCCCGGCCCCCGCCAGGCAATGTCCCAGCCGTCCGCGACATGCTTGGCCTCGAACCTGCCCGCGAGTGCCGCAAGCGTGACGCTTCGGCCTTTCGGTCCCGACGCCACCAGATCGCGCATCGCGTACTGGGCCGCCACGGATTGGAATTTGCCGTCCCGCCAATGCCCCCAGATTTCGATGTCCGCCAACCCGTTGCGCACCGCGTATCCCTTGAGATCCAGCCCGCGAACGGCTTCGGCGAGATCGAAGTTGTTGGTCGTCACATACAGGTCGTAATTGCGCTCGGACGCGTCCATGCGTCCGCTCACGGTGACCGCCTGGCGGGTCCCGAGCTGCTGCAGGCTGCCGCCGAAGCGCACCGAATCGCCGATGTTCACCACCCGCAGCCGCGGCGCCAGCACGCGCCACGAGCGTCCCGTCACCTTGTCGACGATATCGACGCGCACCTCGCTCAGGTCCAGATCCACCGGCAGCGATTGCAACGGCGCGTGCGTTTCGCCCGGCGAATTGCCGAACCCGGCCACCCGCCAGCCGGACATCGAGTGCTCGACCCGCAGCTCGATGCCATTGAGCCGCAGCGTGACCCAGCGATGCGACGGGCGCAGCCACGCGCCGAAGTCGAACTTCAATTGCGCCTGCTTCAGCGTGACCGCACCGCCGCCCGGCTTTTCGGGGCCAAGTGTCAGGTTCTTCACCGTCAGCAACGGACCCGATGGCTGCCAATGGCTCGTCACCCCCCTGAAGGTGACGGGGCGGTGCAGCCGTTCGGACAGTTGCCGCGCGATGAACTCCGGATAGTGCGTCGCCACCGGCAAAAGAATCTGCACCAGTCCCATCGCGACCGCCGCCGCAATCAGCAGCACCGCCACCAACACGGTCAGCGCGAAACGCCCGCGGCGCAGGTGATGGCGCCATGGCGTCATTGCGGAGTCCAGCCTGCAAATCCGCGCGTACACCGATAAACCAGCGTGTAGGGCGGGAGTAGCGCAGCGAATCCCGCCAACCACGCGGACGGCGGGTTGTCACCCGCACTAACAGAGCTGCAGGGCCCGACCTCGGGCAAGAAAAAATCAAAGCAGCACGACATCGAACTGCTCCTGCCCGTACTGCTCCTCGGGTTGGAAGCGGATCGACTTCCCGATGAAGGCTTCCAACTCGGCAACCGCGGCGGATTCGTCTTCCAGCATCCGCGCGACGACTTTCGGCGCGGCCAACACCAGCAATTTCTCGGCCTCGAACTGGCGCACCGCGCGGGTAATCTCGCGGAAGATTTCATAGCCGACCGTCTCGGCGGTCTTGACGATGCCGCGGCCCGCGCACGCGGGGCACGGTTCGCACAACTGCCGCGCGAGGCTTTCGGTGGTGCGCTTGCGGGTCATCTCGACCAGCCCCAGCGGACTCATTTCATACACGGTGGTCTTGGCGTGATCGCGCGCCAGCGCCTTCTCGAGCGTGCGCAGCACTTGCCGCTTGTGCTCGTCGTCGTGCATGTCGATGAAGTCGATGATGACGATGCCGCCGAGGTTGCGCAGGCGAAGTTGACGCGCCGCGGCCTGCGCGGCTTCGAGGTTGGTGCGGAACGCGGTCTCCTCCAGGTTGCGCGAGCCGAGGTACGCGCCGGTGTTGACGTCGATCGTGGCCATCGCCTCGGTCTGGTCGATCACGAGGTAACCGCCCGACTTCAGCGGAACCTCTTTGCGCAACGCCTTCTGGATTTCGTCTTCCACGCCATACAGGTCGAAGATCGGCCGCTCGCCGGGATAGTGTTCGATGCGTTCGGTCAGGCCGGGCATGAACTGTCGCGCGAACGCCAGCGTGCGCTCGAAGGTCTCGCGCGAATCCACGCGCACCTTCTCGATGTCGTCATGCATCAGATCGCGCAGCACGCGCAGCGGCAACGGCGGTTCCTCATAAACGCGATCGCCGGGTTGTGCGCCTCCGATCACTTCGGACACCGTCTGCCACACGCGTGTCACGTAGGCGACATCTTCGGCCAGCGCCGCGGCATCCAGCCCTTCGGCGTTGGTGCGCGCAATCAGACCGGATCCGCCCCCCGCCAAGCTGGACAGCACGCCGCGCAGGCGTTCGCGCTCCACTTCGTCTTCGATCCGCATCGAGACGCCCAACGTGGTGCTGTCCGGCAGCAGCACCAGGTAGCGCGACGGTATGGAAAGATAGGTCGAAAGCCGTGCGCCCTTGCTGCCGATCGGATCCTTGATCACCTGCACGACCACGCGCTGGCCTTCGT
>DAIUEL010000104.1:6849-9434 GCA_036845145.1 Rhodanobacteraceae bacterium | reverse complement strand
GCGACCGGCTTGGCGCGCGCGATCAGGTCGCGCAAAAACGCCAGCACCTCGTCGGGCGTCGTCGCCATCTTGGTGGCCAGCGACTCTTCCGCCGAATTTGCAAAACCAAGCAGTCGCGCGGCTTCGTGGCGCAGCGCCAGAATTCTTTCCATGCGTTCGGAATTGTCGAACTTGCCGGCGTTGGGTCCCTGGTCCGACGCGCGGGTCTGGTAGGCCCAGTACACGCGCTCGCGCAGGGAACGATCATTGGCGTAGGTCAGCACCGCCTGGACGGAGGGCTGTTTCAGCGTGACCAGCCAGCCATCCAGATCATGCTCCCGGGCGTACTCGCGCAGTACCGCGCGTCCCGACTCGGGAATGCCGGCAAGATCGCGTTCGTCCTCGATGCGTTCCTGCCATGCGTCGGTGGCATCCAGCACCGCATTGGAAAACGCGGTGGTGAGCTTGGAAAGCTCGTTCGCGATCTCACGGAAGCGCGTGCGCGCAGGTTCCTCCAGCGCGACGCCCGACAACTTGAAATCGCGCAGCGCGTGTTCGACCAGCGCGCGCTCCGGTCGCGTGCGTTGCGCGAAACCGGGTGCATCGGCGACTGCCTGCACGGCGGCATACAGCGCGCGGTTCTGTCCCAGTCCGCTGGAGAAATCGGTGATCTTTTCCTCGGCCTGCTCGTAGGCCGCGCGCAACTCCGGCGTGTCCGCCACCGCGTGCAGGTGCGACACCGGCGCCCAGACGCGCGACAGACGCTGGTCGAGCCGCTCCTGTTCCAGCATCACGTGATCGAAGTCATGCGCGGCGCCGGTGGTCGTCAAGCGCTCGATGCCGGCCTGGTAATCGGCAAGGATCGCGTCGATCGCGGGCACCACATCGGCGGCACGGATGCTGGAAAACGCGGGCAATGCGGCGCCGTTGAGGAGGGAATTCTCGCTGGACATGTTGCGCTCCGGTGGATTCGACAGCGTGGCGCTCCGCGGGTCCGAAATCAAGCGGCCGGCTGCACGCGCGTCACCGCAACAACCATCTCAGCAAGCGCTCCGCACGCGCACCGTAAGGCGGGCGCAACCACGCCGTCGCCGACCAGCGCGCCTGCCGGAACACCGACATCTGCTTCGAGAATGCGAGAAAGCCAGCATGGCCATGATACGTGCCCATGCCGGACGGACCGATGCCACCGAACGGCAGTCGCGATTGCGCGAACTGGAACAGGCAATCGTTGATTGCCACGCTGCCCGCGGTGCACGCCTCCAGCGCCCGTTTGATGCGAGCGGGGTCGTCGTCGAACACGTACAGGGACAGCGGTCGCGGGCGGACATTGACGTAATCCAAAGCTTCATCGAAATGCCGATACGTCACGACCGGCAGCACCGGCCCGAAGATCTCCTCGCGCATCAGGGCGAGCGAGTCGGGCGCATCGAGCACCACGGTCGGGGCCAACACGCGTCGGGCGTCGTCATGCAAGCCCTCGTGCAAGGGAATGACCCGCGCGCCTTCCGCGCGCGCTTCGTCCAGCCATGCACGCAGCCGCGCGTGCTGGGCGCCGTTGACGATGCTCGCGTAATCGCCGCCAGCATTCTGTGGTGAATAGTGGTGCGCCACGCAGGTGCGCAGCAGCGCAACGAACGCATCGCGCTCGGCTTCGTGCACCAGCGCGTAATCCGGCGCGATGCAAGTCTGGCCGGCATTGAGGAACTTGCCCGCGGCGATCCGCGCCCCGTTGCGGGCGTTCACGCAACCCGGCGCCACGATCGCGGGCGACTTGCCGCCCAGCTCCAGCATCACCGGCGTCAGGTTGGGTGCGGCCGCGGCCAGCACCTTCGCGCCCACCGCGGTCGAACCGGTGAACAGCAGATGATCGAACGGCAGGGCCGCGAACGCGGCGCCCACGTCGGCGCCACCCTGCACCACCGCGACACGCTCGATGGGAAAAACTTCCGCCAGCACCTCGGCCAGCAACGCCGAGGTGCGCGGCGTGGACTCGGACGGCTTCAGCATCACGTGGTTGCCGGCTGCGAGCGCATCGACCAGCGGTACCAGTGCAAGATTGACCGGATAATTCCACGGACTGACGACGCCGACGACGCCCAGCGGTTTCGTCACGATTTCGCAATGTGCGGGAAAGAAGGCGGCATCGGCCGCGACGCGGCGCGTGCGCATCCAGCGGCGCATGCGCTTGCGGACGTGGTCGATCTCGTCGAGCACGGGCATGCCGTCGGCCAGCAATGTTTCCACGCGCGGGCGATGGCCGAAGTCGGCACTGACGGCGCGCACGAAATCCTCCAGCCTCGCCTTGAATGCGCGGCGCAGGCGCGCCAGGTCATCCATTCGTTGCGCATGGTCGGGCGTGCGCGCCTGCCAGGCCGCACGCTGGGCTTGCAGCAAGGTGCCGAGATTGGCGATCGGCGTATCCATGGCTTGGGGGCCGGCGTTACGATGCTCCGGATCGTGATCCACGCAATGGCGAAGTGCAATGAACCACGTCCGCGCCTACCGCGACATTTGGCCGCAACTCGGGGCAAACGTGTACGTCGATCCCGCCGCCACCGTGATCGGTGATGTCGAACTCGGCGACGACGTATCGGTCTGGCCGG
>DAIUEL010000104.1:0-6749 GCA_036845145.1 Rhodanobacteraceae bacterium | reverse complement strand
ACGCCTTCATCGGCGCGGGCGCGCTGGTCGCACCGGGCAAGGTGGTGGGCGAAGGCGAGTTGTGGATCGGCAATCCCGCACGCTGCGTGCGCAGCTTGGCCGAAGCGGAAATCGAGGCGCTCCGCTATTCGGCGCGACACTACGTCGAACTCAAGAACGATTACCTGCGCTGATTTGCGCCAGCGCCGCATCGACGTCCGGCCGCACGCCGTGCCAGTGCTCGAACGATGCCGCGGCGGTTTCGACCAGCATGCCGAGGCCGTCGAATGCGGATGCGCAGCCGGCGCGCCCCGCCCAGTCGATGAAGGCTTGTGCAGCCGGGCCGTAGCTCAGGTCGTAGGCCGCGGCGCTTGCCCGGCCCAATGACGGTGGCAGCGCAAGCGCGGCATGCTGCACGCCTGCGGACGTGGCGTTGACGATCAGGTCGAACGGCCCGCAGCGTTCCAGATCATCCCAGCCAAGCACCCGCACGCGTGTGGCATCGGCCAATGCCGCGGCCAACGATTGCGCGCGTTCCACGGTGCGATTGGCAATCGTGATCCCCCGGATACCCGCGTCCAGCAACGCGAACGCCGCCGCGCGCGACGCGCCGCCGGCACCGAGCAGAAGCACATCGATTCCGCGCGGATCGATGCCGCAACGCCGATGCATGTCGGCGAGCATGCCCGCGCCATCGTTGCTGTCGGCCTCGATGCGTCCGTTCGGCAACCGCGTCAGCACGTTGGCCACGCCCAGCCGCTGCGCGGTGGCGGTTTGCACGTCCGCAAGCGCGAAAGCCGCAGCCTTGTGCGGCAAGGTGACGTTGGCGCCGCGTCCGCCGTGCGCGAGGAACGTGTGCACCGTGTCCGCAAATACCGCAGACGCCACATCGATCGCCGTGTATTCCAGCGCGATGCCGGTTTGTGCTGCGAACAGCGCGTGCAGGCGCGGCGACAGTGAATGCGCGATGGGATGGCCGATGACGGCGTAACGTGAAACGACTGCGGGCATGGGGTTCGGGACTCAGGATTCGGCGCAACGCGCTCAGATGGTACCCGTCTCAATCGGCGAGATCGCCCACGGGGAAGCTTGGGCCCACTCAGACCAGGAGCTCGCCATGTCACGTCGTTCCGAATCCCCGATAGCCCTCGATCCCTTGACCGTCGCGGCGGGAACCTGGCTCGCCTGCGGCATGGTGTTGTACGGGTTGACGCCGCTGCCGTTGCGCGACGCGGCGCTGGGCTGGTCGCCAGCCTTCTGGCTGCTGGCCGCACCTTGCCTGCTGCTGGTCGCCCGTCGTGCGTTCGGCTTGCGGATCGATTCACAGTCGCTACGCGCGGCGCGATCGGTTCACCACTTGAACGTCGCGGCGGAACGCCGGCGCGAGCGCTCCGCCCGCCGCAATCGCCGAATGCACGTGAAGCGACGCGCTGTCGCCTGAGGACGACCTCAGGCCGCGACGCCGTTGCGCTTGGCTTCCATCCGCCGCAGCAGTTCCCGCATGATGCGCTGATACAACTCCTCGCCGAGTTCGGCGTCTTCCACGCCGGCGTCGATCGACGGATTGTCGTTCACCTCGATCAGCACCGTGCGATCGTGTGTCTGCTTGATGTCGACGCCATACAGGCCGTTGCCGATGGCGGACGAGCCGCGCACCGCCAGCCTGACTACTTCGGCGGGCGCGTCGTCGATCTTCATGCATTCGAACCCGCCCGAGCGCGCACTGCCGCGCGCGCTGTGGTTGTAGATCTGCCAGTGCCCGCGCGACATGTAGTATTTGCAGGCATACAGTGGCTTGCGGTTGAGCACGCCGATGCGCCAGTCGAATTCGGTGTACAGGAACTCCTGCGCGATCAGCAGTGCGGTGCTCTGGAACAGATGCGCCGCGGCCTTGGCCAGTTGGTCGAGATCATCCACCTTGATCACGCCGCGCGAGAACGACCCATCCGGGATCTTCAGCACGAGTGGGAAGCCGAGCTTGTCGGGCAGCTCGCGCAATTGCCGGGAGTCCTCGCGATACAGCACTTCCGAGCGCGGCACCGCCACCTTGTGGGCGCGCAGCATGTCGTTAAGGTAGATCTTGTTGGTGCAACGCAGGATCGAGGTGGGATCGTCGATCACCACCATGCCTTCGCGCTCGGCCTTGTGCGCGAAGCGATAGGTATGGTCGTCCGGCGCGGTGGTTTCGCGGATGAACAGCCCGTCGTATTCCGCCAGGCGCGGATAATCGTGTTTGTAGATCGGATCGACTTCGATCCCGAGGTCCTTGCCGACGGCGATGAACTGCTTCAGCGCGCGCGCATTCGACGGCGGCATCGCCTCCTTCGGGTTGACCAGCATCGCGAGGTCGTAGCGGAACTGGCGTCGGGCGCGCGGCTTGCGCCACAGGCGCTTCGAGAATGCATCGAGTGCCTGCGCAAACGTGTCTTCCTGCGCGTCGTCCAGCGTGTGCAGGCCGACCGGTTTGATCGCGCTGATCTGCCACACGCGGTCGCGCTCGAACTCGATGCGCAGCAGCGGACACGGGAACGTTTCGAACACTTGCCGGGCCAAATCCTGCAGGGCGGGATAGGAAGTGACGCCGAAGTAGACCAGGATGCCGAGGTCGGTGGTGTCCTGACCGCCGGCGGGCAGGAAATGCGTCAATTTCTGGTTGAGGTCTTCGATGTCGAGGTTGTAAAGCGCGCGCTTGCGCAGGTCGCTGATGGTACGCACCGAGGGAATCACCCGGTGCCCGCGCGCCTCGCCCAGCAACGACACGTAATGGCCGACCCCCAGATACTTGTAATTGCGGCACAGGTTGATGACGTGGGTGCGTTCGTCGCCGCCCACGGGTTCGCGCAAATACTGCATCGCGGTGACGACGTTGTCCGACGGGTAATACGAACCCCAGTCGGAGGCTTTTTCGACGACGATGACCAGCCGGCTCATTGCAGATCTTCCCGATTCGTGTCCGAAGCCGCGACGTGTGGCGCCGCATCCGGAAGCGCGCAGTGTCGGCACTGCGCAAGCCAAACGCAAGGGGCGAAATTTCCCCGGCCGGCGTGGATTCAGCCTTGCGCAAGCGCGCTCCGCACGCCACGCTTGCGGCATGCCGCGACGCCCATCCATTTCCGTCCGGCAGGCTATGCCTGCCGACCTCGATGCCCTGCTCGCGCTGGAACGAGCCAGCTTCGAGGGCGACCGCATCAGCCGCGCGCAATGGCGACGGCACATCGGGAGCGCGACCGCCGCCGTGCTGGTGGTCGGTGATGCAGCCGCCGGCATCGACGCGGCAGCGGTGGTGTTCTATCGGCGCAATTCGCTAACCGCCCGGTTGTATTCGCTGGCCGTCGCCATGCATGCACGCGGCGCGGGATTGGGCCGCACGTTGCTGGCCGCCTCCGAAGCGGACGCCCGTGTACGCGGATGCGAATCGATGCGCCTCGAAGTGCGGGTCGACAATGCCCCCGCCATCGCGCTGTACGAACGGCACGGTTACGTGCGCGGCAGTCGGATCCCCGGGTTCTACGAAGATGGCGCGGACGCGTGGCGGTACCTGAAACGCCTGACAACTGTCAGCCACGAATAGATGACATCCGGGACATGTAGGCCGGCTCGGCAAGCCTCATCCTCGGCTCATCACCGCCGTTTGGCGCACGACTTCGGCTGCAGGTCGTCACCGGCGGAACGTGCAAGGTGACGCGCCACAGAGCCCACGGCCCAAGGCGGATCATTGACCGGTTTGGCGTCGGAATCGCGAGCCACGCTGCGGTTCCAAAGCGTAGCTTTATACTCACCGGCGACTCGCCACCCCCGGATCGCCTGCATGCGCCGTCGCATCGTGGTTTCTGCTTTGCTGTTGCTGTGCGGCGCCGCGCTGCTGGCCGGTTGCGGGCAGAAGGGACCGCTTTTCCTGCCGACCAGGTCCGCGGTCCCGGCTTCCGCTTCAAGTGTCCCGCCGGCGCCGACGTCCACCGCCCGACCCGCGTCCGCCTCGACGGCCGCCGTGCCGGCAGCGGGTTCGTCCGGCGGCCATTGACGCGCGCCGGACATGGCCATCCGTTTCACCAAGATGCACGGCCTCGGCAACGACTTCGTCGTGCTGGATGCACGTGATGCGTCGCTGCGCGTGGATCCGACCATGATCCGGGCCATGGCCGATCGCCATACCGGCATCGGTTTCGACCAGCTGCTGATCATCGAACGCGCGCGTGACCCGGCATGCGCCGCCGCATATTCGATACGCAACGCCGACGGCTCGCATTCCGAACAGTGCGGCAATGGCGCACGCTGCATCGGTGCCTGGCTGCACCGTGCAGGCGCGGTTGCAACGGGCGAATCCATGAAGCTGGAGAGCCCCGCTGGCATCATCGGGATGCGCCTGACGGATCCGGCCACCGTCGCGGTGGAAATGAGCGAGCCCGAATTCGAGCCTGCACGCATTCCGTTCGATGCACCGGCAGCGGCGAACACCTATTCGCTCGACGTCAACGCCGAACGCATCGACATCGCCGCGGTATCGATGGGCAATCCCCACGCCGTGCTGGAAGTGGCTGACCTCACCGATCCGCGCATCGATCGGCTCGGTCCGGCAATCACCACACATCCGCGTTTCCCGCGTGGCGCGAATGCGGGCTTCGTCCAGGTATTGGATGATCAGCACGTGAAACTGCGGGTGCACGAACGCGGCGCCGGCTGGACGCAAGCCTGTGGCACGGGCGCCTGCGCCGCGGTGGCAGCGTTGCATCGCCGGGGACGGGTCGCGGACGCAGTTCGCGTCGAACTGCCGGGCGGTACGCTCGAAATCGCATGGCAAGGGCGCGGGTACACGCTATGGATGACCGGTCCGGCGGCATTCGTCTTCGATGGCGAGTGGCTTGGACTCGACTCCGAACGGTCGTGAAGAACATTCGACGCGGACAAAAGCGGTTGATCACGGTGGGGCAGCGCGCGAACCCGCGTTGTTCCGACTTCATCCGTGTCCAAAGTGTCGCCAGCATTTGCGTTCGCGTCGGCGAACGCCCAAACTTCGCGGCAACCCAACCGGTTGGACACGCATGGCCGATTTGACTCTGAAGCAAAGCCTCGAGGCGATGGACATCGCCGAGTACCTGCGCCAGCACCCCCGATTTCTCGAAAACTTTCCGGACGTGGCCACGGAGCTGGTGATGCCGCGCGAAAACGGCCCCGCCGCCTCGCTGGCGGCGTACCAGCTCGAAGCGTTGCGTGCGCGCAACCACGAACTCAACGAACGGCTGGCGGAACTCGTCGCGATCGCGGGCGACAACGAGCAGTTGATGGTGCGCGTGCACACGCTCACCGTCGGGCTGCTGCGCGACGACAACCTTGCCGATGTCCTGAAAAGTTTCGTCGGCGCACTCAACGAGGACTTCCACACCGACCTGGTCCGCGTGGTGCTGTTCCGCGATGCCGCCGACCTGCCGCGCACGGATTGGCTGGTCTGCGTGCCGGGAGGCGCCGGCGCGCTGCCGACGTTCGCCGACTTCCTCGCACGCGGTGATGCCGCCTGTGGACGCCTTGCGCAGGACAAGCTCGATCGCCTGTTCGGCAATGACGTCGGTCGCGTGCAATCCACCGCGCTGCTGAAGATCGGCGAGGCCGGGATGCTGGCGATCGGCAGCGACGATCCGAACCGCTTCCATCCCGGCATCGGCACCCTGTTCCTGAAGCTGATCGCGCAGGCGCTGGACGCCGCGATCGCGCGCTTCGCAACTGAATGAACCCGGCCGCGTGAGGCGTGAATGTCCGGCTTGGCTGTCGACACCACAAGGTTCCTCGAATACCTGAAGGTCGAGCGGCATTATTCGCCGGGTACGCTGCGCAATTACACGCACGCGCTGGAGACGCTGGCGCTTTTCGCCGACAGCCTTTCGCTCGCCGCGTGGAGTGACCTCCGCGGCGAACAACTGCAGACGCTGGTTGCCAACGAACACCGCCGTGGGCTGGAGCCGCCATCACTGCGGGCGATGCTGTCGGCGTATCGCAGTTTCTTCCGGTTCCTCGCGCGCGAAGGCAAGATCCAGAACAACCCCGCCGCCGGCGTGCGCTCGCCGAAAATGCGCCGCAAGCTTCCGGAAGTGCTGGACGTGGATGAAGCTGCGGCGCTGGTGGAAGTGACGGCCAATGACCCGCTGGCGCGACGCGATCGCGCGATGCTGGAGCTTCTGTATTCCAGTGGCGTGCGCGTGTCGGAATTGTGCGGCGTGCGCTGGTGCGACCTGGATGTCGAGCAGGGACTGCTTCGCGTCACCGGCAAGGGCCGCAAGACACGCATCGTGCCGGTCGGGCGAATGGCCCTGGATGCCCTGTCCGCACTGCGTGACTCGCAACCCGCCGGCGAAGATGATCCGGTCCTGCGCGGCCGCGGCGATCGGGCGCTGACGCCCGGTGCGGTGCGCGCGGCGATCAAGCGTCGTGCGCGATCCCAAGGCGTGTGGCGGCGCGTGTATCCGCACCTGATGCGGCACTCCTGCGCGTCGCACCTGTTGGAGTCGTCCGGCAACCTCCGCGCAGTGCAGGAACTCCTGGGTCACGCCGACATCGGCACCACCCAGATCTACACGCATCTCGATTTCCAGCACCTCGCGAAGGTCTACGACGCCGCGCATCCGCGTGCGAAACGGAAATAATCGCTTCTTCCCCTCTCCCTTTGGGAGAGGGCCCGAAGGGCGGGTGAGGGCTCGGAAATCCGGCAACATCGGAATCTCGTTCAAGCTTGTGATGCGCGGAACTTCCGAACCCTCATCCGGCGCTGCACGCAAACGAAA
>DAIUEL010000103.1:0-9619 GCA_036845145.1 Rhodanobacteraceae bacterium | reverse complement strand
GCGTGATGCGGAAATCCGACGGCACGTACACCTACTTCGTGCCGGACGTCGCCTACCACCTTTCCAAATGGGAGCGCGGCTACAAGCGTGCGGTCACCGAGCTCGGCGCGGACCACCACGGCTCGCTGGCACGCGTGCGCGCCGGGCTGCAGGCGCTCGACATCGGCATCCCGAAAGACTGGCCCGAATACGTGCTGCACCAGATGGTGACGGTGATCAAGGGCGGCGAGGAAGTGAAGATTTCCAAACGCGCCGGCAGCTACGTCACCCTGCGCGACCTGATCGAGATGGCCGGGTTGGACGCCACGCGCTATTTCCTGATCGCGCGCAAGAGCGATTCGCAACTGGTGTTCGACATCGACCTGGCGCGCGCGCAGACCAACGACAATCCGGTCTACTACATCCAGTACGCGCATGCCCGGGTGTGCAGCGTGCAGCGCCAGATGCACGACCGCTCGATCGTGTTCGAGCAACGTGAGGCGCTGAAACACCTGGACCGGCTTCAGGGCGAGTATGCGCGCACCGTGATGGCCGAAGTCTCGCGCTTCCCGGAAATCGTCGAAGCGGCGGCCGCCAGCCGCGAGCCGCATCTGCTGGCACAATACCTGCGCGAACTGGCCGGCGCCTTCCACGTCTGGTACAACGCCGAGCAGTTCCTGGTGGACGACGACGACCTGCGCAACGCGCGCGTGGCGTTGGCGTACGCTACCCGGCAGGTGCTCGCCAACGGACTCGGTATGCTGGGCGTCAAGGCTCCCGAGTCGATGTGACGATTTCCGTTTTTCGATGAATGGCTGATGCGGCCTACCCGGGCCGCACGGACACGCATACAAGCGCAGGCATACGAGGTTTGGCAGTGGCAACACGCAACGGCAAACAAGCGGTACGTAACGGCGGTTCGGGATTTCCCGGCTGGGCCTTGTTCCTGGCGGGCGTGGTGGTGGGGCTGATCCTGTTCGCGTTCGCGAGCCGGCACCTGCCCAGCCTGCGCCGCACCGATCAACCGCAGGCCAATCCCGACGCGGTCGCGCAACAGGGCAGCTCGCCCGGCATCGCCGGCAGCAGCGCAGCGTCCAGCGCCTCGCAATTCGACTTCTACAAGGTGCTGCCGGAAAAGGAAGTGGTGATTCCGAACACGGAACTCTCCGCGATGGCCAAGGCCGAGCAGCAGCAAGCCGCCGCAGCCAACAATGCCAGCGCGTCCGCGCCCGCCGCCGCGAATGCGACCGGCGCGACGCCTTCGGAAGGCGGTTACGTGTTGCAGGTGGGTGCGTTTCCGAAAACCAGCGATGCCGACGCGATGAAAGCCCGGCTCGCGCTGCAGGGCTTCACCGCGCACGTCCAGGCCGTCACGCTCGATGGCCAGGTCTGGAACCGGGTGCGAATCGGGCCGTTCGCTTCCGCCACGCAGTTGCAGGACGTGCAGAAGCAGCTTTCCGCCGCCGGCATCCACGGGATCCCGCTGAAGGAGAAATGATGCGCGGGTGGGGATCGGGGCGTGGAAGTGCTTCGAAGGTACGTCCCTGCGGCCCCGCTACCCGCCTCCCGCCCCCATCCTCACGTGCTTGCCCGGACCGCTGGGAACAACAATGAATCCAAAGACCCTTCTCGTCACCGGCGCATCCGCCGGCTTCGGCGCCGCGATCGCGGCGAAGTTCGCCGCAAACGGGTGGCACGTGATCGCCTTCGCGCGTCGCGCCGAACGGCTCGCAAAGCTCGTCGAGCGGTTCGGAGCAGACCGCGTGCACGCCGCGGCGTTCGACATCCGCGACGAAACCGCGATGCGCGCCGCGCTGGATGCATTGCCGGAAGATTTCCGCGATGTCGACCTCCTGGTCAACAACGCCGGTCTCGCGCTCGGCACCGCCAAGGCGCAGGAGTGCGACCTTGCGCAGTGGCGGCAGATGATCGACACCAACGTCACCGCATTGGTCACGCTGACACGGCTGCTGTTGCCGAAGCTGATCAAGCGGCGCGGCGCGATCGCGAACATCAGCTCGATTTCCGGCACGTACCCGTACACCGGCGGCAACGTGTACGGCGGCACCAAGGCGTTCGTGACGCACTTTTCCACGAACCTGCGCACCGACCTGCACGGCACCGGCGTGCGGGTGACCAATATCGAGCCCGGGATGGCCGAAACCGAGTTCACCCTGGTGCGCACCGGCGGCAACCAGGCCGCATCGGACAGGCTCTACGCGGGCGCGCATCCGATCACCGGCGATGACATCGCCGAGACAGTCTGGTGGGTCGCCAACCTGCCGCCGCACCTCAACATCAACCGCATCGAAGTAATGCCCGTCAGCCAGTCGGTGGCCGGGCTGCAGATCGCGCGCGATGGGTGAGTTCAGGTTTCCCGCAGGTACGTGTAGCCGGTCAGGCCCGCTTCCAGCGTCGCCTCGACGCGCTTGCCCGCTTCACCCTGCAAACCTGCGGCTGCGAGCTTTTCGCGATAGGCGACTCGCAGATCGTCTGGCTTGTAGCCAACGTAATCGAGCAGCATGTCGGCCGAATCGCCGCGGCGCGCGCCGTCCAGCGTGAAGCCATCGCCTTCGATGCGGACGTTCACCGCGTCGGTGTCGCCGAACAGGTTGTGGATGTCGCCCAACGTTTCCTGATACGCGCCGACCAGGAAAATGCCAAGCCGGTAAGGTTCGCCGGAACGCAACTCGTGCAGCGGCAGGCTGACGTCGAGGTCGCCCGATTCCACGTACACGTCCACACGGCCGTCGGAATCGCAGGTGAGATCGGCGAGCGTGCCGCGGCGCGTCGGCTTTTCGTCGAGGCGCGTCAGCGGCATGATCGGGAAGATCTGGTCGATTGCCCAGACGTCCGGGATCGATTCGAACACGGAAAAGTTGCAGAAGTACTTGTCGACGAGCTTCACGTCCAGCGCATCGATGATCTCGCGGTGCGAACGCTCGTCGGGCTTCAGCCGCGCGCGCACGCCGAGCGCGATCGCGTGGAACAACGCGTCCAGCTTTGCGCGTTGCGCAAGGTCGAGCGCGCCCTGCGCGTACAGCGCGTGGCCTTCGTGCAAATACTGCTGGGCGTCCTGCCAGACTTCGCGCACCGGGCGCCTGTCCAGAGCCGCCAACGTGCCGCGCAGTGATCGCAGCACCGCGGCCTCTCCCACCGCTTCCGGCGGCGGCGCGCCGTCCGGTGCCGGTTCCACTTCGCTGACGTTGACCACCAGCACCGCGTGATGCGCGGTCATCGCGCGGCCCGATTCGGTGAGGACGTGCGGCGGCGGGATGTTCCACTCGGCACAGGCGGACGCCAGCGGCGCGACCACGGCGTCGGCGTATTGCTCGACGTCGTAGTTGATCGAGCATTCGCCGCGCGAGCGTGTGCCCTCGTAGTCGACGCCGAGCCCGCCGCCGACATCGACGTGATCGAGTGGCAGCCCCGCAGCGCGGAGTTCCGCGAAATGCCGCACCGCCTCGCGCATCCCGGCCGCGATGTCGCGCAGGTTGGAAATCTGCGAACCCATGTGGAAGTGCAGCAGGCGCATCGTATGCGTCAGGTTCGCGTCGCGCAGTCGCGCGACCAGCGCCAGCAGTTGCGCGGGCGTCAATCCGAACTTGCTCTTGTCGCCGCCGGTGTTCTGCCACTTGCCGGCGCCGATCGAGGCCAGCCGCACGCGCACGCCCAGTTTTGGTTCGACATCCAGCGCCTTGGCTTCGGCGATCACGTGTTCGAGTTCGGAAGGTTTCTCGATCACAATCACCACGTCGATGCCGAGCTTGCGCCCGATCAGCGCGATGCGGATGTATTCGGCATCCTTGTAACCGTTGCACACCACCAGCGAGCCCGGTTGCGCAAGCCCCAGCACCGCCAGCAATTCGGGCTTGGAACCGGCTTCCAGTCCGAAACCCGTTCCGGCGGCGCGCGGTGACAGCGGGCCTTGCGCCAGCGTGCCCGCCACCGCGCGCTGCTGGTTGACCTTGATCGGGTAAAGCGCGGTGTAGCCACCCGGATAATCGTGCGCGCGCATCGCGTCCGCGAACGCGGCACGCAATTTTCCGCGGCGGTCGAGCAGGATGTCGGGGAAACGCAGCAGCAACGGCAGGCGCAGACCCATCGTCCGCGCCCGCGCGATCGCATCGTCCAGCGCAATGGCCGGACCTTCGTCGCCACGCGGGCGCATCACGGCACGACCCTGCACGTCGATGTCGACGTAGCCATCGCTCCAGTGCGCGACCGAATACACGAAACGGGCGGTATCGATGTTCCAGGCGTTCGTCATCGTGGTTCTCCGGATAACGAGGGGTGGAACGTCGCAGCGGCGGGCCTTGACGCAACGTGTTCGCCGACCGGAAGCCACCGACGCCGCGGGATCGACGCATCATTGTAACGCGTGGCCCCGGACCGGCCGTTACAATCAGGCGCTCTCCAACAGGATTTTCGGCATGTCCGACTGGTTTACCGAAAAGCACGAGGCCTCCGGTTCATCCATCGGCTATCGCGTGGCCGAGAAGCTGGCCGACGAACAGACGCCTTTCCAGCACATCGAGGTCTACCGCACCACCGACTGGGGCAACCTGATGGTGATCGACGGCTGCACGATGCTGACCAGCCGCGACAATTTCCTGTACCACGAGATGATGACGCACCCGGCGCTGTACACCCACGCCACGCCGCGCAACGTGGTGATCATCGGCGGCGGCGACTGCGGCACGCTGCGCGAAGTGCTGCGCCATCCGGAAGTTGAAAGTGTCGCGCAGATCGACATCGACGAGCGCGTCACCCGCCTCGCGGAAAAATATTTCCCCGAGTTGTGCGAATCCAACGGCGATCCGCGCGCGAAGCTGCTGTTCGACGACGGCATCAAGTACATGGCCGATGCCACGCCCGATTCGCTGGACGTGGTGATCGTCGATTCGACCGACCCGGTCGGCCCCGCCGAAGGCCTGTTCAACGCGAAGTTCTACGCAAGCTGCTTCCGTGCGTTGCGCGAAGGCGGCATCCTGGTGCAGCAGTCGGAGTCGCCGTTGGCGCTGCTGGACCTGATCCGGTCGATGCAGGGCGCGATGCGCGAGGTCGGCTTTTCCACGGTCCGCACCCTGCCCTTTCCGCAACCGTGCTACCCGACCGGCTGGTGGAGCTGCACCCTCGCCCGCAAGGATGGCGACCTTGCCGCATTCCGCGAGCACGACGCCAAGGCCAAGCCGTTCGCGACCCGCTATTACAACGCCGACATCCATCGCGCCGCGTTGGCACAGCCGGAGTTCATGCGCGAAGGCCCGTCGACATAGTCGCACGATCGAAATCGCAGCAGTCGATCCTTGGACCGGACCGCCGGCAACGCCGCGCCGGCCAGCCCGCATTCACCCGTCCGCCCCTAGCTTTCACCGGATTGCCTTGTCGGTACCTGCCATGCGCCATGCCACGCCTGCCACAGCCCTCGCGGCGTTGCTGATCGCCAGCGCCGCGCTCGCGAAATCGCCGGCGACGCAGCCGGAACCGTCGAGGCCTCCCGCGTCCGCATCGAGTGCCGCCGCGTCCGACGGAGCCAGGCTTTCGCCCGCCGACCGCAAGCGCATGCAGGCGATCCGGCAATACCAGCACGATCTTGTCAGCGTGGTCGCGCTGCGCGCCGATCCGGACTACCTGCTGGGCGCCGCGATCCTGGCCAAGCCGTTCGAGAACCCGACGCAGGGACTCGATTTCGACGCGCTCAGCCAGCGCGCCGCCGCTGCGCCGAAGGCCGGCGCGCCCGCCGAGTGGGCGCGGCTCGATGCCTGCAAATCGGAAAAGGATTGTCCGAACGCGCAAGCCTTTGCCTGGCTCAAGCAGCATGCCGCCGACAACGCGGCAGTCTGGATGGTGGCGCTGGATGTGGCTGCACGGGACAAGGATGACAAGGCCGAACGGGCGGCGCTGAAACAGGCCGCCGCCGCGAAAACCTATGATGATTATTACGGCAGGACGCTGGCAGGGGTCGCCAAGGCCGTCGCGGTGCTGCCGCCGCTGCCCGACACCATGCAGGGCGCGCACGACGGGCAGCCGGACAACCCCGATGGCGTGCGCATGCTGGTGGCCGTGACGGGCACCCAGAACCACATTCGTCCGGCCTTCGGACCGCTCGAACAACTGTGCGGCGACGATGCGACGAAAGACGACGACCTCAAAAGCGATTGCCTGAAGCTCGCACACACTCTGCAGTGGGGTTCCAGCCCGATCGCACGCGCGGTGGGCCTGCATATCCAGGGCACGTTGAACCCGGACGACAAGTCCCGGAACGACCAGGCCAGCCAGAATCTCGCCTGGCAGGTGCACCAGTATTCGGCCCTGCTGCAACGCTCGCTCACCGATGCCTCGCAAGCTTTGCAATGGTTGACCACCGCACGCAATGGCGGCACCGAACTCAGCCTGATACTGGCCACGCTGCGCGCCAACCAGGTTCCATTGGACGCGCCCGCACCCACCGGCGCGGCTTCCACCGCTCAATGAGAACGCGCGGCCATGCGTGAATTGTTGTTGCTGCGGCACGCCGAGGCGATGTCGGCGGGACCGGACGGACGCGACACCGAACGCCCGTTGAGCCTGCACGGCGAGGCGCAGGCGCGCGCGGCCGGCGCCTGGCTGGCCGAACACGGCGCCGCGCCCGATGCCGTGTTGTGTTCGCCCGCCCGCCGCACCCAGATGACGGTCGACGCGGTCGGCAAGGCGCTGCGCGTGCCGAAGCCGCAATTCGTGCACGCGATCTATCGTGCCACGCCCGGCGAATTGCTGGCACTGATCGAAAACCATGCGTCGGACGCGCGTCAGGTGCTGCTGGTCGGGCACAATCCCGGCATGGAAGAATTGCTGGCCCTCCTGACCGAAGGCCGCTCCGCCGGCGCGCGCGGCATGTCGCCCGCGACGGTCGCATGGATCGATTTGACCGACGACGCGCTCGAACCCGGGCACGGCCGTTTGCAGGCGCTATGGTCGCCCTGAAATCGGCGCTGATCTTGGCCCTGCTCGCAGGGCCAAGCGTCGTGCCTGCAACACCACCAGACTCAAGCGCACACACCTGGTCGATCGATGCCGCCCGATCGCAAGCGCAGTTCAGCGTGCGCAAGCTGCTGTTCGCGCACGTGCGCGGCACGTTTCCCGGCCTCTCCGGCACGCTGCGCCGGATCGACACCCATATCGGCGCGGACCTGATGCAGGTCGACGCCACCCTCGAAGTCGCGGGTCTCGAAATGGCCGACGCCGATAATCGCGCGCATGCGCTCGGCCCGAGCTTCTTCGACGCAGCGCAATTCCCGGTGATCCGTTTCGATTCGGATCCGTTTCCGCTGGACGAACTGGCGAGCGGCGGCACGCTGCGCGGCCTGCTGACCCTGCACGGAGAACGCCATCCGGTAGTGCTTGCATTGCTGCCTTCCGATTGCCAGCGCCAGCCGCTGGCGTGCGTGATCCGCGTGCGCGGGGTGATCGTGCGTTCGAACTTCGGGATGGGCGCGTGGCGCGGCGTGCTTTCGAACAAGGTGGAACTGGATTTGCGGATCAGCCTCGACGAGCTGGCGGCGCCGCATTGACGGCCCCCGTATGATCCGGGCGATGCTGAAAACTTCGCACGCAAAATTCGGTGGGTGCCTGTGCGCCTTGGCGCTGCTGCTGCTCGCAGGCTGCGCACCGCTTTCCACCAAGCGCATCCAGCGCGCCGACCACATCATTGCGCTGTCGGCGGACAGCCGCATCGATTGCGATCGCACCGACCGCTGCGCCAAACCTTCGCCGTTCCTCGCGCAGGCCGACCGTGCGATCGCGGATTCCACCCGCGAAAAGCCACGCAACACGGTCACGCTGCTCAACATCGGGCAGAACGCACTGGTGGCGCGCCTCAACCTGATCCGGGGCGCCCGCAAATCCATCGACATCCAGACCTACATCTGGGCCAAGGACGACGCCGGCATGCTGGTGCTGGACGAACTGGTGAAAGCCGCGCGGCGTGGCGTGCAGGTGCGCGTCCTCGCCGATCAACTGGGCTCGCTCAACGACCCGAAGCTGCTGTCGCGGCTGGCCCGCGCCAGCGTGAACCTGCACATCAAGCTGTACAACCCGACCTTCGACAGCGCCCGCAGCAACTACATCGAATACGCGGCGAGCGTGTTGTGCTGCTTCCGCAAGTTCAACCAGCGGATGCACACCAAATTGTTCCTGGTCGACGGCAAGGTCGGCATCGTGGGCGGCCGCAATTACGCCAACAATTACTACGACTGGGATCCGCAGATGGATTTCCTGGATCGTGACGTGCTGGTGGCGGGACCGGCCGGACGCCAGATGGAAAAAAGTTTCGAGCTTTTCTGGCAGAACAACCGCGCAGTGCCGCTCACGCACCTGAAGGACGTCAATGCCGACATCCTGAAGCAGCCGTTCGACGCCGAACCCTGGATGGAACCGGCGTTCGCCGACCCGCAGCGGGTGGCGACCACGCGCCAGGATGCGCAAGACCCCGAATGGCTGGCGGGCAACCTGCTCGACCACAGCCTCGATGTCGGACTGGCCGATTACTTCTACGACCTGCCTTCGAAGGCCGAAGCGGTGCATGGTCCGGATTCGCGCGAGCTGACGCGCGACCTCATGAAGATGCTGGCGGACGCGCACGGCGAAGTCGTGCTGCAGACGCCCTACCTGGTGCTGACGCGCCGGGCCGGCACGCTTTTCAAGGCGCTGCGGCAGAAACAGCCGCCGGTGAAGGTGCTGGTGTCCACCAATTCACTGGCGTCCACCGACGCGATCGGGGTGTATGCCCTGTCCTACAAGCACCACAAGAAATACCTCGTGGATTACGGTTTCCATATCCACGAGTTGATGCCGCACCCCGCCGACGCCGCCGAGATGCTGGGCGACTATTACCGGCTGTCCGGCTTCGGCTCGGAAACGTCCTCGGCACACCGCGGCGGACGCGCGCCGCTCGAACCGGGCAGTACCGGCCCGCGCATCAGCCTGCACGCGAAATCGCTGGTGGTCGATGGCCGCATCGCGATGGTGGGCTCGCACAACTTCGATCCGCGTTCGGCGGACTACAACACCGAGGGCGGCATCATCATCGACGATCCGGCGTTTGCCGATCAGGTGCGCGCGGCGATCCTGCGCGACGCTGCGCCGCAGAACGCGTGGCTGGTCGCACCGCGGCATCCGATCCCGATCATCGGCGACGTCAGCCAGGCGATCGGCGACGTCTCGCGCAAGCTGCCAATTTTCGACATCTGGCCGTGGGCGTACGCCACCGACTATCAGCTGAAGCCCGGCTGCCGACCGGTGCCGGCCACCGATCCGGATTTCCTGAAATGCTGGGAACCGGTCGGCGACTTTCCGCAGGTCAACCTATCCATCACGGCCATCATCACCCGCTTCATTACCGCGTTCGGCGCGGGCATCCAGGGGATACTTTAGATTTGCGTTCATCCGTGAACGCCGCTTCACAAGTATCTCCGAATCGTTCGAAGCCGGTACTCCGCTGGACACCAGAACGGCCATCCATGGCCTGACTTTTCACCAAAGCCGAGCCCGCACCAGTGATTGACGGGCCCACGGCTGCTCGGTAGGCTGGCGCATTCTGCCGCCCCCGTTCGAGGATTCAGCCATGCCGATGGACATCAACATCCAGTTGAGCGACGAC
>DAIUEL010000102.1:0-9719 GCA_036845145.1 Rhodanobacteraceae bacterium | reverse complement strand
TAGTGCCAGTCGGCAAAGCTGCCGGTCTCGAAAATGTCGAACACCCGCATCCCGATCATCCGCGAGAACGCGATGTCGAAGCCGAGCTGCAGGGTGTTGATGTGGTAGTGGTTGTCCGGGAAGGCATTGCCCACCGCGTCGACCAAGGGTTGCTGCGTGATGGATAGCGCGCCGGGCGAGGCGAACACGTAGCCGATCTTGCCGAGCGCGTAGGTGTAGGTGTAACTCAAGTCGGCGCGCACGCGCCCGAAATCGTGGCGGAGCGTGAGGCCGGCGTTGTAATCACGCTCGTGATCGATGCTCTGCCACTGGTTCGCGAGCGGAAACAGGGGTCCGCCCAATGACGGATCGTTGCGGCCCGGTCCGCCGGTGACATCTTCATTGTCGGCGACGTTTGAAAGATTCAGGCTCGAATCGTCGCGCCCCAGGTTGGCGCTCATGCTGGTCAGCGGCGAGGGCTGCCAGTCCCACGACAGGTCGAAACCATGGTTGCGCGTGGCCTGCCGGCCGATCGCGGCGCCGTAGTCATCGCGGGTCGCGTAGGCGACGGCCGACAACGTTGCCGTGTCGCCGATCGGGTAGACCAGGGTCGCGTGCAACTTGTGTTCGGTGCGATTGCTCAAGTCGTACTTGCGCATCGCGTCGGTGGTGAAGGCGACGTTGCCGAGCGGCGGCGTCACGAATCCGGGCAGCGCCGTCGAATAGAACGGTTCGTAAGGGTTGTAGTTGTAGGGGCCGCCGTTGCGATACGCGAATTCGTAGTCGACACGCAGCGTGGCCTTGCCAAGCGCGCGGTCCACCCATGACAGCTTGATGCGTTGTTCGTTGACCAGTTTGCGTTCGCGGTATTTCGGCTGGTCGCGATCGAAGCTCCAGGTCAGGCTGAAGGTGTTGTTCTCGCTGGCGCGCCAGTCGATGCCGGTCTCGAACACGGTCTCGGTGTAGCCGAACGGGATCGCCCGCACCTGGGTCACGTACGACGCGTACAACGGATTGCGCGGATCGAAAATGCCGATCTGGCCGGGGATAATGCTGCCCTGCGAGCCGTTCTCCGCGATATAGCCGTACTGGCCGGTCAGCGGATTGAAGGCGAGGTAGTTGGTCCGGTTGTCCTCGCGGTACCAGCGCAGGTCCGCGTGCCAACCGAGTTTCGGCGAAGGGTGCAGCGTGATCTTGGCATCGAGCAGTCCGGTGTCGATGCGTGCGTTCGCGGTCTGCTGCGACAGCGCCGCGCTGTTGTTCCAGTCGGCGCAGTTGAAGGTGAAATCGGCCGACGGAGAAATGAAAATGCCGCCAGTCCCGGTGCAGGTGACCGGCGGCAACAGCGGATCATCCTGGCGCATCGTGCCCCACGCCGCGGCCAGCGAGAGCTGGCCGTTCCACTTCAGGCTGCGCGAAAGTTCCGCACGCAGGTTGTGGTAGTCGTTGTCGGGTTCCAGCGAAAACTGGCCTTGGTAGATGTTGGCGACCTGCGGCACGCCGACGACGTTCTGCAGCGCGAACGGGCTCTGGTAATTCAATTGGTCCTTGTGGTTGCGAAAGAACGAGCCCGTGTAGTTCAACTGGAACTGCCACACCTTGCCGACATCACGCACGCCCATGCTGACGTCAGTGGTGGTGAAGTCGATCGGGCGCACCGTTTCCAGCGCGCCGCCGTTGTCCTGGAGGATGTAGTTGAGATACATCGGACCGCCCCACAACCGGTCGCCCGTGCGCTTCTCGTTGACGATCGAGACGTATCCGGTCCAGTCGCGATAGAAGTTGTCTTCGAAGCTGAGGCCTTCGCGCCGACGCGTGAGTCCGATCGTTTGCCGCGGGCGCGTGTTCGCGATGGCGGCGACTTCGGCGGGCGTGCTGCCGCCGGGAACCAGTGGCGCGGGCAGCGTCAGGCTGGTGCTGCCGACGCCGTTCCACAGCGGATACGCGCTGGTGGTGACGTCGTGCGGAATGTCGCGGTAGAACGCCTCGACCTTGTAGGCACCGTATCGCCCGGTGCGCAGGCGGTAGTACTGGTCGTCACCACTCAATCGGCTGCCGCGGAATTCCACGTACTGGCCTGTCTTCGGATTATCCGCGTACAGCGCGATCAGGCCGAGCGCCATGCCGCTCTTCCAGCCCGCGTAATGGCGGAAGAATTCGGCCTGGGTGTCGCCACCCACGTGCAGATAACCCAATTGCAGAAAGCCCGAGTAGACCCAATCGCTGTCCTTGTACAGCGGTGAACTCTTGTCATCGCGCTGCGGTGGATAGGGATACAGCACGCCGCTGGGCGTGCGCATCATGCCGGCGTGCAGCCAGGAGAATCCGCGCGGATCAGGCCACGAAAGCGACGCCCAGCCGGTGGGGTCGAGGGCGTTGCCGTACTGGATGTCGCCCACGCGCGCGCTGTCGCTGGAATCGGCAAACGCCCGCGGGCCCGCGAGGGACGCGGCGATGGCGATGGCCAGCGATGCGACGAACATTTTGCGCATGGACTTCTGACGCTCCATTGCGCCGCGACGGCGCTACTTGTGGAACCTCGAACCGGATGGGTTGTTGGAACCGTGGATGTTGGTATGGCAAGTCAGACAGGCGCGGCCGATCAGCCGCTCGTCCGGTGCAGGCCCGGTCGCGAATCCCGCCCTTGTCAGCAGGTCGTTGGGATGCCCGGTCATGGTGTGGCACTGCTGGCACAGCATCGGCACCGGCAATGTCAGAAGCGCCTGCTGGTTGGAACCATGCGGGTCGTGGCAGGTCAGGCAGTCCTTGCGGACCGGCGCGTGTTCGAACAGGAACGGCCCGCGCTTTTCGGCGTGGCACGCGTAGCAGGTCTCGTTGACCGTATCGGTCTTG
The DNA here is from genome assembly GCA_036845145.1 of Rhodanobacteraceae bacterium. Lineage (GTDB taxonomy): Bacteria > Pseudomonadota > Gammaproteobacteria > Xanthomonadales > Rhodanobacteraceae > 66-474. The sequence continues at coordinate 6,887 of DAIUEL010000102.1, read as the reverse complement.
ATCAGGTCCGCGGTCAACGTGCCGTGCGGATTGTGGCAATCGACGCAGGACATCTGTCCTTCCGGCAGCGGCATGTGCGAGCGGCGATTGAACTTGTCGCGGATGTCCTGGTGACAGGTCGCGCACACCTCGTTGATCGAGTTCTTCGCCAGCACGCCTTCCGGCGAGAGCCGCGCCATCGGGTTGTGGCAGTCGGTGCAGGAAAGTTCGTGCTGCTGGTGCACCGAACCGATCCAGTCCTGCCGTGCGCCGCCCTGGTGGCAGGCAAGGCACACGCCGGCCTGCGTGTCGATCGGTGTCTTCGCGTCGCGGGTGAAGGCGATGATCAAGCCCGGCTTGGTCGGATCCCTGGCGTGTGCGGAACCGGGGCCGTGGCAGGATTCGCACGCCGCCGCGGCGCCCGTTCCGGCGGCGCCGGCGCGGAACGCCTGGACGTGCAGCGAGTGGGACGCCTGCACGTTCTCCAGCGCATGGCAGGCAACACAGGATTTGGCACCGATCGCGATCGCATCCGGCGCCAGCGGATTCTTCGCGATCGGCGCGCCATCGAAGGGTGTGGCCGGACCATTGTCGAGGAAGGCATGTGCATGCGGATGCGCGTTCGCATCCGCATCGCTGCGCATGTCGGTGCGCGGCAACATCCGTTCGAAATCCTGGGTGGTCAGTGCACTCGCCGGCAACGGGTTCGCGTGTGGATTGCCGTCGTTCGTGTTGGCGGCGGCTTGCGCGGTCATCGTCGGCAACATGCGGCTGAAATCCCGTTCGGTCAGCGCGCTCGAGGAGACGGCGGGATGGGCCGCTTGCGCAGCGGCCTGCCGGGCGACCAGCGACGCGCCTGCGACGGCAAACAGGATCAGCAGCGCGATGGCCAGTCGCAGACCCATGCTGCGCACTTTTTGCTCAGGCGGAGCCATGATCGATATCCATGGCATGTCCGTTTCCCGGGAAATTCCGGCTCACCTGCGCCACGGCATCGTGCGGATGCAGGCTTTCCTGGTGTTCGACGCGGACGCGGAAAGCCGCGATGCCATCGTCGGCCTCAAGCGCGCGCCGGATGCGGCGGGCCGCGTCCTCGCAGAACATCGTGTTTTCGGCGTTGGCCTGCGCGAACGCCTGCTCGTCCTCGCGCTTCACGGCCGTCTGCACCGCGGTCCGGAGCGAGCCTTCGACGCGATCCAGCAGGGCGATCAGGTTGAGTGGCGCGACACGCAGGCAACGCACCCGTACGTGCGCCACGCTGCGCTGCGCGTGGGGTGTGGCGGCCATGCCACGCGTGCCCAGCCATGCGAGCACGGCGGCATGGCTCAGCGGTTCCCCCGCGCGGAAATCCACCGCGAATCGTTGCTGGACGAGTTGGCGCGACAGCGCGGCGGAAGCGGGGCAGGTCGAGGAATACACGACTTGCGTGCCGAGTTCCAGTTGAAAGCCATCGCTGGACAGGACGGCGTCGATGGAAACCGGATAGGCGCGCCAGCCGTGATGATCGCTGCGCAACGCCTTCCTGCGCACCAGATGCTCGAAATGGATGCCGATGCGCGCGCGGTCCGCCAGGTCGTGGTGGGACCGCAGGAACGCGCGCAGCAGCGATTCCAGCATTCCCGCGTCGATGGGTGCTGCACCGAGATGCTGGTTCGCCAGCAGGTACAGGCGCGACATGTGGATGCCGCGTCGGTCCGGGCGCATCAGATTCACGAACGCATCCACCCGGGCGTGACAACGCTGCGGATGGCCGTCGCCGGCGTCGAACAGGATCGGCATCTCGATCGCTTGCATGCCGACCCAGTCGATCGCATCGTCGCCGAGCGGCAGCGTCTCGGCGGCGACATCGGGCGCCGCAATGGCTGCATCGCGGAAATTTTCGGCGTGATGCCATGCAGGGCGAGCCGATTCAGTTGCATGATGGCCATCCCTCGCCGAGTCCAACGGGTCGGACAGGGAAGGCGCGACCGGTGCGTCCGCACTAGTCATGGCGGGCTGGCCCGGCGTTTTGCAGTTCGGCCACCGCGGCGGCGGCATTCACCTGGCGCACGCCGTCGACGAGCTTGCTGGTACGTGCCAGCAGGTCATGGATCGCGCGTCCATCCAGGTCCGGGTCCAGCGACACCAGCAGCGCGGCGATGCCGCTGACCTGCGCGGCGGCCATGGACGAGCCGGAAGTGAAGTCGTAGCCGCCGTTGGGCTGCGTCGTCAGGATGTCGTTGCCGGGGGCGTTCAGCACGCCGGGTGGGTCGACCGGGTCTCCGCTGGAGTTCACGACGATCACGCCCGGCATGTCGGCCGGGAATCCGTCGAGGTGGCCGTCGGGTGGCAACGCTGCGACCACCACATGATGCTCCAGCACCCCTTGCATCAGCCGCGACAGCAGCGGATCCGACGGGCCGCCCAGGCTCAGGTTCACGACGCGGGCGTCAGTGTCCATCACGGCCGCAAGCGCCTTGGCAAGGGTGAAAGAATTGCAGCGTGCCCCGGCATCGGAATCGGGCGGATACCAGCACGCCTTGTAAACGCTGAGCCTGGCCTCTGGCGCCATCCCGACGATGCCGCGATGGTTGTCGGCGATCGCGGCGATGATGCCGGCGACCTCGGTACCGTGGTGGTCGCGGGCGAACGCCGATGCGTTGTCATCCACCATGTTGTGGACATCGTGGATCTGCCCCCGCAAGTCCGGGTGCGTCACGTCCGCGCCGGTGTCCACGATCGCGACGTCGACGCCCGCGCCCTGCGTGACGGCTTGCGCGACGCCGGCGTCGGTTTCGCGGAAACCGCGCTGGAGATCGACGTAAGGGTCGTTGTACCGATGCGCAGGCTGAGCGCGGCTGGCATAGACCGAAAAATCCCGCAACGGTTCGGCGAGCTGCACACGCTTGTCGCGTCCGAGCGCCGCGAGCAACGTGTCCCGGCTGGTTCCGGCAGGCGGTTCCAGCACGATGCAAAACAAATCCAGACTCTTGATGGGCCAGCCCACGATCGGGCGCCAGCGGTAATTGCGTTGCAACGCGGCAAGGGTGGACGCCGCGTGCTGGCCGGCGCCGTAGTTTCCCGATGGCGCGTAGCCGAGCAGGCTGGAACCCGCGTGGATCGCCGGCGGCTGGATCGGATTGGCGACGGCCAGCACGATGTCGCGTTGGCTGTCCATCGAAGCCACGACATTGCTGGTTTGCGCGTGCGCGAGCACGCCCCACGCCATGCACGTGACGACAACGAGCAGCGCGCCGGGTTTCATGGCGTGTCGTCGACGGGTTCTGCCAGGCGGATGTCGCGGTCGGCGCGAAGCCGCCGCAGCGCAGACGCCGAAGACACATCGTCGCCGATCGGTACGACCGCGTAGGCACCCACGTCGTTGGGGCCGTCGATCACGCGCAGGCCGAGATCGTGCAGCAACTTGTTCCAGTCGGCCAGCTTCATGCCGGTGGCAGGCACGACGCGAAAGGCGCCCGCCGGTTCCAGCAGCGCGGGTTGGCTGAGGGTGTGGTAACGCGGCGCCTGATCCGACCACAACCGCACGCCCAGGGCGCCGATCCCGATCGCCTGCACCAGCACCGCGATGGCCAGGGCCCGGGTCAACCGGTTGCCCGATGACCAGAGCCGGGCCGGCGTCGTGTCCGGCTCGGGGGCATCAAGGCGTTCCAGCAGATGTTTCAGTCCTGCGTCCGCGTCGACCGGGATATCCGCGGGCAACGACAGGGCGCAGCGCAGCCGGCTCTGCTGGGCGAACTCCGTGCTGCACGCTTCGCACTGTGCCAGGTGGTGCATCAGCCAGTCGCACTGCTCGCCGGGAGCAGTGGCCTGCAGCGCCCACGGCATGATTTCCCAAGCCCGCGCACAGTCCTTGCCGGAGTTCATCGGGATCGTCATGACAGGTTCTCTTGTTGTGCAGGCGGATCGCCGGCGAGGGTCGGAAGCACGTTGCGCAACTTGATGCGCGCATGGAACAGGCGGGCCTTCACGGTGCCGACGGGGGCCTGCATGATGGCGGCAACTTCCTCCAGGCTGTTGCCGACCCCGTACACCAGTTCGACCACGACACGCTGATCCGCCGACAAGTGCTCGAGCGCCTTGGCCAGCCAGTCGCGCAACTCGCGATCTTCGTCGGGGTCGTGGGATGGACCCCGTCCTTCGCGCATCGCGTAATCGTCGATAGGTTGGTCGCCGCGTTGCCGCAACGCCTTCAACCCGCAGCGGTAGGCGATGCCCATGATCCAGGTCGAAACGCGCGAGTCGCCGTGGAAGCTGCCCGCCTTCCGCCAGGCGATCCAGAAGCTATCGTTCACGATCTCCTCGATCAGGTCGGCGCGCCGTGTCAGGCGCGAAAGGAAACGGCAGAGCCCGCCGTGGTAGGCGCGGTAAAGCGCCTCCAGCGCCGTGCGATCGCCCGCCGCCATGCGCTGGATCAGCATGCGATCGCGGGAGTCGACGTCGCTCGTGGATTCATTCATCGCTGCGCGGGAATGACCGTTCTGCGGGGTGGGTGCCGGTTCGGCGTATGAAGGTTGCCTGCCAGGATCGGCGGATTCGTTCAGGCGGCAGGGCCGCAGGGAGATGCCTTCAGAAGGACCGGGACAAGGTCAGCAGCCATGGCGAGGCCGCGAGGCGGCGCAGGTACCTGCGCGAACCCGAATCGATGGCCACGCGATCGAGCTCGACCTGCCACGCGCCATGGCTCCAAAGCAATCCGGCTTCGCCGTAACGGTAATAGCCCGTGTGATAGCGCTCATCGGGATACCCGTAGGGCACGGCATAACGCGCAATACCGAACCCGCCGGAAATGAACAAGCCACCGGCCAGCGGCCAGTGAAAGTTCACATCGGCGGCCGGGTGCAGCTTGTGCTCGTCCGCACTGGCGACATAGACGCCCGAGAGGCCGAAGGTCAGGACGTCACGGTACACCCAATGGACACCCGGCTCGTAAACATTCGCACGGAGACGGCCGGCGTAGCGGTAATACACCACGTCGGTCTGCATCCGCCAATCCTCGGAAAGGGTCCAGGTGCGCGCGACCCGGGCCAGACTTTCGGCAACGTGGCCCGGCGAACGCAGTTCCACCCCGCCGGAAAGGCCCAGCGACCAACCGGACGACGACGTCCATGCCACGCCACCTTGCAGGGCCGGGGTTGCCGAGGTGATCGCGAAGCCTCGATCCACCAATTGGGAAGCGAGCGACACCGTGCCGCTCCATTCCCCGGCGCAGGCCAAGGTCGGGACGAGCAGGCAGCCGGCAACGAGCGTGGCAACGAATATTCCGGCCGCAGCGCCAAACGGCATGCCGCCGATGGAGCGATTCCGGTGGGACGCGGTTCCGCGCTGCGGTTCGACGTCAGCGCGGACGCAATGCCGGATCGGCTTTCCTCCGTCATGCGTCATGTGACCGGCGCTCCGACAATCGACAGCGATCCTTGGGGTGTCGCGGGTCACAGCCGAACGCGTGGCAACGTCCTCGATCTGCAGCCTTGGTTAATTCCACAATCGAGTCGGTAATCGTGTCAAGCGGGGATTGCGCGGCTCCGCACGAGCTGTTTGGCGGGTCAGCCGTGCTCGCAAAACGCCGTTCCGAATCTTCCTTGCCTTCCGGTCGGATGCGCTGGACATCAGGTGTGCGCCATTCGCCCCATTCAACCAAAGCGCATTGGAGAGACACCCACACCACGAAGTCATCAAGACATTCCGGTACGTCGTGACCCTGCACGCCATGCTCCAACGCGGTACGCCCGCGGTCGAATCGCAACTCCTCGACACGCGCCGGGCTTTCGACAGCGTCGCTGTCGATTACGATGGCCCACGCGGCAACAACGTGCTGATCCAGCGCATGCGGCGGGCGCTTTGGAACGTCGTGCGCGACGAACTTCCGCCGGGTTCGCGGCTGCTGGATCTTGGTTGTGGCACCGGCATCGACGCGGCCGAGTTCGCGCGCTGCGGCTATCGCGTCACCGCTACCGACTGGTCGCCACGAATGGTGGAACGCACGCGGGCGCTCGCCGCGCACGCTGCAACGTGCTCCCGGATCGACGCCCGGCACCTCGGCATCCATCAACTCGACCAGATCGAAGGCAAATTCGACGGCATCTATTCGGACCTGGGACCGCTGAATTGCGTGCCCGATCTCGAAGCAGCGGCGGCCGAGTGCGCGCGGTTGCTGCGGCCCGGCGGCAAGCTCGTGTGCTCGGTGATCGGCCGGATCTGCCCATGGGAAATCGCCCACTACGCGTTGCGCGGCCGCTTGAGGCGCGCGTGGGTTCGGGCCGCGCGCGGGCTGACGCCGGTCGGCATGAACCGTCACACGATCTGGACGCGTTATTACCTGCCGCGCGAGTTCTACCGCGTCTTTGCCGAATATTTTTCGCTGTGTGGTTACCGCGCACTGGGCCTGTTCATGCCGCCGCCGTACCTCGTGGATTACTACCGTCGCCATCAGCGCTGGTGCGATTGGCTGGGTCGGCTCGATGATCGCCTGGGGGCGGTGCCGCTGCTGCGCGGCATGGGCGACCACTTCCTGATCGTGATGAGCGCGCGGTCGCGATCATGACGGCCGCAAACACCAGGCTGTGCGGCGCGCGGACGATCACCGTCGATGGTGAGTCGCGCGCGCCCTTGTCGATCGCGGATGGCAGCGTTTGCGCTTCGTTGCCCGGACACGCATACCGGCTCGATGTGCGCGATCACGTGATCGCACCCGGCCTGATCAACGCACACGAGCATCTGCACCTCAATGCGGTGCCGCCGCTGCTGGCCGATGCACCTTTCCCGAACAGCTATGCGTGGATCGAGGCATTCCAGGCGCATTTCCGTAATCCCGCCGTCGTCGCCGCGCTCGCCGCGCCGAAAACATTGCGGCTGCGACACGGCGCGCTGAAAAACCTGCTCGCGGGCACGACCTGCGTGGCGCACCACGA
>DAIUEL010000101.1:0-9720 GCA_036845145.1 Rhodanobacteraceae bacterium | reverse complement strand
GACATGAAGATCGCGCAGGCGTCGATGGCGAGCGAAGCCCGATTGCTGCGGAATCATCCGTCCGTGATCGGTTTCCTGATCGGCAGTGACAATGCGCCGCCGCCAAACATCGCGCGCATGTACGTCGATACGTTGCACGCGGAGGGTTGGAACACGCCCATCGTTTCCGCCGCCGTCGACCAGACCAGCACGGTGGCGGGTCCCTCCGGCATGAAGATGGCGGGGCCGTACGCGTGGATACCTCCGTCGTATTGGTATGCCGACAAGCTGGGCGGTGCGTTCGGCTTCGATTCCGAAGTGAGCGCGGGCGCCGACATCCCGCGCCTGGAAGACGTCCAGCGCATGTTGTCGCCGTTGTCGCAGGAAGCGCTGTGGAAGTACCCGACGGTCAGGCAATACCACGCGACCTCATCGTGGTCGCCGTTTGCGAAGCTGGAGATCTTCGACAATGCGCTTGCCAAGCGTTACGGGGCGCCCAAGGATCTTGCCGATTACGTGCAGAAGGCCCAACTCGACAACTACGACAACGTGCGCGCGCAGTTCGAGGCTTTCAACGCGCACATGGATTCAGCCAATCCATCAACCGGCGTGATCTACTGGATGCTCAACAACGCCTGGCCGTCGCTGCACTGGCACCTGTACGACTGGTACATGAACCCGGCCGGTGCATACTTCGGCGCCAAGAAGGCCAACGAACCGGTGCACATCCAGTATTCGTACGACGACCGCGCCATCGTGCTGGTGAATCAAACGCTCACCGATGCGCACGGCCTGCGGGCGCGGGTGCGGGTGCGGAATCTCGATGGCAGCGTGCGTTACGACAAGTCGTTTGCCGGCCTCGCGCTTTTGGGCAACCACACGCTCGGCGTCGCGAAACTTCCTGCGATTTCCGGATTGTCGCCGACGTATTTCGTCGAGCTGGATCTTGCGTCGAGCGACGGCCAGCCCGTCAGCCGCAATGTCTACTGGCTTTCGACGCAGCAAGACGTACTCGATTGGAAAAATTCGAACTGGTACATGACGCCGCTCACCCAGTACGCCGACTTCACCGCATTGCAGTCGTTGCCCACGGCAACGGCCGACGTGCACGCCACGACGCGGCGCGACGGCGATGACAACGTCACCACGGTCACGCTCACGGTGCCGGAATCATCCAAGGTCGTAGCCTTGTTCCAGCATCTGTCCGTTCGCCAATCGGCAGGGGGTGAACTTGCACTGCCCATCCTGTGGAGCGACAACGACGTCACGCTGTGGCCCGGTGAGTCGGTGACGGTGACCGCGCGTTACGCGGCGAAAGGCGCCGCGGCGCCAGTGGTGGAAGTAAGCGGTTGGAATGTCGCGGCCCAGCATGTAGCGGCTGAGACGAGCTCGCACTAGGAATGGTCTGATTTTGTTTCGTCATTCCGGGGCCGCCGCAGCTTTTGCGGCGGAACCCGGAATTGGTGGCTTTCCGCGACAACCGCTACAACAAAGGCACTGGATCCGCGCTTTAGCGGGAATGACGAAAACATGGACTGACGATGGACTCCCTGAAACCTCCGTCGACAACAACGCCCCTGAAGCGCGCCAACATCAGCGACGTGGCCCGCGTGGCGGGCACTTCGCGCAAGACCGTCTCGCGGGTGATCAACAACGAGCCGAACGTACATGCGTCCACGCGCAAGCAGGTGCTGGACGCAATCGCCTCGCTCAAGTATCGCCCGCTCACCTCGGCGCGCAGCCTTGCGACCAACCGCTCCTTCACGGTCGGCCTGCTGTACGACAACCGTTCGCCCAGCTACATCATGGAAGTGCAGGCCGGCGTGCTGGAGGCCTGCGAAGCGCAGCACTACAGCATGACGGTGCAGCCGCTGGTTTCCACTTCACCCGATTTCGTCGAGCGCGTCGATGACCTTCTGACGAGACACCGGCCCGACGGATTGATCCTGACGCCGCCGATCACCGACCACGCGGCCTTGCTGAAGAGCCTGCGCAAGAGCGGCGTGCCGTTCGCCTCGATTTCTCCGCGCCATCCGGAAAACCAGGTCGGCGTGATCCTGCGCGAACGCGAGGCCGCGGCCGCGATGGTGGCGCACCTGGTTTCGCTGGGTCACCGGCGCATCGCGCACATCGTGGGCGACCTGGAACACGGCGCCGGCGTTTGGCGCCTGGCCGGCTATCGCGACGGCATGAAGCGCGCCGGCTTGAAAGAGAAACCGGCGTACATGGTGCCCGGCAGATTCTCGTTCGAGTCGGGCGTGGCCGCCGCGCGCAAACTGCTGGCGCTGCGACAGCGACCGACCGCCGTTTTCGCGGGCGACGACGACATGGCCACCGGCACGATCTGGGCCGCATCCGAGGCGGGATTGGCGGTGCCCGGCGATATCTCGGTGTGCGGCTTCGACGACACCACCATTGCGACCCAAGTTTGGCCGCCATTGACCACCATCCACCAGCCCGTGCACGCAATGGCCCGGCGCGCCACCGAGGAATTGTTGCGGCTCGTGCTCGGCCGCGGTGAAGCGCGCATGGTCGAGCTCGATTACGAAATGCGCATCCGCGCGTCGACGGGGCCGAGGCCGTAGGCACCTTTACAACATCCCCATGTAGGTTGGTGCTGAATCCGGAGCTTTTCCCGATGAAGCCCAACATCGACATCGCGAAGGTTGTAGGAGCGCGCCTGCGCACGACAGACAAACCGGGTGAGCCGAGGCGGATCGCAGCATGGGCCCCTCCTACATTCGCTGCGGTCGTGCGTTTGCGCTGGTCCTGGCTCGGGGTGTCTCCCGACATTGGGAGACGTTGGCCTTCCGCCGGTAAAGCCGGCGTCGGCCCAACCTGCAAATACCTCTGCGCCAAGCCTGCGATACTTCACCCGAGGCAAAAACACGTTCACCCACAGGAGCGCACGCATGTCCGCCGCACCGGATTCCGCGAAGCCATCGAAGACGTTTCATTTCATTTCCGGCCTGCCGCGTTCTGGCAGCACGCTGCTGGCGGCGATCCTGAAGCAGAATCCGCGGTTCCATGCGGGCATGACCAGTCCCATCGCCGACATCATGGGCGTCGTCGTCGCGGAAATGAGCAGCAAGAACGATTTCTCGCACGCGATCTCCGACGAGGCGCGCGTCTCGGTCATGCGCGGGCTGGTCGAGAATTACTACGCCGCGCAAAGCGGAGCCGAGGTGGTGTTCGATACCAGTCGGCTGTGGTGCAGCCGGATGCAGATGCTCGACACGTTGTTTCCGCACGCCAAGGTCATCGCGTGCGTGCGGCAATTGCCGTGGGTGCTCGACAGCATGGAACGGCTGGTGCGCCAGCAGCCGGTCAGCGTCAGCAAGGTGTTCCGTTTCGATACCAACACCACTGTGTATTCGCGGGCGCAGGCGCTCGCCGATCCGCGCGGCATGGTCGGCTTTTCATTCCAGGCCATCAAGGACGCGTTCTACGGCCAATACGCGTCGGGCCATCTGATGCTGCTGACCTACGAAACCTTGACGAAAAGCCCCGAAGCGGCAATGCGCAAGGTTTACGAATTCATCGGCGAGCCGTGGTTCGCGCATGACTTCGACAGCGTCGAATACGGCGCCAGCGAGTTCGACTCGCGCGTCGGCATGCCCGGCCTGCACACCGTCCGCTCGAAAGTCGAAGCGCCCGAACGCAAACCCATTCTTCCGCTCGAAATCTTCAATCGCTTCGTCAGCGAATCGTTCTGGCTGGACCCTAAGAACAACATCAGCGGCGTGCCGGTGGTGTGAGGGCCCGCGGGCAGGCCACCACCTCCGCTTCATACATCGTTTGCAGATGGGTGGTCGACGGCATGGTTTCCCATCATGCAGAGATTTGATCGGGCTTTCCGTACGCGCCGGATGGTTGCGCCATACAATGTATTTGGTGGACGTGGAGGCGATGCCAATCGCACGCCGCGTTAAATTAATGCGGATGGCCATTGACGTGTCATGGGAGAACCGCCGTGAGCAATCTGCTGCCTGGTGCCGAAGCCGAGCGCTGTGATTCGTGCCCGGATGCCCGACCCGAAATCCTGAGTTATCCCGCGCGGATGGCGGATCTTGGTGGCGGCCTGACGGTGTCGCGCTCACTCCCGGTGCGGCAGCATCGTCTGGTCGGGCCATGGTGTTTCCTCGACCATTACGGTCCGCTGGCGTTTGCCGAACGCAAGGCGATGGATGTAGCACCGCATCCGCACATTGGCCTGCAGACCGTGTCATGGTTGTTCGAAGGCGAGGCGCTGCACAACGACAGCCTCGGCTTTCAGGGAACGGCCCGGCCGGGCGAGTTGAACCTGATGACGGCCGGCGACGGTATCGCCCATTCGGAGGAAACGCCGCGGCAAAACTCGGGTCACCTGCACGGCCTGCAATTGTGGGTGGCATTGCCGGATGCGGCGCGCCACCGCGACCCCGGATTCGATCACTACAAGGATTTGCCGGTGCTGGAGCCGGGCGGTGGGCGCGCGCAGGTGTTCATGGGCCAACTGGCTGGCATCGCGAGCGGCACTCGTGCCTACTCGCCGCTGGTCGGTGCCGATCTGCGTATCGGCGGCAACGGCGCGTTGCGGCTCCCGCTCGAGTCGACATGGGAACACGCGTTGGTCGTCATCGACGGCGATGTCACGCTGGATGGCGTGCACCTTGCGCCCCACGCTTTGCATTACCTTGGCACCCGGCGCGCCGGCCTCGAACTCGTCAGCAAAAACCCCGCCCGCGTGGTATTGATCGGTGGTGCACCGTTCGGCGAATCGATCATGATGTGGTGGAACTTCGTTGCGCGCACTGCCGATGAAATAAGCGCGGCGCGCGAGGACTGGGAACAACACCGTCGTCGCTTCGGAGAAGTGAAGGCCTATCGGGGCCCGCGTCTGTCGGCGCCGCCGCTAATCGGCCGGCCTGTCGCAAGCAGTTAGCCGCCGTGGCGGCACGAACACGCGTCGTAATCGCAGGTTCGGTGGGGACGGGGCACCGCTCGCGTCCTGGCCGGTCATCAACAAATGTGCGAGCGATCCATCAACGTTTTCAACTCGATCAAGTTGCTCACGAAGTAGCGCGCCGTATTGCATCGCTCGACGCCGGGCCGGAGCATCTGGACAGTGATCATCCCCAGTTGGTTGCCCGCAGCGATTTCCGATTCGCCGTTGTCGCCCACCACCCAGACTTCGCGGGTCGTCAATCCGTATCGCCGGACGATATCCGCAAAGAGCGCCTGCTTGCCACGACGCGGATGGTCGGCAATCGAATCGACATGGATTGCCTCGAAGCAGGAGCAAATGCCGAGCGCCCGGATCTTGCTTTGCTGGAGCTTGGGGAATCCTGTCGTCACCAGGAAACGCCGCGCCCGAAGCTCGCGCAATGCGTGGAGATCGGGGTAGCCATGCATCGGCGTGGCTATCTCCGCCGCTCCGAAGCCTTCCGCACCCGCCCGGTACATGGCGGCGGTGAACTGGAAGCGTTCCGCCACCACGTCAAAAGAAAACCGCATGCATGCGGCGAACGCCTCGGCAAGGACCGCTTCCGGCAGTGCGCCCGCATTCGCGCGCCGGATGGCTGCGAAAACGGGTTCGTACTCGCTTGCGCCAACTTCATCGGCGGCGCACAGGCAATAATCGAGATCGAAAATGACGGACGGAGTCACCAGCGGATTTTACGCGTGCAGCGCGCCCGGAATAGATTCCTTTTGCCTTGGGCAATCGTCTGTTCTGGCTCGCGCATGTCGCTCTTCGGCCAGGGCGGGCGCAGGCATTGATGGCTTATTCTGGAGCTCCGACTTGCTGCCTTTGTAGGCTCCAAGCCACGCCATATCCGCATTTGAGCGACTACCATCCTCGATCCGGTGGCCGCTTCGGGTCGCGGGGCCGCGCTCCGGCATGCCTCAACCTTGGCGTGGTGACGGGTCACGTCCGTTGCTCCGGTCAAGCATGTCCGGCGCGCCGGTCGTGGCTTTCCGGAACGTGTTCAATGATTACCAACATCCACGTGCGCCGACCGTGCGCGTGGCAGCTCATCGCGGAACAACCCGTACGCGAGTGTTGCTGCGATGAGCGCGACGACACCAAACAACAGCAGCGCATCCGTGAATCCCAACGTGAGTGCCGTTTGGAACAGCAGGCTGCCCAGCCCGAATCCACCAAACAGCGAGAACGCCATGACTGCAACGGCTTGTCCGCGGCCGCCGCCAAGATCAGTGGTAATCGCCGCAAGCTGGGGATGCGTCAGGTCAAAGCCGAGCGAAAGCAGAATAATCGCAACGCGAACGCCGGGGAGCGGCATTGGTACGGCCAGCAACACCGCACAGACGCCCGTGAGGGCAACGCCAGACGGAATGATCAGCGAGCGTCCAAAGCGATCAGCAAGCTTGCCGATCACCGGGCCGAAGAGTAGGCCGGGTACCCCATAACCGAGCAGCACAAGGCCAATGGCTGTTTCACCCAGTCCGAAGCGCTGGTGCAGGTATACGCCAAGCCAGGTAAATACACCCGACTGCAGCACCGCGTTCAACAATACATAGACGTAGGTACGGCGCCCGCGCGAGGATGCAAGGAGCCGCCGGTAACCGGCAGCCACCGCGGACCACGGCGCGGCGCTTGCAATGATCCGGGGCAATGCGGTCGTCGTCCGCATCACCACCAGAAGTACGGCGGAAAACCCGGCGATGATGAGGAAAAGGATTCGCCAGCCAACCAGCGGCTCAAGCAACGCGCCCACCGCGGCGCCGGTCGCCGTCCCGCCCGCGATGGCGCCGAAAAACCACCCCACCGCACGGCCACGACGGTTGAATGGCACGACGTCGCCAATCAAGGTGAGGCAGATCGGAACGATCCCCGCCGCACTCAGCCCGGTCGCAATGCGCCACGCAATGAACGACCCCACATGGTCAGCCGTTGCCGTGGCTGCGGTCAGAACGATGAAGACCAGCAGCGAGCCCGTGATGACCCTGCGCCGCCCGAGCCGATCCGACAGCGGTCCGACCCATAGCGTCGCGATGGCTTCCGGTACAACGTACGCGGGCACCGCAAACCCGACCCACCCGACGCTGCTACCGAACACGGCCGCCAGTCGCGGGATCAGCGGCGCCACCATGAACGTCTGCACGAACACCATGAATGCCGCACCACAAAGCGTGGGAAGCATCCATCGCGAGGTTGCCGTTTCAGTCAACGGCAAAGCCGAACTTACCATCACCAGTCCATTCCGAGAGAAGACCCTTACAGCAACGCCATGTCGAGTGCGCGTGCGCGGGTCGCACCGCGCGGATGGCTGCCCACGTGACTGCGATACGAGGGCGCCGCCAAGCGGGTGGTCACGGGTTTGGCAAGCAGATGGGCGTTGCCACGGCACCAGCGCGCGCGTCGAACGGCCATCGCTGTCTCAAGCGCCACGTCAGCCCCCGAACCCAGCCAAGGCCCACCAGATGCGGAGCGACAGGCAAACCATCGCGCATCATCGTGAGTACCTATGGCGACGAAACGAGCAAAGCTTTTTTGGCGATCGCGACGAGCGCGATCGGCGGTTTACCGCGCCGCGTTGTGAGGTTGCACAAGCCGAAAATCAAGCGATCGGTGCCGCCCCCTCACGCGACGACAAGCCGGTCCGCTTTCATCAACGCCCACTGCTTCTCGTACTCCATGATCTTTGCGACCGAGTCGACGAACGCGTCGTCCTTGCCGAAGCGCGAGAGCAGGTAAAGCCCGGTCTCGAGGCCAGAAGATATGCCGCCTGCGGTGATCACGCGTCCCGTGTCGACGACACGGTGGCGATCGATGTGGCACTTCGGCGCAATTTGTGCAAGGCGGTCGATCGGTAGGAGCTTCTCCGACGGGTCGCCGTTCTTGCGGCTGGTCGCCTTGATCCCGTCAAGGATTCCGGCAGCCCCGTAGATCCAGGCACCCGTGCAAACACTCACCAGAAGCGTGCCCCGCGGCAAGCCACCGATAAACTCGCGCAGGCGCTTGTTGTGCATCTCGCGCCGCGTGCCGATGCCACCCGGAATCAGGAACGCATCCATGTCGGGGTGGTCGTTGAACGCATAGCGCGGTTTCACCTTGAGCCCCGCGGTCGCCTCGACCGAACCTGCCGCCTCGCCCACCAGGAACACGTCCAGTTCCGGATCCATTCGCTGGGCCACCGCGAACACTCCGAACGGCGCCGTGAAGTCGACAACCTCGACGCCATCAAACACGTAGATGCCCAATCGCTTGCTCATGCCTCATTCCTTCGCGCCGACTGCGGCGCACTGCAACATGCGGCGCACCTCGCCGCGCGGTCCGTCGTGCGTGCCCATCGACCCGCGTATACGATTCGATATCTAATGTATATTTCCATTAGTACATTGTCCATCGACGCATGCCGAAACCCGCCATGACGACCCAAACCCGCTTCCCGCTCCTCGGCGAGCCGCTCGCGATCGATCTCGTCAACACACACGTGCTGCAGCGTGGCAGTCACGTCGACCTGCTCGACCGGCCCTCGGCACTGGCGGCGTGGCTGCGTGCGGAGCGCGGGCGCATTGCTTGGCGGGGACCCGTTGACGCCGTGGATCTCGTTGCCGTTCGCGCCTTGCGCGATGCGACGGATGTACTGTTGCGCGCGCGCCTGGAACGCGCGCTGGCCCGGGAATCCATGGTGCGGCAGTTCAATCGCGCGTTGGCCGTTCCTTCGGCCCGGACACGCCTTGAATGGACTGCAGCGGGTCCGCGCAAGTCGCTGCCTGCCGCAAACGCGCAGCGTGACACCCTGATCCGCGCATTGGCCCTGGACGCGCTGGAGATCCTGACCGGGCCGCAGGCGGGGCTGCTGCGCCGATGCGCCCACCCAGCCTGCAGGTTGCTCTTCGTGGCGCGCAACCCTCGGCGCCGCTGGTGCTCGGGCGCGACTTGCGGCAATCGCGCGCGCGTGGCCCGGCACGACGCCATCGGGCGCCGCGCCATCTGATTTCGCGGAGCCCCTGTAGTCCGAAGCATGCGCCGCCGGCGTGGAGGCCGTCAGGCATGGGGAACCCAAGCAAGAACGAATCGTTTTAGGACCAATACGAGCGTCGAGATCAGGCCGTGACAAGATTTGCGCTGCAGGTTCACAACCGGCCTTGCGCTGTTGCGGATCGCGACAGTGTCAGGCAGACAAGCGGTCGAGCTTTTGGTCGAGCTTTGGATCGGCAGGCAAGCGGATCAGGAATTCGTCTTGTAGCACCGCGCGGATTTCCGCGGTGGTGGCGAGGGTACGCTTGGTAGTGGCGCCGCCGGCATGTTCGGCGAACTGGCGGTTACGGAGCGTGAGCCTGCGGCCGGCTGGCGCGCGGGCGGCGGTCAGGCCGGTGACGAAATGCGAATCCGGGTTCGTCGATGTCCAGAAGTTGCCGATGCGGTAATCGGCCGGGAATTGCGGCTGCAGGTCGAAGCGGTACAGCGTCTGCCACGCGTCGGCCGCGAAGAGTTGCAAGCGCCAGTCGTTGTCGTCGCGGCGGATCAGCCGGAAGGATTCGTGCGGCGTGGTTTGTTCGATATCGGGAACGAGTTGCAGCGGACCGGTGGGCGTGTTGCCGCCGAAGCCGACATCGGCCAACCAGAATTTTCCTTCGGCTTCGACGCGCAGCAGCATGTGGGTGCGCGCCGTAATCGCGTCTTCCGATTGTCCCCACAATACGCGCGCGGCGAGGTCGGTGACCTGGAAGCCGATCGCGCGCAGGGCGTCGCTCAGCAAGCGGTTCTGTTCGAAGCAGTAGCCGCCGCGG
>DAIUEL010000100.1:6966-9724 GCA_036845145.1 Rhodanobacteraceae bacterium | reverse complement strand
CGTGGTTGTTGATCAGCGGCGGCGGGTCCATGTGCGGCGCGGGTTGCGCGGCGCTTTCGGCTTCGGACGCCAGGCGCATGATCATCTTGCGCCGGGGCAGCGTGACGATGTGCTGGTCACCGATGATCGCCTCGATCTTGTCGATCACCGTCTGGTAGTACGGCTCGATGTTGTCGCGGTCGAGTTGCTGTTGCTTGAGGTCCTTGATGACGGCGCGATAATCGGTGGTGGGCGCGAAACCTTCCGCCTTGGCGACGTAGGGTGCCAGCGTTTCCATCTGCGCCTGGATTTCCATGAACGATTGTTCGGCCTGGCTGATCAAATGCTGGGGCGGAATGTCGATGCCGACGTTCTTGAGGTTGTCGGCGTAGACCGGCTCGGGCAGGCGCGCGTCGCTGCGCGCGCGCGGCAGCACCGTCGATTTCACCCATGTGCTGTGATCGTCGAGTTGCTTCTGCAACGCATCCAGCGCGGGTCCGGCGCCATCGATCTTGTACTTCGCATACAGCTTGCGGATGCCGTCCACGTAGCGCTGGGTGTTGGCGAGATTCTGTTCCACCTCGGCCTTGTACGGGCCCAGCAGCTTCTTGTTGCCGGCCTTGGCTTCGAACAGCGCTTCGGCTTCCCTGGTGACCGGCGTGCAGCCGGGCGCCATGCCGACGTAGCACTTCAGGCGTGCCAGCGCGTGCGGACGACGCGCGGCCGCGACCTGGTCCTGCAGCAATCCGAATTCGCCCTGGAAGACCGTCTGGCCGACATCGGCGTAGGGCAGCATGTACTGGTCCTGCAACTTGCTGCTTTCGATGAAGCGGTCGGCCGCGTGGATCATGATTTCCAGATCCTCGCGGACGTTCGCGTTGGTGGTCCTGGCGAGGTCCGCCTTGAGCGTGTCGCGCGCCTTGGTGAGCGCCTCGCGCGAACGCACGTCGACGTTGGGCTTGAGGTCGACGACTTTGTCGTCGTAGCCCGGCAGCCCGAATTGCGAAGCGAACTCGGGATTGAATTCGGCCAGCGTTTTCAGCAGTACCTGCGCGTAGGCGTTGCTTTGTGCGACCCAGGCCGGCGGTGGCACCGGCGCCCTGTCCGGACGCAGGTCGGGTTTGGCGGAGGACGGCGGCGCGGCGAACGCGACCGGCGCAACGAGCACAAAGGCGGCAACGGCGGCAAGGCTTCGCTTGAACATGACGGGTCTCCGCTGGGATCGTCGGACACTAGCACGCTTCGTCCAACGCCGGGATGGGCCGAAAGTCAGCCGCGCGCGTTGGCTACAATTGCGCTTTGGCTGCACGGGAAGCACGCACGTGTCCGGTTCCGGTCTGGTGGTGCGCCGCGGCGGTTGCCATTGCGGCGCGGTGCGTTTCGAAATCGACATGGCGCCACGGCCGCTGCTGCAGGCGTGCACCTGTTCGATCTGCCGGATGACGGGTTACGCGCACCTGATCGTGCCGGCCTCGCGGTTCCGCTTGATCCGTGGCGCCGATGCACTGACCGAATACCGCTTCAACACCGGCGTGGCACGCCACCTGTTCTGCCGGCACTGCGGCGTGAAGTCGTTCTACGTGCCGCGCTCGCATCCGCACGGCTACAGCATCAATGCGCGCTGCCTCGACGATGACGTGCTGGACGACTGCGATTGGTTGCCGCCGTTCGACGATTCCGATCGCGAAACCGCGACTGCGGCCGTGGCGCATCTGGCCGACGGCTGACGAGGTCAGGGCGCGAATGCGCCCGCGTAACCAGGCTTCAGGAATTTCACGAATACGCTGGCCGGCACGTCCACGGTTTGCGTGCCGTAGACGTAAGCCGCGACCTGGTAGGGCGGAAAGACCAGCGTGAGGCCCGGGCTGGCTGCATCCGGCGCGGTGCCCGCGCGCACCACGAACACGGAGTAGTTGACGCTGGTCGGCTTGGTGCCGGTGCCGAGCATTTGCGTCATGTTGGTTTTCCATTCGCGGATCGCCTCGGGCGATCCCTCGCCCGGCTTGGGCGTGTGCGCCATGAGTTTCTTCAGCAGCGTGTCATGCGCGAAGTTGGCGAGCGCGGTGCGCGCCGCATCCGGGTCGGTGAACAAGTCGTCCAACGTGATCAGCTTGCCGGTCTTGCGATCGAACACGAATGCCGCCTCGACCGGAATGGGGTGCGCACCGCCGGTGTCCTGCATGCCGGTTTCGCGCACGCTGGTGAAGGCCGGCGTGTTCGCGGCGACGTTGAAGCGCAAACGCATCTCGAACTGGCGGCCGGCGAATTCCGGCATCTGATTCGGATCGGGCAACGCGTCGAGAAAATCGCGCTTGGCGTGGTCGGCGGTGGCACGCAGTGCATCGGCCAGCGGTTTTTCGTTGGCAGGCAACGTCGGCAGATCGATCGCGATCTTGTACTGGCGCGTGTCTGCGTGATCGCCGGGCAGGTCCGCAGTGGATGCATTGGCCGGCGCGGGCGGCGGGATCACGGGTGTCGATGCGTTCGCGGCCGATCCGGTGGCCGCCGGGCCCGAGGAAGCATCGCTTTCCGGTTGTTGCTGGCATGCCGTCAGTGCGATGACGGCCAACCCGGCGATCAGGCAAAGAAGCGTCAGCGATTTCATGGACCGCGGGGCTCGACGGAAACCAGGGGCGAGTCTAGGCGGCGCGACGTTAAGCAATTGCTGTCGCGATGACGCACGAATTGCCTATCATTGCGGAATGGATTTGCAGCCGACGAACGCGTGGCGCCTCTGCGTGGCGCCCATGATGAACTGGACTGACCGGCACTGCCGGTA
>DAIUEL010000100.1:0-6866 GCA_036845145.1 Rhodanobacteraceae bacterium | reverse complement strand
CGTGGCGCCTCTGCGTGGCGCCCATGATGAACTGGACTGACCGGCACTGCCGGTACTTCCATCGCCTGCTCAGCCCGCGCGCGCGCCTCTACACCGAAATGGTGACGGCGGCGGCGCTGGTGCGGGGCGAGCGGAAGCACCTGCTCGCCTACAACCGGGAAGAACGCCCGGTCGCATTGCAGCTCGGTGGCGCCGATCCGGTCGAGTTGGCCCAGGCCGCGCGCCATGGCGAGCGGGCGGGTTATGACGAGATCAACCTCAACGTCGGTTGTCCATCCGACCGCGTGCAGTCGGGGCGCTTCGGCGCCTGCCTGATGCGCGAGCCCGAACTGGTGGCGGACTGTGTCCGCGCAATGCGCGAAACGGTACGGGTGCCCGTGACGGTGAAGTGCCGGATCGGGGTGGACGACCAGGACGACGACAAGGATTTGTTCGCGTTCGCCGGGCGGATGATGGATGCCGGCGTGCAGGTGCTGGTGGTGCACGCGCGCAAGGCGTGGTTGCAGGGCCTGTCGCCGAAGCAGAACCGTGAAGTGCCGCCGCTCAACTATCCACGTGTGTACCGGTTGAAGCAGGAGTTTCCCGTGCTTCGCGTGATCATCAATGGCGGCATCGATGGCCAGGCCGCGGTTGAGGAGCATTTGCGGCGCGTCGATGGCGTGATGCTGGGGCGACTGGCCTATCACGATCCGTACGCGCTCGCGCGCATCGACGCCGCGCTGCATGGCGGCGAAGCGCCAACACGCGAAGCCGTGCTTCGCGCCATGCGGCCGTACATCGAGGCCGAGCGTGGACGCGGCGTGCGGCTGGCGTCGATCGCCCGGCACCTGTTGGGGCTGTATCACGGCGAACCCGGTGGCAAGGCGTTCCGGCGGGTGCTGTCGGAACGGGCACGCCTCGACGGCGCGGATTGGGAGGCCGTCGAGGCGGCGCTGGCGCAAGTCGGCGGGCCCGCCGTGCGCGCGGTGGCCTGAGGCGTCGGCAGCGTTGCCCGGTGTGGGATTCGTGCGCCTGGGGCGATGTTCAGCACGAATTCAATGGGCTGCGGGATGATCGTTGCTTTGAAGATCCGCGAATCGGGCATCGATGGCCAGTAAAGTCCGCAACGTTGCGTTGGCGCTGGGGTGTGCGATGCTGTGCGCGACGCCGGCGTTCGCGCGCAAGTCGCCACCGCGCTCGGCGCCTGCGGCATCGGCACCGGCGCGTCCGGTGACGCTGGAGCAGGCGGTCAAGCAGGTGCAACGCCAGACCCACGGCCACATCCTCGCCACCGACACGGTGACGCGCGGCAAGACCAACGTGTACCGCATCAAGGTGCTGACGCCGCAAGGCCAGGTGCGGGTGGTGCAGATGCATTCGAACGCGCGGACGCAATCCGATCCGGGCAGATCCGGCTCCGACAAATCCGATTCTGATCAAGGAGGGCACTGATGCGCATCCTGTTGGTGGAAGACGAAGCGCCGCTGCGCGAGACGCTGGCCGCGCGCCTGAAACGTGACGGGTTTGCGGTGGACGCCGCCGCCGATGGCGAGGAAGGGCTGTACCTCGGCCGCGAGGTGCCCTTCGACCTCGCGATCGTGGACCTCGGCCTGCCCAAGCTGTCCGGCATGGAACTGGTGGAAATCCTGCGCAAGGAAGGCCACAGCTACCCGATCCTGATCCTCACTGCCCGTTCGTCGTGGCAGGACAAGGTGGAAGGCCTGAAGTTCGGGGCCGACGACTACCTCGTGAAGCCTTTCCACGTCGAGGAACTGCTGGCGCGCATCAACGCGCTGGTGCGGCGGGCCTCGGGCTGGGCCAAGCCGGTGCTGTCGTGCGGACCGATCCGCCTCGACACCACCGCGCAGACGGTGACCGTCGACGGCAGGCCGACCGACCTCACCAGCTATGAATACAAGGTGCTGGAGTACCTGATGCTGCACGCTGGCGAACTGGTGTCCAAGGCCGACCTGACCGAACATATCTACCAGCAGGACTTCGATCGCGATTCGAACGTGCTGGAGGTGTTCATCGGCCGGCTGCGCCGCAAGCTCGATCCGGAAAGCAGCATGAAACCGATCGAAACCGTGCGCGGTCGCGGCTACCGTTTCGCGATTCCGCGTGACGAGACGGTGACCGAACAGTAGCCGCGCGTTTGCAGTTGCACGCCCAAGCCGTCCGGGGCGATGATGCCGGCGATCGCGGTTCGAACGGGCCGCGCAAGGTTTCGAGCACCATGGTTTCCGAGATCGTCGCGTCTCGCCGACCGCTGTCGCTGGTCTCGCGCTCGACCATCGCCACCTTGCTGGTGCTGATCGGCTTTCTTGGCATCACGGGCTTCGCGCTGGATCGCGCCTACGCGCACGCGGCGCTGGAGGGACTGCGCGCGCAGTTGCAGAGCTACGCGTACACCTACCTTGCCGGCATCGACGTCAGCAGCCGTTCCGATCGCATCAGCAGCCGTTCCGCCCGGGTGTTCCCGCCCGACATGCCGCCGCCGAATCCGGATTTCGGGCGACCGGGTTCAGGGCTGTACGCCGTGATCGTTGGCCAGGACGGATTTCATTGGGAAGCGCAGTCGGCGCTGGGCCGCGACCTGCCTTTCAACGACCTGCTGCCGCCGGGCCCGGCGAAATTCGAGGGGCCGGTGGAGACCTCGGCCGGACCGCTTTACGTACTGAGCCAGGGCATCGATTGGGTGTTGCAAGGCGGCAGCAGCTATCACCTCACCATCTACGTTGGCGAGAACGACGCGTTGTTCCACAACGGCCTCGCGGCCTATCGCCGCACGCTCTTCAGTTGGCTGGGCGCGCTGGGGCTGGCCTTGCTGGTGCTGCAGCAGATCCTGTTGCGCTGGAGCTTCTCGCCGCTGCGGCGGGTCGCGCGCGACATCGCCCGCATCGAGCGGGGCGGCGCGGAGCGCCTGACCGGTCCGTATCCGCGCGAGGTTTCGGTGCTGACGCGCGGCTTGAATCGCTTCATCGAAAGCGAGCGCGAACACCTGACGCGCTACCGCAACACGTTGGACGATCTGGCGCACAGCCTCAAGACACCGCTGGCGGTGGCGCGCTCGCAACTGGAATCCGACGAATCCGAGCCCGACTTGCGGGCGGCACTGCAGGCGCAGGTCCAGCACATGGATCAGATCGTCGCCTATCAGTTGGCGCGCGCGAAGACCTCGGGACATTCGACCTTCGCGGCGCCCATCACCGTTCAGAACCATGCCGAGGCCGTGGTGCGCAGCCTCGAGCGTGTGTACGCGCGCAAGAACATCCTGTGCGAATTCGACCTCGACGAAAACGCGCGCTTCTACGGCGAGGAAGGCGACCTGCTGGAGCTCCTGGGCAATCTGCTCGAAAACGCCTTCAAGTGGGCGAACCATCGGGTGCTGCTGAGCGTGAAAAGCATCGCGCCCGCCAGCCCCAAGGCCTGGCGCACGGGACTGGACGTGCGGGTGGAGGACGACGGCCCCGGCATTCCGCCCGAGCAACTCGAGCGCGTGCTGCAGCGCGGGGTGCGTGGCGACGAGCGCGTGCAGGGGCACGGCATCGGCCTGGCGATTGTCGAGGACATCGTGCGCGCCTATCGCGGCACGCTGGAAGTGGACCGCTCCCCCGAGTTGGGCGGCGCGTGTTTCCACGTCAGCTTTGCCGAGCGATGAGGCCGCGAAGGGTGATCGCCAGAGCGACTCAACGCCGACGAAGCGGCCGTCGTGAAACTCAGGCCGAGAAAGGCCGTTCCGGCATTTCGCGGATCACGGCCGGCGATTCGCTCGCCGAAAACATCCGGATGCGGCGATCAAGGGTGATCGCAAGCGCTATTGAATGGAACCCGGCAACAATGACTGCCAGGTGGCCGGTCCCGGCGCAGGTTGTTCCGGATTCGTACCGCGCGATGTGTTGCTGGCGGTCGGTCCACGCGGGCGCGCCGCGGCGGCAGGCGCGGTGGACGAAGGAACCGTGCGCGATTCCGAAGAACTTGGACTCTCGGCACTGGCGGCCGTCATGACCTCGGGCTTGGGCATGGCACCGTTCGGCGCATCGCGCTGCTCCAGCACGGGCAGCTGCGGCGCGCCGTTCTCGGCGGCAAGCAGGGTGCGATTCGGGCCATAATCGAACGCTGCCGCAGTGAGCGGCAGGCCGCCCAGCAGCAACACCGTCAGCCCCAACGGCACGTGTTTCATGACAGCCCCCGGGATCAGTGCATGTCGAATCCTCATCTTGACACATCCGGAACCCGGTCGCCAGCGCGCGTGAAAGCGGCCCCGCGCGCGGGTTCGGACATGCCCCAAATGCTGGTTCTGCTGGCTTCGGGCCAGGCCGTGACGGGGCCGGAACTGGCCTCGAAACTCGGGGTTTCGCGGGCGGCGGTGTGGAAGCAGATCGAGACCTGGCGCAAGGCCGGGCTGGACATCGCTTCCGGGCCGCAAGGTTACCGGCTTGCGGGTCCGCTGGAGCCACTTGACGTCGAGCGGATTGGGGCCGCTTTGCCGTCTCACGTGCGGCGCCGGCTCGGCACCCTCGAGAACCACTGGCGGCTGGATTCGACGTCCAGCGAGTTGGCGCGTCGTGCTGCGGGCTTGCCCGATCTTTCGTTCGTGTTCGCCGACTGGCAGCAGGCCGGGCGCGGCCGCCGCGGCCGGCAGTGGTTGTCGCCGCCTGCGGTGAACCTGCAGTTCTCCTGCCTCAAGCGCTTCGCGGGCGGTTATGCCGGGTTGTCGGGGCTCTCGCTGGCGACCGGCGTGGCCGCAGCACGGGCGCTGGAAGATTGCGGCACGCCGGGCATCGCGCTGAAGTGGCCCAACGATCTGGTCCACGACGATGCGAAACTCGGCGGCATCCTGGTCGAACTGGGCGGCGAATTCATGGGTCCTTGCCACGCCATCATCGGCATCGGCATCAATGTGCATCTGCCCGAGGGCGTGCGCGCGGCGCTGGACCGGCCGTGCACGGACCTCGCGCGCTTGTGTGGCGGCGATGCGCCATCGCGAAACGCGCTGGCGACGGCATTGGTGGCACGCCTGGTCGAGGCGCTCGAGGCATTCGATGCGTCGGGATTCGCGGCCTTCGCGCAGGCGTGGATGGCGCGCGACGCACTGGTGGAACGCAGGATTCGTGTCGAAGGCGCGCATGGCACCTTCGACGGCATCGCCGCGGGTGTGGATGCGCGCGGCGCGTTGCGCGTGCGCACGGATGGCGGCATGCGCGTGATCGACAGCGCCGAAGTCACGGTGCGGCCGGAATGAGCGCGCACGCCGGCGAGACCTGGTTGCTGGACCTGGGCAACTCGCGCGCCAAGCTGGCGCGGCTGGCGCACGGCGGACCGGTCGACGTCAGCGCGTTGGACTGGACGCAAGCGGATTTCGCGGCGCAGATGGGTCAGCTCACCTCCCGGTGGCCGCGGCCTTCGCGCGTCGTCGTGGCTTCCGTGGCGCGGGCCGAACTTGCCGATCGCGTGCGCGAGCTGTTGCCGACCGATGCGGCGACGGAATGGCTGCGCACGCCGCGGCGTGCTTGCGGCGTCGGCAACCGCTACGCCAAGCCGGAGCGGCTCGGCATCGATCGCTTCCTGTCGATGATCGCCGTGCACGCGCGCACCGGCGGCGCCGGCCTCGTGATCGGTTGCGGCACCGCCATGACGCTGGACGCGGTGAGTGCCGGCGGTGAACACGTGGCGGGCCTGATCGCGCTGTCGCCCGGCCGGATGCTGGAGGCCCTGCGCGTCGAAACCGCGATTGCCGCCAGCAATCCGGATGCGTTTTCCGGCGATGGCGGCGACGATACCGCCGCCGCGCTGCAGGCGGGATGCTGGTCTGCCGCGGGCGCACTGGTCGAATGGTTCGCCGCGCGCCATCGGGTCGATCCGGGCGGGGCGCCGGTGTGGCTGCACGGCGGCTGGTCGGCGCAACTGGCGCAATGGCTGGCACGCGACGGGTTTCAAGCCGGCGTGTTCGAACATGCCGTGCTGCACGGGCTTGCGTTATTTTGCGATCGTCCATGATCGCGGCTACGTTGGAGGCCATCGAATCCTTGTAGCTTCTCGTCTCGGAAGTTTCAGAACGGCCATCCATGGCCTGACTTTCCACAACAGCCGCGTTGGATGGGACTGATGTTCGTTCGCTTGCTGTTCCTGCTGCTGCTGGCATTGAACGTCGGCGCAGGTGCGTGGCTGGTGTTCGGGCGCGTACCCGAACCGACGTTGCCGCCGGCCACCGATCCCGGCGTGCCCGAATTGCAGTTGCTCTCGGAAACACGCCGTGCCGCGCCGCCGGTCAAGGCGTCGATCGCGTCGGCCTCGACGACACCCAGTGCGGCCGATGCCTGCAGCTCGCTCGGCCCGTTCATGACCACCGTCGACATGCGCGCGGCCATGCAGGCCTTGTCGCCGCACGTCGCGCGCATCCAGTATCGCGAGGAGCAGGTGCGCCGCTCGCATGGTTATTGGGTGTATCTGCCCGCTGCGGCGGATCGCGAGGGCGCGCTCGACGCCGCGCGGCGCCTGGCCGCCAAGGGAATCCACGATTACTACGTGGTGACCGCGGGTGATTCGCAGAACACCATTTCGCTGGGCTTGTTCAACGACCAGTCCAACGCCGAGAAGCGGCTCGCACAGTTGCAGGCGCTCGATTTTGCCGCCAAGGTCGAGCAACGTGTCGAGACCGAGCCCGCGTACTGGGTCGATTACGCCATGCCGGCCGATGCAACGTTCGACTGGTCGGCGTGGCTGCCGGGCCGCAACGATCTGCAATCGAAACCGATCGACTGCTTTTGATGCGGCGCGCGGCCGGACCGCGGTTTCGCACCCGCGGCCTGTTGCGATAATCTTCACGGCACGCCGGCATAGCTCAGTTGGTAGAGCAACCGCCTTGTAAGCGGTAGGTCGTCTGT
>DAIUEL010000099.1:0-9758 GCA_036845145.1 Rhodanobacteraceae bacterium | reverse complement strand
CAGATGAAGGCCGCGGTGATGGGCGTGGTGCAGGCGCACTTCCGGCCCGAGTTCATCAACCGCCTTGACGAGATCGTGGTGTTCCATCCGCTCGACAAGTCGCAGATCCGCGAGATCGCGCGCTTGCAGACGAACTACCTCGCCAAGCGCTTGCAGGAACGGCAGATCGATCTGGAAATCTCAGACGGCGCGCTGATGCTGCTCGGCAACGTCGGCTTCGACCCGGTCTACGGCGCGCGCCCGCTGAAACGCGCGATCCAGACCCAACTCGAAAACCCTCTGGCGCAAAAAATCCTTGCTGGCGAGTTCGTCGGCGGCGACACCATCCGCGTCGATGCCGAGGGCGGCAAACTCACGTTCCACAAGCGTTGACGAAAGGCATCCCTCTTCGCATGTAGCAGGCAAAGGAGCTGTCTCTGGCCGATTTCGCCCAGAGCAACCATCCGACCGAACTCGCGAAATCCCCGAAAGCGTCGGTTGCAGACGAGCGACGGTAAATCTGCCCCGCCGATAGCCGGCCGACGCGCATGGGCGTCCGGACCGCCCCTCCCTCCGTCCGCTGATGATGCTAGTGTAATTGCCGCGTGGGGGCCGTTCGCACGTGAACGGGCTTGCCGAGTCGAAGGAATGACAATGAACAACCATGAAGGTGACCTGCCGAATCGGGACGAGGTTGAACCACTGCGAATTTCCACCGGCAGCGTCGGTCTCGACGAGATCCTCGGCGGCGGCCTCGATCCCGAACGAATGTACCTTTACGAAGGGCGACCCGGAACGGGCAAGACCACCTTGGCCCTGCAATTCCTTCTGGATGGCGTGCGCCTCGGCGAACCCGCGCTTTACATCACCCTTTCCGAAACCGAACGTGAGCTGGAGCTGGTAGCCCATCGCCACGGATGGTCGCTCGATGGAATCACCGTTTTCGAGCTCATCCCTCCCGAAACCACCCTCGATCCCAGCCAGGAGCTGACCATCCTGCAGCCGGCCGAGATGGAACTGGGGGAAACGAGCCGGCTCATCTTCGGGAAGGTCGAAGAGGTCAATCCAGGGCGGGTGGTGATCGACAGTCTGTCCGAACTTCGGCTGCTGGCACAAAACCCCTTGCGGTACCGCCGCCAGGTTCTTGCGTTGAAACACTTCTTTTCGAGTCGCAAGTGCACCGTGATCCTGCTCGATGACCTGACGGCGCACGAAAAGGATCTGCAGCTCCACTCCATTGCGCACGGGGTGGTGCTGCTCGAACAGTTGGCCATCGATTACGGTGCGGAACGCCGGCGCCTTCGGGTGGTGAAGATGCGAGGCATTCCTTTCAAAGGCGGCTTTCACGATTTCACCATCGAACGCGGCGGGTTGCAGATCTACCCCCGGCTGGTTGCGGCAGAGCATCACAAGGACTTCGAGGGCGATTTCGTTCCCAGTGGCAACGCGGAGCTGGACAATCTTCTGGGTGGAGGGTTGGAACGGGGCACCAATGCGCTGCTGATCGGGGCAGCCGGCGTGGGCAAATCATCCATCGCCGTGACTTATGCGATCGCGGCGGCGAATCGCGGTGAACACGCCACCATATTCGCCTTCGATGAAGGTCGCGGCACCATCGGAGCGCGCGCCCGTACGCTCGGTTTGCCGCTCGATGACGCAGTTAAAAAGGGGCTGATCCGGCTCGAACAGATCGATCCCGCGGAGTTGTCGCCAGGAGAATTCGCGCACCGGGTCCGCGAAGCGGTGGAACAGGACAACGCACGAATCATCATCATCGACAGCTTGAACGGTTATCTCAACTCGATGCCTGACGAGCGTTTCCTCATCCTTCAAATGCACGAGTTGCTGAGTTACCTCAGCCAACTGGGCGTGCTTACGATGCTGGTGCTTGCGCAGAACGGGCTGGTCGGTCCCATGGAAACGCCGCTGGACATCAGCTATCTCAGCGACGCCGTGTTGATGCTGCGTTACTTCGAGTATGACGGTTCGGTGCGCCGCGCGCTTTCGGTGGTGAAGAAGCGCAGCGGACGCCACGAACATACGATCCGCGAATTCCGGCTGAGCCACGGCGGGGTGAGCGTCGGGCCGCCGCTGAAAGGTTTCACCGGGATCTTTGCCGGCACGCCTGTCTACACGGGCGACAAGACTCCGCTGCTGCCGGAAAATGGCAGCCGGGCAAGCTGACGTGCCTGAAACCGGCGCCCTCATCCTTGCGCCCGTCGGCCGGGACGCCGCCGCTTGCGCGAAGCTGGTCAAGCAAGCTGGTCTCGATTCGCGTATTTGCAGCGACGTCTCCGAACTCCTCGTGCAACTCGACCGCGGCGCCGATCTCGCCGTGGTTGCCGAGGAGGCACTTTACGGGAAATCGATGGATCGGCTGACCACATGGGTGAATGCCCAGCCACCGTGGTCGGACTTTCCCTTCATCTTCATGACCAACCAGCACGACGGGCCGCAGTTCACGAAGTTTCGGCGGCGGATCGTCGGCAAACTCCGAAACGTCTCCTTTCTCGAACGCCCCATGCAGGCGATCTCGCTGCAGGCAGCGGTGCTGTCGGCCAGACGCGGCCGTGCCCGGCAATACGAGGCCCGCGCGTATCTCGAAGCACAGCACCGCGCGGCCGACGACATGGAGTATCTAATCGCAGAGCGCACCCGGGCGCTGCAAAAGGCCAACGAGCAGCTGCGCGAAGAAATCAGGCGCCGGGAGCGCGCGCAGGCGGCTCTCATGCAGGCGCAGAAGCTGGAAACCATGGGACAACTGGTGGGTGGAGTCGCCCACGATTTCAACAACCTGCTCATGGCGGTCATTGGCAATCTGGAATTGCTGGCCAAAAAAATCGATCATGATCCACGCCAGGCGAGACTGCTGCATGGCGCCATGGAAGGGGCACGGCGCGGCGCCACCTTGACGCAGAGGCTGCTGGCCTTCGCCCGCAAGCAGGAGCTGCAGTCGCGCGCGACCGACGTCCACAGCCTCGTCCGGGACATGCACGACCTGATCGCCCGATCGGTCGGTCCGCTGACCCATATTGAAATTCGTGCCGACGAGCCCTTGCCCAGCGTCAACGTCGATCCCAATCAGCTCGAGATGGCACTCCTGAACCTTGCGGTCAACGCACGGGACGCCATGCTTTCCGGCGGTACCCTGACGATCGCGATGCAACGTTGCGTGGCAAACGGCGAGCCACCGGAGCTGGAACCCGGCGAATACGTGCGGCTTTCGGTACAAGACACCGGCGCGGGGATGGACGCGACAACGCTGACCCGGGCGGTCGAGCCGTTCTTTTCCACCAAGGGCGCCGGCAAGGGCACGGGATTGGGCCTTTCAATGGTACATGGGCTCGCCGAGCAATCCGGTGGCGCGTTCCGCCTGCACAGCAGCCCGGGCAAGGGCACCTGCGCGGACCTGTGGTTGCCGGCGGCCGGAAGCGCCCCGGCGCCCTTGGCGCTAGCCGCACCCATCGAAATCGAAGCAGCACCCGCCACGGTACTGCTGGTGGACGACGACGCGTTGATTGCCAACAGCACGGCTGCCCTGTTGGAAGACCTGGGCCACCGCGTCGCCGAGGCGCACTCGGGCGAGGAAGCGCTCGTCCTGATGCAGGATGGCCTTGCTCCTGACATCGTGGTGACCGACTACGCGATGCCGGGAATGACAGGCATGGATCTCGCTGTCGCCCTTCGCAAGCAGCATCCGAAGCTGCCGATCCTGCTGGCGACCGGTTACGCCGAGCTCCAGGGCGCCCAGCCCTTCGAGCTTCCCCGCATCGCCAAACCTTATACCCAGCAGCAACTGTCGGCCGAGATCACCCGTCTGGTTTCCCGGCGCTCCTAGTGAGCGTCTTCACGCAGATGGTGTAAAGCTGCGCCAACCGGGCCACGCCGCCAATCGGCATCCTGCATGCAATCGCCTGCTCGGCGGAGATGCATTCGAGAGGCGCCTGCGAATATCCCCTTGATGGCAGCTTTCAGGTGCGACTATTGCCGTGGCTTCCCGGGCCGCCCCGGGATCCTCCGGCGATCGCACGTATCACGGCCGAAAGGGCAACGGGCTTGACGAGGTGATCGTCAAAGCCAGCCGCTCGAGCCCGTTGCTGATCTTCATTCTGCCCATAGCCGGTGAGTGCAATCAGCCGCAGGCCCTTGATTTGCGGCATCTTGCGTATCTGACGAGCCAAGTCGTATCCATTTATGTCGGGCAGGCCGATGTCGAGCAACGCCACCTCTGGATTGAATGACTCCATGCTCGCGAGTGCCTCCTTTGCGCTGTACACCACGTGTGTCTCATGCCCTTCGAACTTCAGGAGCAGTCCGAGCGAGTCTGCTGCATCCGTATTGTCATCGACGATCAACACGCGCCGTGGCTCCGATTTGAACTGCTCTCCGACAGCGGGCGTGGGAGCCGGGCGTGCGACCCGAGGCAGTCGCATCTCGAATGTCGATCCTCGCCCGAGCCCATCGCTGCGTGCGGAGACCTCACCTTTGTGCATTTCGATCAGACGTTTGACCACTGCCAGTCCGACCCCCAAGCCGCCTTGGGCACGATCGAGGGTGCGATCGCTCTGCACAAACAGGTCGAAGATTTGTGGAAGCAGCTCCGGCGGGATGCCGGCGCCCGTGTCGGAAATTTCGATGAAGGCGCTGTCCCTGTCCCCACGGGTACGGATCCAGATCTCCCCACCAGGTTCCGTGTACTTGGTGGCGTTCGCGAGGATGTTGCTTGCGCACTGGACCAGTCGCGCAAAATCGCCCTCCACGTACAACGGCTCGTAGAAGGCCGTAATGGAGACCCTGTGCCGCTTTTCGCGGATTTGTGCCTCAACGGTTTCCAGCGCCTGGGCGATCACGGTGGCGAGATCGATCGTCTTGTATTCGAGCTGGATCCTGCCGGTCGTGACGCGGGAAACATCCAGCAGGTCGTCCACCAGCCGCGACAACTGCACGCCCTGGCGCTTGATCATGCCAAGGGCCACTTGGGCATCGGCATCGTTCGCGAGCATATGGGACAGGAGCTCCGTTGCATTTCGGATTGGAGCGAGCGGATTCCTGAGCTCGTGCGCAAGCATCGCCAGAAACTCATCCTTTTGCCGATTGACCAGGTAGAGCGCCTGCTCCGCCTGCTTGCGCTGGTCGATCTCCCGTTTCAGGGCCTGGTGCGAGCGCGCGCTCTCGACGGCGACCGCCGCCTGGGCCGCCACCGCGGTGACGAGTCGCTCGGCCCGTTCGGTGAATACGTCCGGTTCCGGGTGGCCGAAGAAAAGGGCCCCCAGGACCTCGCCGGAAGCTGCCTTCACGGGTACCGCAAGGTAGCTTCGAACGGGCAGATGTCCCTCGGGCATGCCGTGATAGGGCGGGTTGTGGCCGTAGCGCGGATCGGCCGTGATGTCGCCACTGCGCACGTTGGCCTCACCGCGGAATGCCGGCCCGAACACCGCCGTGTTGCGGGGCTGGGGAAATTTGGAGAACGCCTCGAACGGCGCCCCGGAGATCGTGTACAGCCGATACGATTCGCCGCGTTCATCCTCGACGTTGTAGAAGAATGCGGCGAACGCGGCGCCGGTGATCTCTCTCGCGATGTCGGTGACGCTCTGCACGACGCGCTGCAAGTCGAGTTGGCCGTGGATGACCGCCCGGGCTGCATCCCCCAACAGTTCCCGCACCTGGATCTCTTCCTGCAGGCGCTTCTCCGAGCGTTTGCGGGCGGTGATGTCACGCGCGATTTTCGAGGCGCCTATGATCGCACCGCTCGGGTCCCGGATCGGGGAAATGGTCAGCGAAACGTCGATGCGGGTTCCGTCCTTTGCAAGCCGCACGGTTTCGAAGTGATCCACGCGTTCCCCGCGGCGTAGCTGAT
The DNA here is from genome assembly GCA_036845145.1 of Rhodanobacteraceae bacterium. Taxonomy (GTDB): domain Bacteria; phylum Pseudomonadota; class Gammaproteobacteria; order Xanthomonadales; family Rhodanobacteraceae; genus 66-474. The sequence continues at coordinate 3,922 of DAIUEL010000099.1, read as the reverse complement.
CCAGGATGGAATCCTCCTCGGCTTGCCGCTCGGGCGGGATGATGAGCGTGATGGATTTGCCGATGATTTCTTCAGGCTTGTATCCGAAAAGGCGCGTCGCGGCCGGATTCCAGGACGTCACGATGCTGTCGAGCGTCTTGCTCGCGATGGCATCATCCGATCCGTCCACGATGGCCGCGAGCCTGGCCTGCTCACGCTCGGCACGCCTGCGTTCGGTGATGTCGCGAAAGACGACGACGATTCCGACCAGTGCGCCCTCGCGTCGAATGGGAGCTCCGCTGTCGTCGATCGGAATGCGCCGCCCGTCCCGGCTGATGAGCATCGTGTGGTTTGCCAGGCCGACGACTCCACCGGACGCGATCACCTTGGCCACCGGGTGATCGACCGGCGCGTCGGTATATTCGTCAACGATGCGGAAGACTTCCGCAAACGACGCATTTTTCGCTTCGGTCAAAGACCAGCCGGTGAGCTGTTCGGCGACAGGATTCAGGAATGTCACGCGGCCTGCTGCATCCGTGACGATCACGCCATCGCCGATGCTCGCGAGCGTGACCTCGAGGACGTCGCGCTCATGCCGCAGGGAAGCTTCGGTCGGCCCGCCTTGCGTGGCATCCATGTTCCCGGGCGTCGTTGGCTCGCCAAAAACGGGATCCGTCCGGCTCAACAGCAGGAGGACCGCTCGCGGGGCAGGACCCTTCGACAATCTGTGCGCGACCCCACGGGCGCTGTAAACGGCTATCGCCCCTTTGTACCTGAAGGTGAGTCTCGCAGGCGACGTTTGCCCATGCGCGCAAGCCGTCAGATACTCGAGCAGGTTGCGGTCAGTTTCCGCAATCGAAGCCAAATCCACATTACGCAGCGCTTCCGAATTCGCTCCGATGCTGGACGCGAACGCGACATTGCATGCCTGGATCATCCCGTTCGTCGAAACGAGCAATAACGGCTGCGTCAAGAGATCGGCTGGGACAGCAAAGGGATCCATGGGCGTGCGCTTCCGGGCGCTGCAAAAGTCGGTCCTCCGGCAACTATGCCATGTTCGCACCGGCAGGAGGAACGGGGTCAAATGGCTAACGCAATGCGGGGATGGCGGCACGGTTCAAAGTCTCGAGGGTCGCTGCTGGCGCAGTTCGCGCTGCACCGGGTCATGACCATCAAGAGCCTGCATCGGGATTCTGATCGCTCGGCGTCGCGCTCGCCACCGGCACTCCGGCTGCGGAAATTGGCGCGGCAAACCCACCTCGGACAAGTATCCGCCTTGCAGGAAGGGCACGGCGGCTTTGCTCTCGGCGACGGCTCCTGCAGGTCGGGAGGGGCCGTCGAAGCGTCAATCTCGCGATGGCATTTCGTGGCGAATCACGACGCCCATCGCCAGCAGGGTCCCCAGTGCGAGCAGATACCACGTGACGGCGTAGCCGAAGCTGTGGTTGTAGAGGTGGATGCTGGTGAGTCCGGGCATGGGCCAATTCGGGGCGGCGGTATTGGCCGTTGATGCTTCGGCGTCGACGAAATACGGCGCGACCTGATCGGCAGGCAAATGAGCGGCGGCTGCGATCGCGGCGACATCGCGCGAATACCACAGATCCTTTTCCGGCTGGTTGTGGCGCAGGAAACCGCCGCGCGGCTCGGTGAGGCGCAGCAGGCCGGTCAGCGTCACCTCGCCCTGGGGTGGCTCGATCTTTGCGGTGGCGGGCATCCCGGAAGGTTCCGGCGCGACGTAACCACGGTTGACCAACACGATGAAACCGCGATCGGTACGCAGCGGCGCCATCGCCCAATAGCCGTAGCCCTTCGAGCTCGATCCACGCACCAGCGTCTGGCTGCCGATGAAGCGGCCGTGCAACGTGACGTGCAGGTATTGAAGGTCGCCGTCGGCGATGCGCGGCCATTGTGCCGGGCCGGGCGAATCGACCGGCGGTGCGTGCACGCGCGTGGCGATGTCGTGCGCGATTTTCAATTTGAGGTGATAGCGGCGCACCTGCCAGTTGCCAAGCAGGATCAGGCCGACGAACACGCCCGCCAGCACCATCATCCCGACGATGAACTTGATGGGTCCTGTGCGTTGCTTTGGCGGTGGCGTGCGAATATTCGAAGAGACTCGCATCTTGCTCGTCGTTCCGTCGAGTCGGCGGCGTGCGGGATGAGTGGCGATCCGCGTTGGGCTCGCTGCGCTCAGCACCAACCTACATGAGCACTCCGACCTTTGGCGACCTGCATCGCGGGTTCATCCGGTGTGACGATGACCCGGCTTTACCGCGGCTGACTGCCGGTCGGCTGGTGGCTGATCGGCTGCTGCTGCTGGTACTGCGGTGACATCGGCATCATGTTCACGTTTTCGTTGTACATGACCCAGATGGATGCGCCGAGCACGATGATCACCAGCACGGCGGTGAAGATGAACGCCATCATGTTCCAGCCGGCTTCCGAGCGCGTATCGAGGTGCAGGAAGTACACGATGTGCACGAAGATCTGCACGACCGCCAGGACCAGGATGATCAGGATCAGCAACTGCTTGTTGGCGATCACGTTGCCCATCACCAGCCAGAACGGGATCACCGTCAGGATCGCGGCCAGCACGAAGCCGGTCAGGTAGTCGCGCAGGCTGCCCTGGTGTTCATGCATCGGATCGCGGCCGTCGTGCGGCACCGCGTGACCGGGCGAAGGCTGGTTCATCGCACCACTCCCACCAGATAGACGTAGCTGAAAACGCCGACCCACACGAGGTCGAGGAAATGCCAGAACATGCTGAGGCAGCGCATGCGGCGCACATTGTCTTCGTTGAGCCCGAACTTGACCGTCTGCACCATCAGCACGATCAGCCACAGGATGCCCAGCGTGACGTGCAGGCCGTGCGTGGCGACCAGCGTGAAGAACGAGGACAGGAACGCGCTGCGGCCGGGGCCCGCGCCGTCGGCGATCATTATCAGGAATTCGCGGATCTCGAGCGAGACGAACACCGCGGCCAGCGACCCGGCGAGCGCCAGCCAGCCGAGCATCGCGCCTTTCCTCAGGCGCTGCATCTCCAGCATCGCGAAGCCGAACACCACCGACGACACCAGCAGCAACGCGGTGTTCACCGCGAGGCCGGGCAGGTCGAGCACGTCGGCGCCGGTCGGGCCGCCCGCGTATTCGGTGCCGAGCACCGCGTAGCACGCGAACAGCGATGCGAAGATGAAGCAGTCGCTCATCAGGTAAATCCAGAACCCGAGCAGGGTTCCGTTGCGCGGCGGCGCTTCCGTCAGGCTGTAGTAGTCGGACGGTGCCGGCGGCGCGGTGTCGATGGCGGTGGTGTTCATGCGTTGGTGCCCTGTGCTGCCGCTTGATTGCTGCCGGACTCGAAGCGACCCACTTCTTCGGCAAGAATGTGGTGGTGCTGGTGGTAATCGAAGCTGTGGACGATGCTCACGATGATCACGCCCAGCAGCGACAGCGCCGCCAGCCACCAGATGTACCAGGTCAGCCCGAACGCGCAGGCGAACGACAGCGCGCCGACGATCACGCCCGTGGCGGTGTTCTTCGGCATGTGGATGTCGTTGTAGCCGCCTTGCGGACGCGCGAAGCCGAGGTTCTTCATCGTCGCCCACGCGTCGCGATGGTGCACGACCGGGATGAACGCGTAGTTGTAATCGGGCGGCGGCGAACTGGTGGACCACTCCAGTGTGCGGCCGTCCCACGGGTCGCCGTCCACCGCGTACTCCTTGCGCCGGCGGATGCTCACGTAGATCTGGATGATGAAGGTGAGGATGCCGAGCGCGATGAGGAACGCGCCGAACGCGGCGACGATGAAGTACGGCTGCAAACTCGGATCATCGAAGTGGCTGAGGCGACGCGTGACGCCCATCAGGCCGAGCACGTACAGCGGGCCGAACGCGACCCAGAAGCCGACCAGCCAGAACCAGAACGTGGCCTTGCCCCAGAATTCGTC